>NZ_LZIK01000063.1:0-320246 GCF_001667105.1 Mycobacterium sp. 852002-51152_SCH6134967 | reverse complement strand
CGTCACCGAAGTCCTGACACACCAACCGTCACCGATGTCCTGATGCAGAACTGTCACCGATGTGCTGAGACATCACAGTCCCGACTTGTCGGTGGGCGATGGCATAATCGAACGCATGTTCGAGTCCGACTTCGTGGACGCCGACGACAAGACAGTCGTGGCCGCGATCGAGGAGTGTGCGCGCTCTGAGGCGATGCTGGCCGCGCGGCGGCTGGCCGCCACCGCGGAGTTGACCGCGCGCTACACCGAACCCGATGAGGAGCGGGATCATCTGGCCGTCGACGGGTGGCGGATGGCGTCGGCGGAGATCTCGGCGGCGATGGGGGTCGGGGACCGGGCGGCTTCGAGGCAGATGTGCATCGCGATGGCGCTGCGCGAGCGGCTCCCAAAAGTCGCGGCGCTGTTCACGCAGGGGCGGTTGAGTGCGGCGCTGGTGTCGACGATCACCTGGCGCACACAACTGATCGTGGACTCGCAGATCGCCGAGCGCATCGACACTGCGATCGCGCAGCGTGCCGGCGAGTGGGGTGGGTTGTCGGTGGCGCGATTGGAATCAGCGATTGACTCCCTTGTCGATGAATACGATCCCGACGCACGCCGGCGCATGCGCGAGGCCGCCCAGAACCGGGATGTGCGTTTGGGCAAGCGTGATGACGTGACTGGAACGATGTCGCTGTGGGGCCGATTGAGCATCGCCGATGGTGAACTGCTCAAACGCCGGCTCGCGCAGCTATCGAGCCAGGTGTGCAAAGACGATCCGCGCACCGCAGGACAGCGCCGCTCCGAAGCGCTCGGCGCCATCGCCGCCAACGCCGAGGGATTGAGTTGCAAATGCGGTAGTCCCGACTGCCCGTCAGCCGGACAAGACGATCCCCGCGCAGCGCACTTCGTCATCAATGTCATCAGCGAAGCCAACGCTCCGAACACAGAACCCGTACCCGCAACACCTGCCGAATCCGCGACGGCAGAGCCGGCGGCCGGGCCGGTGGAACCGGCGACAGAGCCGCAAGCTGCCGAACCGGCGACAGAGCCGCAACCTGCCGAACCGGCGGCAGAGCCGCAACCTGCCGAACCGGCGGCAGAGCGGCCGAAGCCGAGATCCGCTGCGGCACTGATCATCGGCGGTGGGCTGATCCCGACCCCGTTGTTGGCTGAGCTGATCAAGAACGGGGCCAAGGTCCAGTGGGTTCACAAACCGCCCGCCGCGCCCGAGACCGGCTATCGGCCTTCGGGCAAGACCGCACGATTTGTCCGAATGCGCGATATGACCTGCCGGTTTCCCGGTTGTACTCGCCCGGCCGACTTCTGCGACCTTGACCACACGACACCCTCTCCGGCGGGTGTCACCCATCCGTCGAACCTCAAGTGCCTGTGCCGAATTCATCACTTACTCAAGACATTCGGCGGGTGGGGCGATCAGCAACATCCCGACGGAACCGTCCTGTGGACCGCACCGTCGGGCAGAACCTATCTCACCCACCCCGGAAGCCGGCTGTTTTACCCCGGCTGGGACACCACCACCGCCACCCTGCCCGTGCCCACCCGGCCAGCACGACACGGCGACAAAGGCGCGATGATGCCGCGCCGCCGACGAACGCGTGCCCAAGACCGGCTTCAACGAATCGAAAGCGAGCGCGCCCTCAACGCCCTCGACCGCAAGAGGTGGGCCGCGCCCGCGACCACCCAACCCAGCAGGCCACCACCGCAGGACGATGACCTGTGGAAAATCGCCACGGACGCCGGCGTTGACACCACGGACACCGATCCCGCGCCGTTCTGACCACTGATGAACACACGCAGCCGCTCGCGGGCGGGGGGCCAGCCCGATATCTTCGTAGGGCGCTTACCGGCCCGGTAAGCGAAATGCTCAGCGCAGCGCTTACTTTCGGGAGGTCGGATGCCAAGCGATGTGCGGAAGGCGATCACAGGTGCGTCGATCGGGAACGCCGTCGAGTGGTTCGACTTCGCTATCTACGGCTTCCTGGCGACATACATCGCGGCCAACTTCTTTCCGGCGGGCAACGAGACGGCGGCACTGCTGAACACGTTCGCGATATTCGCGGCCGCCTTTTTCATGCGTCCGCTCGGCGGATTCGTCTTCGGCCCCCTGGGCGACAAGATCGGCAGGCAACGGGTCCTGGCGTTGGTGATCCTGCTGATGTCGGGCGCGACCGTCCTCATCGGCGTCCTGCCCACCTACGCCTCGATCGGCGTCGCAGCGCCGCTGCTCCTTCTGCTCCTGCGCTGCCTGCAGGGGTTCTCCGCCGGCGGTGAATACGGCGGAGGCGCCGTCTATCTCGCGGAGTTCGCAACCCAACGCCGCCGCGGGCTGACCATCACCTTCATGGCGTGGTCCGGCGTGCTGGGCTTCCTGCTCGGCTCCATCACCGTGACCCTGCTTCAGGCGCTGCTGCCCACCGAGGCGATGGAGAACTACGGCTGGCGCATCCCCTTCCTGATCGCCGGGCCGCTGGGCCTCGTCGGCCTCTACATCCGGCTGCGCCTCGACGACACGCCCCACTTCGCCGAGCTCAGCAAGACCGACCGCGTCGCGGAGTCGCCGCTGCGTGAGGCGTTCACGACGTCATGGCGGCCGATCCTGCAAGTCGTCGGCATGTTCATCGTCTTCAACGTCGGCTACTACGTGGTGTTCACGTTCCTGCCGACCTACTTCATCCAGACGCTCGAGTTCTCCAAGACCGACGCCTTCCTGTCGGTCACGCTGGCCAGCCTCGTCGCGCTCGTCCTCATCCTTCCGTTGGCCGCGCTGTCGGACCGGATCGGCCGTCGGCCGATGCTGATCGCCGGATCGGTGGCCTTCGCGGTTCTGGGCTATCCGCTCTTCCTGCTGCTCAACTCCGGGTCGCTGGTCGCCGCGATCGCCGCCCACTGCGGTCTGGCGGTCATCGAGTCGATCTACGTCTCCACCGCGGTGTCGGCCGGTGTCGAACTGTTCGCCACCACCGTGCGCTACAGCGGATTCTCGATCGGCTACAACATCTGCGTCGCCGGATTCGGCGGCACCACCCCGTACGTGGTCACCTGGCTGACCGCCGAGACCGGCAACGATCTCGCGCCAGCGTGGTACCTGGTCGTCGCCGCGGTGGTCTCGCTCGCGACGATCATCACGCTGCGGGAGTCCGCGGGCCGGCCGCTCGCACAGACCGCCGATCGACAGCCGGCGTCTAGGGTGGGTTCATGAAGCTTCGCGTGATGCCCTACGTCACGGTCGAGATCGACGATCACTTGCGCCGCCGCGCTCGAGCCGCAGGCGAGCGACTGCGCGTCAACGTGCGCTCCTACCTGTTGAGCGCCGCCGACGACGTCGACTCCGTCAGCGACAAAGTCCGTGGTCTGTGCGACCGGGCGGTCAACCGCGTCGACACCGTCGTCGCCACCGTCAACGATCGGATCGCCCCCGAGCGCACAGCACCATCACTGCGGGTGGTCACGGGCGACCGCGAGGCCAGCTAGCGTCGAAGGCCCGGCTGGGTCGATGCCGGCCGACCTCGACTGGCGTCAGCCTGCCCGAGCGTTGCGGCCGCCGACCAGGAATCCGGCGACCAGCACGACCAGACCGATGATCGCGACCGGAATCGACCACATGCGACGATCGGACACCGCCGAGTGGCACTGCGCGACATAGTCCGGCGGATCCTCAGTCAGCTCATCGATGATCGGGAGGTTCTTCAGCTGGTTGGGATCGTTGCTGTTGGCCTGGCTGGCCTCGGAGTCGTCCGCGGCGATGGCATTGCCGCACGAGATCTTCTGGTTGTCCGGCCCGGAGATCGACACTGGGACCAGCATGGCGATGACTCCAACCAGAAGGACCACCGCACCGACCAGCACAAGCAAACGTCGCAGATTCATGATCGGTTTGATGCCCCGATAGGTGGGGCACCAAACCTCGCAAACGGTCGCTGCCTCCGAGCCAGGCGCGCAGGCCCGCGGTCCGTATGTTGTTCTTGTCCGATGTGCGCAGCCTGGCCGGAAGGGAGCGAAACGCTTTGGTAGGCCCCTCGTGGTAGATCAGGGTCTGGTCGTCCTGCTCGCCCTGCTCGCCGCGGTCTTCTTGGCGATCGGCATCGTGGTTAGGCAGCGCGCCACCTTGGACGTACCGGAGGAGCACGGCATCAGCACCGTGATGGTGACGACGCTGCTGCGCAGGCCGCTGTGGTGGGCCGGCACGGCCGCCGCGCTGGCAGGCTATGGCTTTCAGGCCCTCGCTTTGATCAAGGGTTCGCTGCTGCTTGTTCAGCCCATCCTGACGTCGGCTCTCCTGTTTGCTCTGCCGCTGAGCGCCCGGCTCGCCAACCGTCGGGTCACTCGCCGGGAGTGGATGTGGGCGATGGTGCTCACCGCCGCGCTCGCGGTGTTCGTGGTGCTTGCCAAGACCCGACCCGGTGACTACGAGGCGTCCGTTCCCCTTTCCGTTCTCGTGGCAGTCGTCTGCGCCGGTGCGGTGACGGCGTGTGTGATCTTGGCCGTCCGCACCGCCGGGTGGAAACGTGCGGTGCTGCTCGCGGTCGCGGTCGGATTGCTGTTCGGGGTCGTCGCGCTGCTGACGAAGCTGGTGATGTTCCTGCTCGCCAACGGCGGCGTGGGCAAGGTGGTGACCACCCCTGC
The DNA here is from genome assembly GCF_001667105.1 of Mycobacterium sp. 852002-51152_SCH6134967. Lineage (NCBI taxonomy): Bacteria > Bacillati > Actinomycetota > Actinomycetes > Mycobacteriales > Mycobacteriaceae > Mycobacterium > Mycobacterium sp. 852002-51152_SCH6134967. Next base: position 315,620 of record NZ_LZIK01000063.1, on the reverse strand, counting down.
GCTCTATCTGCTCCTCGTGCTGGGCGTCCTCGCGGTGTTCCTGCAACAGTCCGCGTTCCACGCCGGATCCCTGCAGACCTCGGTGCCGACGATGCTGGTTCTCGAACCGGTGGTCGCCGTCGTGCTGGGCGCGGTGGTCCTCGGTGAGCACATGACCGTCGGCGGCGTGAAGGCGATCGCGATCTCAGCCGCCGTCGTCGCGATGGCTGCCGCCACGATCGCGCTCGGCCGCGACGAGGGTGCGCTCGAAGAGGAGCTCGAGGCGGAGGCCGCCGCCGCGGCGGCGGCCAAACACGGACCCTGACAGCACGGCGCTGACAGCAGGGGCCAGACGCTACGGCCCGTTGGATCGACGCTGCTCGTGCGCCATCGCCGTCCACAAGAGCTGAGCGGCGGCACGCGCCGACTGCTGCGGAGCGATCGGCTCGGCGACGCCGGGCTGCTGGGCCGGACGACCGCTGACGTGTTCCAACAACGCCACCGCCAGTTCGCGCAGCTTGACGTTGAACTCCTGACTCGCGCGACGCAGCATGCTCCACGCCTGCTCGGCGTCGCAGCCGACCAACCCCATCAACGCGCCCTTGGCCTGTTCGATCGCCCCGCGCGACTGCAGCGCGGCCAGCAGGTCCTCGAACGCGGCCTCGTTCTGGGCCGCGGTGGTGACGAGGGCCGCCGAGACGAGTTGCTCGTAGGCGGCCAGCGTCGTGACGGTGACCGCCGAGGCGGGCTCGGTTAGCGTGCACGACAGCACAATCGCCGCGTCCTCGCGCCAGAAGCCCGGTACCGCCGCCGCTCCGTGTACGGCTTTCAAGTCGCCCGTGATCCCGCCGGCGAGGTCGGCGGCCGCATCGAAGGTCAGCCCGGGCCAGCGGTCGTCGGTCCACAGATCGAGGCTTAGCACCGGCACCTGATGGGTCAGCGCGTCGGCAACGGGGCCGCCCAGCCCAGACAGCTGAGCTGCGAGCATCTTCTCTTCGATACCGAGCGTCGCAAGTGCAGACGCGTCCTCGTTGAACCGCTTGTCGTGGACGGTGACGGCAACCCCCAGGGTGTTCGACACGTCGGCCTGCAAGCGTTCGAGGATCCGGTGCAAAAGCGTGATCAGCTCGGGGTGCTGGCGAGGCTGAAAACTGGGTGCTGGCACGGCGATCCGCTCAGTCGACGACGGTGACCGTCGCGACCTTGTCGAGGCCGGAGATACCGAGCAGCGTGGTGATCGGCCCGTTCGAGGGCACCACCAACTCGAGCTTGGCGTTCGCCGCGAGAGAGAACAGCTCCCGCAGGGCGGCGCTGTCGCAGTAGGTGACCTCGGTGAGGTCGACCGTGACGGAGGAATTGTCCGCGGCTGCGCGCGTCAACACGTCGCTGAACTCGTCGACGTTCGCCAAATCGATCTCGCCGACCGCGGTGACCACCGGTGGCGCCTCAGCGCCCCCGGGCTCGAGCCGGAACTGGTTGCGGGTCACTACTTTGCGTCCCCCACCGTCAAAAAAGCACACCAATGGACGGCAGTGTGAGCGAGTCCGATCACAGAACCTCCCGATGTCCTAGAGGCTCCACCGCCTCTGAGCACGCCACATAGCCCGCATTGCTGCCTCTTCCCGACAGACGTTCCTTGCCAATATTTGTAATACCACGACAGCGGTGTCCAGGGGGGCAGAGCTGGTTCAAACTCGAATCTCCGGTAACTGAAACGTCATATCCACGGTGGTGCCGGCCGCCGTGCCGTCGAGGTCCACGCGATCGCTGACGGCGCGCATCAACAACAGGCCCCGGCCTCGGGTGCCGGGATCGGGAGGCGGCGCCTTCCACGACCCGAAGTCGGTGACCCGCACGTGGATCGCCGTGTCGTGGATCTCGGCCTCGATGCGCATGCGCCCCGGCTCGTGCCCGCGATAGGCGTGCTCGACGCTGTTGGAGCAGGCCTCGTTGACGACGAGGATGAGATCGGAAACCGACTCGTCGGAGGCGCCGTTGGCGGCCAGCCAGGCCGCCAACCGGTGCCGGATCTCGGTCAACTTCTCCGCGGTGGCGGTGTCGTCGATGACGAGGGAGGCCTTCGGCGACCGGTAGATCACGATTGCCACGTCGTCGTCGAAACCACCGTCAGGCACCAACGCGCGCAGCACCGCGTCGGCGACACCTTCGATGGGCATCCTCGCGGTATCGGCCAACACCGCCGACATCCGGTCGATCTGGGAGTCGATCGACCGGTCACGGCGTTCGATCAGGCCGTCGGTGTAGAGCATCAGTGTCGAGCCCGCGGGTAACGGATGCGTCGTCTGCGGGCGGGGCCGCGAGTGCGTCACGGCCAGGGGGACCGAGCTCGCCTCGTCGAGCAGTTGCGGTGACGCGGTTGTAGGCACCAGCACCGGCGGGACGTGACCGGCGTTGCTGTACTCCACGGATGCGGACACGGTGTCGACGATCGCGACGAACACAGTGGTGCAGTAGGCGTCCGGGATGAACTCGGCGACGGCGTCGAGGTGTTCGAGCACCGTCGACGGTCGCGCCCCCGTGAGCAGCAGCGCGCGCGTCGACGCACGCAGCTGTCCCATCACGGCGGCGGCCGCGAGTCCGCGCCCCACGCAGTCCCCGACCACGATGCCGATCCGGCCGTCACCGACGGGAAGCACGTCATAGAAGTCGCCACCGATCTCCAGCGGATGAACGGCGGGCTCGTAGCGCACGGCGAATCCCGGCGGCAGATCGATCGGGGACAGCAGCGAGCGCTGCAGCGTCAGCGATGTCTCCCTGGCGCTCTCGAACTGCCGCACATGCTGCAAAGCCGAGCTGAGGTGGCCGACGAGGGCCGAGACCAGTCGCCGGTCCTCCGCGCTGACCACCCGCGGAACCTGGTGCTCGAGGCACAGCACGACGTCCCGCGCACCGGAGAGCACGGCGACGAAGCCCCTGGTGGTGCCGGCGCTGGGCACCGCGCCGACCGGCGTCACCGTCAGCGGTATCCACGTGCGGGCGTCCTCGAACGTACGGCGCCAGTCCTCGCCGAGGTCCCTCCACGAGGTGACCGCGGGTTCACCGGCCACCCGGACGGTCGGCTCCTCACCGTCGGCCTTCGGCCACGTCACCGCGATCAGACGCTGCGCATCCAACGGAACGCGGCACTGCGCGAGCGTTATCGCCAGCACCTCGTCGACGTCCTTGGCGACGCTCACCGCCGTCGCCAACCGCGCCATCGCCCGGTCGCGCTCCGCCGCGGCGCGGGGCGCCGTGACATCGCGGATGGTGCCGACATAGAGACCGCGCCGCGAGTTGTGGTCGGGGACGGCGTTGATGCTGATCGCGACCCAGCGCGTGCGTCCGTCGCGGTGCCTGATCTTGGTTTCGGCCGTCATGCGTCCGTCGCGCACCAGCGCGGCCCTGCGATCGTCGGCCGCGACCCCGTCGACCGCCCAGGGATGAGGCATCGGATAGGGCAGGTCCTCCTCGCCGTATCCGGTGACCTCGGCGAAGGCGTCGTTGATCTCGACGACGCACCCGGTGGCGTCGGTGATGAAGAAACCCTCTTGAAGCGAGTTCACCAACGCGCTGCGGAACACGTCGCGATCGGCGAGATCGTCGGCTCTCGCTCGTTCGCGTTCGTAGCGCTGGTGAAAGTCTGCGGTGTCGGTCATGTTCGCGGCAGTCGGCCCTCCCAGCTCGCGCTCACACCGGAATCACCCAGCGCACAAGTCTCTTCTCGACATTAGCCTGCGTATCGCAGCATGAACCGCTGAAGCACTGATCTATGGCAGGACGCGACGCGTTAAGCTCGCCCCATTGCCGTCGTGGTGGCGGCGCCTACCGGAGGACCACCGTTGTCACGAATTGAGCCGATAACCACTTCGATCTCCCACGAGGACGGCATCGCTGTGTTGACGGTCGGCGGTGACGTCGACCTCGCCACGGTTCCGGCGTTCCAGGCGGCGATCACCGAGGCGCTCGCGCAGGAGCCCTCCGCCCTCATCGTCGACCTGCTGGCGGTGGACTTCCTCGCGTCCGCGGGTTTGCAGGCGCTGGTCGCGACGCACGAGACCGTCAGCAAGTCGGCCCGCTTCGCGGTGGTGGCCGATGGGCCCGCGACCAGCAGGCCGATTCAGCTGACCGGCCTCGACCAGGTCTTCTCGCTGTATCCGACGTTGGCCGAGGCGTTGGGCGCGCTGAAGTCCGGTTCCTAGTTCCCGCAGTGTCCCTAGCTGCGATTTCGAACTGAGCGAGCGTCCCGATCTTGGGTTAGAGTTCGAACGCCGGCTTTGATCTTGAAGCCTTCTCCGCACCGGTCGGAACAGTTAGGACTGCAACCATGAGGTCAGCTCAGATCGGTCGTCGCATCGCCGCCGTCGCGGGTGGTGCCGCCGCGGTCGCGATGGTCGTGTTCAGCGCATCGTGCTCCACCGAGGAGAAGGCGCCAGAAGAGACCACCACGACGACCACTACGACAACCACGACCGAGGCGCCGCCTCCGCCGCCGGTCGAGACCACCGACAAGGCGCCGCGCATCTCGCCGGGACCCAACCCGTTCTCGCCGACGGTGACCGCACCGCCTGCGCCGACGGCGATCCCGGGCGACCACTAGCCGTCCATCGACCCGGGTTCGAAATACGCTGACGTCCGTGAGTGTGCGGCATCTCGGCGTGCTGGCGCTGATCACGGTGGGCGTATTCGTACTCGTCTCCGATCTGCGCCCCGTCTCCGCGCGCTTCGGCGGCGAGGTGATCGCCGGGCCGTACTCCTACCTGTTGGCGAGCTCGACCGATCTGGGGCCCTCGCTCGACAGCGGGGTTCAGCTGACGATGGCGCTGCGCGACGAACACCGCCCCGTGGGAATGTACGCATGGGCCGACGGCCACGGTCTTTCCGTTCGCTGGCGCCCCGGTCATCCCTGGGCGGTGGTGGAAGGACCGGCGGCGTCCGTCGCGGATGCGTTCGACGTCGAGGTCCGTGACTACCGCGGCCGCCGCGGCCAGGTTTTCTACGCATCCCCGCAACAACCGGACGTGCCGGATGCGTTGCGCGAGGAGGTCTCTGAGATCGGCCGGATCCTCGGCTACATGCCGCACCACACGTCGCACATCTGGACGCTGCCGCTGGATGTGCCGGACAAGGGCCTGACTCCCGAGGCGCTGCGCAACACCTACAACGCCGCACCGCTTGCCGCGGCCGGCTACACAGGCAAGGGCACCACAATCGTGTTCTTCGCCTTCGACGGCTTCGACCAGGCCGACTTCGACAGCTTCGCCGACACTTACGACCTGCCCCGCTTCACCCCCGAGGTGATCGGTGAACTCGACGAACCGCGCGGGGAAGCCACGATGGACCTTCAGGTGGCGCACGCGGTCGCTCCCGATGCGCGCAAGGTCGTGGTCAGTGCGCTTCCGACCGTCACCGCCGACGGCGCGTTCGAACGCATCGGCCAGATGCTCGAGGAGACGGACCGCCGGTATCCCGGCGCCGTGTGGAGCTTCTCCATCGGGTGGGGCTGCGACAAGCTGATCACGGCTGCCGACCTCGCCCCCGTGCGCTCGGCGCTGGCCACCGCGCAGTCACACGGCACCACGGCGTTCAACGCCAGTGGCGACCTGGCGGGCCTCGAGTGCAAAGGCGGCGACGACTGGTCCTCGCCGCCGGGCGAGTCCGACGTCGGCCTGGACTCGATCGCCTCGCTGCCCGAGATGACCGATGTGGGCGGCACCACCCTGTCCACGGACAGCGACGGTCGGTGGCTGTCCGAGCAGGCCTGGTTCGACGTGCCGTTGTCGGTGGGCACGGGCGGCGGTGTCTCGGCGGTGTTCGACCGTCCCGACTGGCAGCGCGAGGTGTGGCCCCACCGCGACATCGACCGCCGGCTGACTCCGGACGTCGCGGCCGTCGCGGACCCGTTCACCGGTGTGCGCATCGTGTTTCAGCAGACGGCGTTGGTCGGTGGCGGCACGTCGCAGTCGGCACCGATCTGGGCGGGCCTGGCCGCGGTGATGAACCAGTACCTGCTCGCCAACGGCGGCCGCCCGCTCGGCGACCTGAACCCGCTGCTGTACCGCATCTCGCGGGGCGCCGAGCTGCCGGCCTTCCGCGACGTTACCCTCGGAGGTAACGCGGTCGCAGACGCGCTGCCCGGCTATGACCTGGTGACCGGCCTCGGCACCCCCGACGTCGACAACCTCGTGCGCAATGTACTCACGCTTCAGAAGGCGGCCGCATGACCACCGGTGACGACGACAGCGTGCCGACCGCCGAGTGCCGGGTCTGCAAGACCGACGTGCCTGCGGGCGAGTACTGCGGGTTGTGCGGATGTCACCTGACACCGCGGCGGCGGGAGGGCCCGGACTGGTTGCGGCCGCTCGATTTCAGCGCCGCGCCGAACGAACACCTTCTGCAGGTCTCGGTCGCGAGCTCGCTGTTCCCGCATCTGCCGCAGCGCTCACGCACCGCATTCCGGATCGGCCTTGTCGTGTTGGTGGCGGCGCTGATCGCGTTCGCGTTCCTGCGGTTACCCGCCGCCGTGGTGACGGTCGCCGCGCTGGGACTGCCGCTGTTGTTCGTCCTGTACTTGCGCGAGTCGGATGCGTTTCGCGACTTTCCCATCGGCACACTGGTTCTCACGGTCGCCGTGGCGGTGGGGCTCGGGGTGGGCTGGGCGTCGTTGACCGGTGCGGTGTTCGCCAAATCGTATGGTGTGGCGTTGGGTTCGGCGATCATCGGTGAGCGCATGCTGCGCATGGGCATCGCGATTCCGCTCGGCGGGGTCCTCCTGATGTTGTCACCCGCCGTGATCGTTCGCCTGACGCGGCCATTCTCGCGAGAAGCGCTGGACGGCTTCATGATCGGGGCGCTGGGCGCCTTGAGCTTCTCCGCGGCGGCGACGCTCACGCGGCTGGCTCCGCAGTTCGGCACCGGCGTGGTGAGCAAGCGGCCGATGGAGAGCCTGCTGGTCGAGGCGGGCATCCGGGGGCTGGCGGCGCCGTTGATCGCCGCGGCGACCGGCGGATTGATCGGTGCCGCACTGTGGTTCACCCGGCCCCCGAGCAAACGCGACCAACGTCCGGGTGTCGTGCGCGCAATGCTGATCGGCTTCGCGGTCGCCGTGCTGGGCGTATATCTGGCGCTGGGCCTGATCGACGTCGCCCGCGTCCCGCAGGTGCTGATGTTGGTGGCCTACCTCCTGCTGGCGGGGGTGGCGCTGCTGTTGCTGCGGTTGGGTCTACACCTGGCGTTGCTGCACGAGGCACACGACGAGATCCGTGCGGAGGAACCGCTGTTGTGTCCGCACTGTGGACACGTCGTGCCTGACATGGCGTTCTGCCCGGCGTGCGGGGTGGCGACGCGCGCGTCGTCGCGCTCATCACGCCGGGCGAGGCGCGAATCGCGGCCGGTTCGCGGTGACCCCGAATGAGCGCACCGACGAATTTCTTTCCCGGATACGCGGTTCCGGCCGGTGCATACGCGGCCGCGGCGCCGCGGCGGACGTCACGCAGGCGGCTGGTGCTGACATGGTTTGCCGTGATCGCAGTGATCGCCGCCGCCCTGGTCGGGATGTCGGCGATGATGGCCAAGCCGCCGGTGCGCTACGTATGCCCACCCGACTGCGGGCGGCCGCCGACCGGCACCCCGGTGTCCATCAACCCTCGTTTCACCTCGCCGGACGGCGCGTTCTCGGTGTCCTATCCCGCGCCGGAGTCGGCCTATCGGGTGAGCACCAAGCCCAACGGGGTGACCGCCGAACTGCTCGCCGGTGACGGTGGGACGCTGCAGTTGTTCAGCGAACCCGCCGCGGGCCGATCCGCGCAGGAGATCGCAAAGTCGTTGGTGAAAGCCACTTTTCCCGACACCCGGACCGCGTACGAGATTCCCAACGCGATGGTCGGCTTCCACTCGGGATACGGCGAAGTCGCCGACTGTTGGCCGCAAGGCGCCAACAGCAGCTATCTGCGCATGCGGGTTCTGGTCGTGGCCGCGGTGAAGAACGACCTGGCGTTGATTGCGGCGGCAGTCGGGCCGTACCACCAGTTCAGCCCCGACTTCGGGTTCGGCAAACCGTCCGGTGCCAACCTCCAGATCGCCCTGGATATGGGCAAATACGTCAACAGCTTCAGCTGGCGTGGGGATCGGCCCCGGTGATGCATTCAGATGGCGCCGTTGAACAGGCAGAGCCAGGCGGCGACCATCACGATGACCGCCAGGAGCCCGGTCACGATCACGTGAGCCAGCAGATGCGTCCGGTCCTTCATGGCGGCGACGCTAGGGAGGCCTCCTGAGAACCCTCTGGCAGCGCCTGCAGAATCCGCTGATTGACCCGGATCACACCGTCGATGTGACCTTCGCGGCAGCGTGGTCGGGCATCGGGTCGTAACGGGCGAAGGTCCTGGTGAACGTGCCGGCACCGTGGGCCAGCGAACGCAGGTCGATGGCGTAGCGGCTCAGCTCGACCTCGGGGATCTCGGCCTTGACCAGTGTGCGGTCGTCGCCGACCTTTTCGGTGCCGAGCACACGGCCCCGCCGCCCGGCCAAATCGCCCATGATGGCGCCGACGAAGTCGTCGGGAATCAGCACCGTCACCTCGTCGACTGGTTCGAGCAGGTTCACCTTGGTCGCCGCGGCCGCTTCCCGCAGCGCGAGGCCGCCGGCCATCTGGAAGGCGAAGTCGGACGAGTCGACGCTGTGGGCCTTGCCGTCGAACAGCGTGACGCGGATGTCGACGACCGGGTAGCCGGGTCCGACGCCCTTCTCCATCTGCGCCCGAATGCCCTTTTCGACGCTCGGGATGAATTGGCGGGGCACCGCGCCGCCGACGACTTTGTCGATGAACTCGAAACCGGAGCCTTCGGGCAGCGGCTCGACCTCGATGTCGCAGACCGCGTACTGGCCGTGCCCGCCGGACTGCTTGACGTGGCGCCCGTGTCCTTTGGCCTTGCCGCCGAACGTTTCTCGCAATGGAATGCGCAACTCGACGCCGTCGACGGCGACGCCGTAGCGCCGCGACAGCGCATCGAGGACGACGTTGGCGTGCGCTTCGCCCATCGTCCAGAGCACGATCTGATGTGTCTCGGGGTTCTGCTCGATGCGCAGGGTCGGATCCTCGGCGGCCAACCGTTGCAGACCGCCGGACAGTTTGTCTTCGTCGGTCTTCGCTCGTGGCTGCACCGCGATGGGCAGCAGCGGTTCGGGCATGCTCCATGGCCGCAGCACGAGCGGATCGGACTTGTCGGACAGCGTGTCACCGGTCTCGGCCCGGCTGAGACGTCCGATCGCGCAGATGTCGCCGGCGATCACCGAGGAAGCGGGACGCTGCTGCTTGCCGAGCGGAAAGGACAGCGACCCGATGCGCTCGTCCTCGTCGTGATCCTCGTGCGCTGCGAGCGAGCCGGTCAGGGAGCCGCTCCCGCCGAAGAACGACGAGAAGTGGCCGGACACATGCACTGTCGAGTCGGGAGCGATGGTTCCCGAGAACACCCGGACCAGGCTCACCCGTCCCACGTAGGGATCGGATGTCGTCTTGACGACCTCGGCCAGCAGCGGGCCGTTCGGGTCGCACGGAAGCTCGGCGCGCGGTTTGCCCTGCGGCGTGAAGACCTCGGGCAGCCGGTGTTCGGGCGGTGAGGGAAAGCCGGCGGTGATGATCTCAAGCAGTTCCTGCGTGCCGACGCCCGTGCCGCTGCACACCGGGAGCGCGGGGAAGAACGTCGCCCTTGCGACGGCTTTCTCCAGGTCGTCGATGAGCACCGACCGGTCGATCTCCTCACCGCCGAGGTAGCGCTCCATCAGCGTCTCGTCTTCGGACTCCTCGATGATGCCCTCGATCAGCAGGCCGCGGTGCTCGGAGATCGCGTCGGCGTACGAGTCGTCGGGTGCATGGGTGGCGGTGCGTTTACCGTCGGCGTATTCGTAGTGCGCCTCGGACAACAGCCCGATCAGCCCGGTGCACGGTGAGTTCGCGGGCAGGTACAGCGGAAGTACCTTGTCGCCGAACGCCTGCTGCGCGCCGGCCAACGCGTTGGGGTAGTTCGCGCGGGCGTGGTCGAGTTTGGTGATGACTACGGCGCGCGGCATTCCCACCTGGCTGCATTCGAGCCACAGCGCCTTGGTGGGTTCGTCGACTCCTTCGTTGGCGGCGATCACGAACAGCGCGCAGTCCGCGGCACGCAATCCCGCTCGCAGTTCCCCGACGAAGTCGGCGTAGCCGGGGGTGTCGATGAGATTGACCTTGATGCCGTCGTGTCGTAGGGACGCGAGCGCAAGGCCTACCGAACGTTGTTGGGCGATCTCGGCGTCGTCGCTGTCGCAGACGGTGGTGCCGTCCTGAACGGAACCCTGTCTGGTCAGGACTCCTGCGGCCACCAGAAGTGCCTCGACGAGGGTTGTCTTGCCGCCACCCGATGGGCCCACCAGCACCACATTGCGGATGGCGGCCGGACTGTCCGCGTTCGGGGCGGCTCCGGCGCCCTGGGAATGTGTCGTCTTGTCAACCATGACGTTCCCTTCCACGACGGCTGCGCTGCCGCCGCCAAAGTGTGTGTTAGACCACAATTCTCCTATCCGACAGCGAGCACAAGGGCTTGATCGATTTGGCGCTCAGGCCTGCCACGAAGCCCACTTCGTGATGGTCACGCTGACCACGGGGCCGTCGAGGGCGATTCGCTCATACTGCGAATACTTGTTGCGTAGCAGCGTGTATCCGGCCGCCAATTCTTCGCCGCTGTAGTGGATTTCGGCTAGGCCGTCGACACGCACCCACCACAGCTGCGTCCAGTCGTCGTCGTAGTGGTCGACGAGCATGCTCACGTGCGGGTTGCCCTCGATGTTGCTCAACCGCCGGAGGTTGCGCGTCGACTTCCGCTTGGCGTCGACGGCGGTGTAGGCCATCCCGGCGTGCACGGCGAACACGACCGGCACCAGGTGTGGCGCCCCTGCGGAACCCACGGTGGCGAGCGCCGCGACGGGCGCCGCGGCGAACATGGCCTCGGGCTCGAATGCGGCCATACTCATCGCTGGGACTGGCTGGGGCGCTGCGGTGCAACGCTGATCGGCGACCGCGTGACCGGTGTGCGCGTCACCCCGATCTCCGGGTCGCGGCCGGCTCTGGTCGGTGGAGTGCGCGGTCGGTTGGTCGCCGGCGGCGGAGGGGCGACCGGCGCCGCCGACGTCTGGACGCGTGGCGGTGGAGCCGGCCGTGGCGACGGTGGCGGGGTGCTCGGTGATTGCGATTGCGTGCGCGCCGGTGCCGTGGTCTGTACGGTCGGGCGGACCGGTTCGGACTCCTGGTCGGCGGACTCGCCAGGCGACTGGAGCACCAGCAGGACGGCGGAGACCACGAGCGCGACGGCCGCGATCGCGGCGGCGATCAAGATGCTGAGATTTCGTTTAGTTCGGTACCAGGGCGGCGGGGCGGGCTCGAAGTACCAGCTGTTCTCGTCGAAGGCGTCGAACATCATGTCGCGGCCCGGCACCTTGTCGGGATCGAAGACGTCGGCGTCCGCTTCTGTCGCCGGATCGGCGGCATCCGCGACATCGACCGGATCGTCGATCAGGTAGTCGAAGTCCCCCGAAACTTCGCGTCGCGCCACACGAGAATGCTAACGCCGGGCAAAGCGGTCGGCCTGGCAAACTCCGATGGGAGTTGTGCGTCGTCACAACCGCCGCGATAGGGTTCGAGCGCCTCGCTCGGCGTCATCCACCGGGACGATTCGGTGCGGTAACCGCTGCACCACCGCGCCGACTCCTGACCATCGGAAGGTTCGGCATTGAAGATCACGACTCTGGCGGCCCCGTTCGCCGCATCCGTTCTGCTGCTGGCCGGTTCGGTCGCGTGCGCGTCGCCGGAACAGAGCGGTGACGCTGAGCGGACCCAGCCCGGTGTCAAGGCCGCAGAAGCCACGTCGGCCGAGGATTTCGGCGGGATCGGCGGGCTGATTGCGGCGGCCAAGAACGAGGGTGAACTCAATGTGATTGCCCTACCACCGGATTGGGCAAACTACGGCGCGATCATCAGGGCGTTCTCCGACAAATACGGCATCACGGTCAACTCGGCGCAGCCCGACGCGTCGAGCCAGGAGGAGATCGACGCGGCCAATCAGCAGAAGCGCAGCGACACCGCACCCGACGTGTTCGACCTCGGACAGTCCGTCGCGCTCGCCAACACCGGGATGTTCGCGCCGTACAAGGTGGTCAACTTCGACGACATCCCTTCGGCGTTCAAAGACCGGGACGGAGCGTGGGTCAACGATTACGGCGGCTACATGTCGATCGGCTACGACTCGGCGAAGGTGCCGCCGGTCACGCGCATCGACGACCTGCTGAAGCCGGAGTACCGGAGCGCGGTGGCACTCAATGGCGACCCCGCCCAGGCCGGTGCCGCGTTCTCGGGCGTGGTGATGGTTGCGCTGTCCCAAGGGGGTTCGGTCGACGACATCGCGCCCGGTGTCGAGTTTTTCCAGAAGTTGGCCGACGCGGGCAATTTCGTCCCCGTCAACCCGACGTCGGCCACCATCGAATCCGGTCAGACGCCGGTCGTGATCGACTGGAACTACGTCAACGCCGCCGAAAGCAAGAAGCTGCCGTCGTGGCAGGTGTTAGTTCCGCCGGATTACACCGTCGCCGGGTACTACTACCAGGCGATCAACAAAGACGCGCCGCACCCGGCCGCGGCGCGGCTCTGGCAGGAATTCCTCTACAGCGACGAGGGCCAGAACTTGCTCGCGCTCGGTGGTGTTCGACCGGTCCGCGCCGACAACATGGCCGCCGACGGCACTTTGGACAAGGCGGCGGCGGAATCATTGCCCGTCATCAACGGGCCGGTGACGGTGCCCTCACCCCAGCAGACCGAGGCCGCCACCAAATACCTGGCGGAGCACTGGGCCGCCGCGATCGGCTGACCTAACCGGAGTTCAGACGTCCTTGACCGGTTCGATGCTCAGGTCTCGGTACGTGACCAGCGCGGCGAACGGCACGCCCCGCGCGGCAAAGCGTTTGGCGGCGATGTCGCCGCGGTCCACCATCGGGATCACGCCGGTGACCACCGCACCCGCCGCGGTCACCCGGTCGAACGCGATCTCGGTCGAGCCGCCGGTGCTGATGACGTCGTCGACCAGCAACACCCGCGTACCCGGCGCCAAGCGGGTGCCCTCGATCCACTGTTCGCGACCGCGCGCCTTCTGCTCCTTGCGGACCGAGAACCACGCCTTGCCGGTGACCATCGCGACGCCGTGGGCCAGCGGGTCGGCGCCCATGGTCAGCCCGCCCACCGCGTCGAACTCGATGCCGCGGCTCTCAGCCAGCTCGGCGACCGCGCGGCTGACGATGGTCAACCGCTCACCGGTGTCGATCGCGTACTTGCCGTCGATGTAGTCGTGGCTGAGCTGGCCGCTGGCCAACTTGAACGGCTCCTCACGGCGCTCGTGGCCGCGGGTGGCGATCAGGTCGAACGCCGCTTGCCAGGTGGCCGGTCGCCCGGAGGGAGCCGCAGTCATGAGGTGATGGTATTTCAGCCGCGGCGCGCCAGGCGGGTCAGCTCAACGGCGGCCGAACGCAATTCGTCGATCGAGTCGAGTTTCTTGGGATAGCCGATCCGCGTGTAGGCGAGCCCGCGCTCGGTGGTGAGCCGCAGGTCGAGGCCGTACCGGTCGGCGCCGGTGCAGGTCGCCGCGGTGGTGTCCGGGTAGCCGCCCAGCGCCTTGGCCATCGCGACCAGCGTGTCGGCGTGATCGGCGTTGAGATGCGCGACGGCGCCGGCCGCCAACGGTTGCACCGGATCGGGCTGCGCGGCCGAATACGCCTCACCCGTCGTCGACTCCATCCGCCCGTAACCACCGACCCAGCGCACCCGCTGCACCCGCAGCACCCACAGCGTGAAATCGCTGTAGTCGATGTAGTACTTGGCGGCGGCGACGGCCGAAAGGTGTGCCTCGCGCGCGGCGGCGAGTTCATCGTCGGCAGGTCGCTCCACCACCCCAGCGAGCGTGACCCGCCCGCTGGCCAGTGGGTCGGTCTCCGACGTCGGTGCGACAATCGCGATGCTCGCCCGCGGGTCGGCCAACAGGTTGCGGCCGTGCTCGGCGAGGTTGGACACGCACAGCACCGGGGCGCCCTCGAGCAATCCGTACGTCACGAATGACGCCCACGGATCCCCGTCGGCCGTCAGCGTCGCCAATGTTGCGGTATTGGTGGATGCGGCGATGGTCCGGGCTTCCTCGGCGGCCGTCGGGCGGACGGAGTTGACGACCTCCGTCAGCGGTGGAGGAATCGACGGTGCATCGCCGGGGTCGCCGTGATCACGTGTGGCCACGCCGGAACGATACCGAAGTGAGCGTCGGCAGATTTTTCCACCGATTCGTTTCCTCGCGACGTGGGTAGGTTGAAGGCCGTATGGATAAGCACAGCGGTGTCAGAGCATCCGCCGACCACGACCCGGCGGAGGGCAGTCACGTCGAGGACGGTGTCGTCGAGCACCCCACCGCCGAAGACTTCAGCCACGCCCGGATCCTGCCCGAGGACCGCACCTGGTTCAAACGTGCCGTCTTCTACGAGGTGCTGGTGCGCGCCTTCTACGACTCGAACTCTGACGGCATCGGCGATCTGCGCGGGCTGACCGAGCAACTCGACTACGTGAAGTGGCTTGGCGTGGACTGTCTTTGGCTCCCGCCGTTCTACGATTCGCCGTTGCGCGACGGTGGCTACGACATCCGCGACTTCTATAAGGTGCTGCCTGAGTTCGGCACCGTCGAGGACTTCGTCGAATTGCTGGACGCCGCGCACCGCCGCGGTATCCGCGTCATCACCGACCTGGTGATGAACCACACCTCCGATCAGCATGCGTGGTTTCAGGAATCACGCCGCGACCCCGACGGTCCGTACGGCGACTACTTCGTGTGGAGCGACACCAGCGACAAGTACAACGACGCCCGCATCATCTTCGTCGACACCGAGGAGTCGAACTGGACCTTCGATCCGGTGCGACGGCAGTTCTACTGGCACCGCTTCTTCAGCCACCAGCCCGACCTCAACTACGACAACCCCGCCGTACAAGAGGCGATGCTCGATGTCCTGCGGTTCTGGCTCGACCTCGGCATCGACGGCTTCCGGTTGGACGCGGTGCCCTACCTCTTCGAGCGGGAAGGCACCAACTGCGAGAACCTGCCCGAAACCCATGCGTTCCTCAAGCACTGCCGCAAGGTGATCGACGACGAGTATCCGGGTCGCGTGCTGTTGGCCGAGGCCAACCAGTGGCCCGCCGACGTCGTCGAGTATTTCGGTGATCCGGACACCGGCGGCGACGAATGCCATATGGCGTTCCACTTCCCGCTGATGCCGCGGATCTTCATGGCGGTCCGACGCGAGTCGCGGTTCCCGATCTCGGAGATTTTGGCGCAGACGCCCGACATCCCCGAGATGGCGCAGTGGGGCATCTTCCTTCGCAACCACGATGAGTTGACGCTGGAGATGGTCACCGACGAAGAGCGCGACTACATGTACTCCGAGTACGCCAAGGATCCGCGGATGAAGGCGAACGTCGGTATCCGCCGACGGCTGGCGCCGCTGCTGGACAACGACCGCAACCAGATGGAGTTGTTCACCGCGCTGCTGCTGTCGCTGCCCGGGTCGCCGGTGCTGTACTACGGCGACGAGATCGGGATGGGCGACATCATCTGGCTCGGCGACCGCGACGCGGTGCGCACCCCGATGCAGTGGACGCCCGACCGCAACGCGGGCTTTTCGACAGCGACGCCCGGGCGGTTGTATCTGCCGCCGAACCAGGACGCGATCTATGGCTATCAGGCCGTCAACGTCGAAGCGCAGCGGGACATCTCGAACTCGCTGCTCAACTGGACCCGCACGATGCTCGCGGTGCGCAGCCGCCATGAGGCGTTCGCCATCGGGAGCTTCCACGAACTGGGCGGTTCCAACCCGTCGGTGCTCACCTACGTCCGCGAGGTCGAGAAGGAGTCAGGTGACGGGGCCGGCGCGAAGGACACCGTGCTCTGCGTCAACAACCTCTCCCGGTTCCCTCAGCCGATCGAGTTGAATCTGCAGGCCTACAACGGATACACGCCGGTCGAGATGACCGGATACGTGGAGTTTCCCCGCATCGGCCAGTTGCCGTACCTGTTGACCCTGCCCGGCCATGGGTTCTACTGGTTCTCGCTGAAGGCACCCAGCCCGGAGCATGGAGAACAGTCATGACCCTGCCGTTCGAAGAGTGGCTGCCGCACCAACGGTGGTACGCCGGCCGCAGCCGCGAATTGGCCAATGTGCAGCAGGCGGCCCGTACCGCCCTGCGTGAGGATCTTGACCTCGTACTGCTCGACGTGTCCTACACCGACGGCTCGACCGAGCGCTATCAGGTGTTGGTGCGCTGGAACTTCGGAGCCGCGAATGCGGCGGCACCAGAC
Source organism: Mycobacterium sp. 852002-51152_SCH6134967 (assembly GCF_001667105.1). Classification (NCBI taxonomy): domain Bacteria; kingdom Bacillati; phylum Actinomycetota; class Actinomycetes; order Mycobacteriales; family Mycobacteriaceae; genus Mycobacterium; species Mycobacterium sp. 852002-51152_SCH6134967. The sequence goes on along the minus strand of NZ_LZIK01000063.1, from coordinate 299,241 downwards.
AGGGGTCCGATTGACCATGAATTCCTAGAGGTCGCGACGATCGGTGTGTCCGCCGATTCCTCGGGCGAGCGCACCGCCTACGACGCGCTCTACGACCCCGGCGCGGCGCAGTATCTGCTGTCGCTGATCGACTCGTCAGCGACGGTCGGGTCCGGCGCCGAGGCCGTGCGCTTCGTCAAAGAACCCGGCGTGGAGTTGCCGCTGGACGCGGCGCCGCGGGTCTCGTCGGCCGAACAGAGCAACACCAGCGTGGTGTTCGAGGAGAAGGCGATCCTCAAGCTCTTCCGCCGCATCACGCCGGGTATCAACCCGGACATCGAGCTGAACCGGGTGTTGGCCCGCGCCGACAACCCGCATGTGGCGCGGCTGCTCGGCTCGTTCGAGACCACCTGGAACGTAAGTGAGGACGGTGAGCCATGCGCGCTCGGCATGGTCACCGAGTTCGCGGCGACCTCGGCCGAGGGCTGGGATATGGCCACCGCCAGCACCCGCGACCTTTTCGCCGAGGGCGACCTCTACGCCGACGAGGTCGGGGGCGACTTCGCGGGCGAGTCGTATCGGCTCGGTGAGGCGGTCGCGTCGGTGCACGCCACGCTGGCCGACGAACTGGGCACCGAGACCACCGCCTTCCCGACCGACACGGCCTTGGAGCGGCTGGCGTCGGCGACCAAGTCCGTGCCCGATCTCGAGCAGTACGCGCCGCTGATCGAGGAGCGGTACCGCAAGCTGTCGGACGAGACGGTCACTGTTCAGCGCATCCACGGCGATCTGCATCTCGGCCAGGTGTTGCGCATCCCCGAGGGGTGGCTGCTGATCGACTTCGAGGGCGAGCCCGGCCAGCCGCTCGAGGAACGGCGCCGACCGGATTCCCCGCTGCGTGACGTGGCCGGGGTGCTGCGGTCGTTCGAATACGCCGCCTACCAACGGTTGATGGAACAGTCCTCCGACGAAGACCACGACCGTCAGCTCGGTGCGCGGGCCCGCGAGTGGGTGGACCGCAACGCCGCGTCTTTCTGCGAGGGGTACGCCGGGGTGTCGGGTACCGACCCGCGAGACTCCGGTCAGCTGCTGGCGGCCTACGAACTGGACAAGGCGATCTACGAGGCCGCGTACGAGGCGCGCTTCCGGCCGAGTTGGTTGCGGATCCCGATGAAGTCGATCGCGCGCATCATCGGCTGATCTGAGGTTGATCTGACCGTGGCCAAATACTCGCTCAACGACGCTGCGATGGCTAAAGCGCGTGAGCTCATCGATGCGCGCCAGTATGTGCTCGACAGCGATTGGGGCGAGGTACAGCCGCGCGCCGAGGCGCAGAACTCCTACCTGGACACGCACTCGTGGGAGGACTACGCGGCCTGGCATCTCGGCCTGACCGAGGGCGCGCGCGACGAGACCAAGGCGCGGTACGCGTTCGTCTACGGCGACTTTCGGCGACTCCACCGGTCGGGGCTGATCGCGTGCGTGTACCGGGCGTCGGAGTGGCGACACAAGGACGTCGAACTCGCCGCCCACCACCTGCTGCAGTACCTCGACGGAAAGACCAGGCTCAAGCCGTCGCGGCCTATCGGTGAAGCATGAGGTCGAGTACGCGCTCGCTCAATGCCGCAGGCTCGCGCGGTGCCGACCGCACTTCGTGCAACAAGCCGATGCCTGTAGCGAACAGGAGAGCCGAACGCAGATCGGCCTCGCCGTCGTCGAATCCGTAGTCGACGAGCGCCTCCCGCACGGCGCTGCGCACCCGCACATCGCTCTGCTGGACGCTGGCCAACACCGTCTGGTCGGTCAACGACCAGACTCGCATCGCGCGCTCCAACGCCCACTGGTCGGGACACATCAGCGTCTGGATCATCGCCGCCAACCGGGGGCGGGGCTCGGCACCGCGCATGTCCTCGAATCGGCGTCGCTGTTCGTCGTGCAGGTTGGCCCACGCACGGGCGAGCGCGTCGCGGTAGGCAGGCATATCGGTGAAATGCCAGTAGAAGCTGCCCTTGGTGACGTCGAGACGCTCACACAGACGGCCGATCCGCAGCGCGCCGGGGCCGCCGTCGGCGAGCACATCAAAACCAGTCTGGATCCAGTCTTGAGCGGTCACGCGGCGCCCGGTGCTGGTGGGGGCCGTCATGCAGGGCAGCATACGGCGACCGGCCCAGCATTACTGACACTCACGAAAATTATGGAAGTGCGCGAGTCGTGGCGGGGTGCACGTCGCGACGAAGGAATTGGACGGCAACCGTGGCCGCCGGTAGGCGCCGCCGCTCATCGGCTCCTACTCGCCCCGCCAGGGCGTGTGACAACTCAGACTGTCATTCACGACGGCCACGGTTGCTGTGGGACAAACCGTAGCACAAAAGGACGTCACCGTCAGGGATTTCGCCGGTCAAGAAGCCTGTCGCACAGTCGTTTTCGGCGATCGTCGGGCCGGATACGGCTGGCTGCCGAGGGTCGGTCGGCGGACGGTAGGGGTCGGTCCGCCGCGCGGTGCGGCGTTTAGCCACCGGGCAGGTGGGCAACCGAATACCTGTGAGCGCAAACCCTGACCCAGGTTATTCACCCAACGACGGCGGCGGCGTCGGCGACACGCTGCGCCCGACGGAGGCCTTGGACTCCGACGACGTGCGCAACGACGACGGCGACGAGACCGTCGATCCGCCAGAGGGGTGGCGTGAAGCCGACAAGATCAATGCCGACGGAGAGGTCGACGAGAGCCTCGACGAGAAACTCGCCGCCGAAGAGCCCGAGCAGCCCGAGCTGAACCAGCCGAGGAGTGAGCCGAGCGGCGACACCGAGCTGCGCCCCGACGACCAGCTCGAGCGCATCGACCCCGACCAGCACGGCCGCGACATGGGCCAGATCGACGGCACCCCTGAAGACGGCGATTCGTTCTTCCCGATGGTCGAGTAGGGGTACCTTCTTCGGCGCCGAATCTGAGCTTGTGATCGAAAATCCGGCGATTTGTCGCGCAAAACCTCAGTTTCGCGGAGCCCTGGCGACGGAGGCGGCTACTCTTCCGTCGCCGCTTGCAACACCAGAACGGAACGCGCCGCGACCTGAACCTTCCGCCCGGCTTCGACGGGTGTCGATTCGTCGCCGTCATCGGCCGCAGTGTCGATCACCGCGATCCAGGAGTCCCCGAACTTCTTCTCCGGCATCACGAAGTCGATCGGTTCGTAGTGGGCGTTGAAGCACAGAACGAACGAGTCATCGACGATGCGCTGCCCGCGCACGTCGCGATCGGGAATGCCGTTGCCGTTGAGATACACCGCGATTGACTTCGCGTAACCCGTTTCCCAATCCTCGTCGCTCATCTCCGAGCCGTCGGGTGCGAACCAGGCGATGTCGGGCAGCCCGTCACCGCCGCGCTGGCGTACGGGCCGCCCGGAGAAGAACCGGCGCCGGCGGAACACCGGGTGCGCCGCGCGCAGCGCCGACACCTTGCGGGTGAATCCCATTAGATCGGTGTCGGGGTCTGACCAGTCGATCCACGACAGTTCGTTGTCCTGGCAGTACACGTTGTTGTTGCCCTGCTGGGTGCGTCCGAGCTCGTCGCCGTGGGCGATCATCGGAACGCCCTGCGAAAGCAGCAGCGTCGTAAGGAAATTGCGCTGCTGGCGCGATCGCAGCGCGTTGATCTCGGGATCGTCGGTCGGCCCCTCCACGCCGCAGTTCCAGGACCGGTTGTGGCTCTCGCCGTCGTTGTTGTCCTCGCCGTTGGCCTCGTTGTGTTTCTCGTTGTAGGACACCAGGTCACGCAGCGTGAAACCGTCGTGGGCGATGACGAAGTTGATGGAGGCGACGGGTCGCCGGCCGGTCTGCTCGTACAGATCGGCCGAACCCGTTAAGCGATAGGCGAGTTCGTCGAGCGTGGCGGGCTCACCACGCCAGTAGTCGCGGACCGTGTCGCGGTATTTACCGTTCCACTCCGTCCACTGCGGCGGAAAGTTGCCGACCTGGTAACCACCGGGGCCGACATCCCACGGCTCGGCGATCAGCTTGACTTGGCTGACCGTCGGATCCTGTTGTACGAGTTCGAAGAATGTCGACAGCCGGTCGACGTCGTAGAACTCGCGGGCCAACGTGGAGGCGAGGTCGAACCGGAAACCGTCGACGTGCATCTCGGTGACCCAGTACCGCAACGAATCCATGATCAGCTGAAGCGAATGCGGATGGCCGACGTTGAGGCTGTTGCCGGTTCCGGTGTAGTCCATGTAGTACCGCTTGTCGTCTTCGACGAGCCGGTAGTACGCGCCGTTGTCGATGCCCCGCATGGACAGCGTGGGGCCCAGGTGGTTGCCCTCGGCGGTGTGGTTGTAGACCACGTCGAGGATCACCTCGATACCTGCCTCATGCAGTGCGCGGACCATCGCCTTGAACTCCTGCACCTGTCCGCCGGGATTCGGGCTGGAGCTGTACTTGGAGTCGGGCGCCAGGAAGCCGATCGTGTTGTAGCCCCAGTAGTTGGACAGGCCTTTGTCGATCAGCGTGGAGTCGTTGGCGAAGTGGTGCACCGGCAGCAACTCGATCGCAGTCACCCCGAGCGACTGCAGATGCTCGATGATCACCGGATGCGCCACGGCCGAATAGGTGCCGCGGATGTTCTCGGGAATATCGGGGTGCGTCTGCGTCAGGCCCTTGACGTGCGCCTCGTAGATCACCGAGTCGGCGTACTCGTAGTCCGGTGGACGGTCGTTGCCCCAGTCGAAGTACGGGTTGATGACCACCGACTTCGGCATGCTCGCGGCGGAGTCGTCGTCGTTGCGGCTGTCGGGGTCGCCGAAGTTGTAGCTGAACAGCGACTGGTTCCAGTCGAAATTGCCGTCGATGGCCTTCGAGTACGGATCGAGCAGCAGCTTGTTGGGGTTGCAGCGCTGACCCGACGGCGGGTCATAGGTGCCGTGCACCCGGTAGCCATACCGCTGACCCGGCTCGATGTTCGGGATGAAACCGTGCCAGACAAACGCGTCGTTCTCGGGCAGCGTGATCCGGGTCTCGGTGCCATCGGCGTCGAACAGGCACAGCTCGACCTTCTCGGCAGCCTCACTGAACACCGCGAAGTTGGTGCCCGTCCCGTCGTAGGTCGCTCCGAGCGGGTAGGCCTTACCGGGCCAGACCTCCAGGGACGCGGCTTGGGGGGCGGGGGCTTGGGTCAATTCTCACTCCAGACGACGACACACACGGACAACGAGACGATACGGGTGTGCCCGATGCGGCAGCATCACAACCAACTACGCACAAACATCACACCAGCCAGGAGAAACGCGTGCCCGCCCGCCCCGACCTGCCCGGTTACCGCACGCTGCTGACCGGCGTCGAGGACGGGGTGGCGACCATCACGCTGAACCGGCCGCGGCAGCGCAACGCTGTCGGCGACGGCATGCGCGACGAACTCGCCGACGCCTACCGGCGACTTGGCCGCGACGACGGGGTGCGGGTGATCGTGCTGACCGGAACCCCGCCTGCGTTCTGTGCAGGCGCCGACCTGGCCGCCGGTGAGGACACCTTCACCGCCCCGGGCTCGGGCTTCAGCGCGGCCGGTATCGACGTGCCCGCGTGGACGCTGCCCAAGCCGGTCATCGCGGCTGTCAATGGGCACGCGATCGGGTTGGGGCTGACGCTGGCGCTGCAGTGCGACATCCGGTTCTTCGCCGCCGAAGGCCGCTACGGCGTCGTGCAGGTGCGGCGCGGAGTCGTCGGCGACGCCCACTCCCATTGGATCCTTCCGCGCTTGGTCGGTGTCGCCAACGCGGCCGAAATCCTGCTGAGCGGGGCCACTTTCGACGGGGTGAGGGCGGTGCAGCTCGGATTGGGCAGCCGGGTACTGCCCGCCGACGAGGTGCTGCCCGCCGCGTTGGACCTCGCCCGCGACATCGCCGTCAACACCGCGCCGATGTCGGTGGCGGCCAGCAAGCGGCTGCTGTGGGACGCGTACGACCTCGATCGGTCCGAAGTCGGCGCCCGCGAGACGCAGATCCACCTGCAGCTGATGGGACACGACGACGCCAAGGAAGGCGTGCGGGCGTTCCTGGAGGGCCGGGCGCCGTCGTGGACGGGTAAGCCGGTCGACCCGACAGCCGGCGACTAGACGATCTCGACGCCCACCGCGCGCAGGTCTTCGACGGCCTTGGCGGTCGACTCGGCGGCGACCCCGGCGGTCAGGTCGAGCAGGACGCGTGTGGTGAACCCGTTGGCTACCGCGTCGGCCGCCGTCGCCCGCACGCAGTGGTCGGTCGCGATGCCGACCACGTCGATCTGGTCGACTCCGCGTTCACGTAACCAGTCGGCCAGCGTCGTGCCGGCCTCGTCGCTGCCCTCGAAGCCGCTGTAGGCGGCCGAGTACTCGCCCTTGGTGAAGACCGCCTCGACCGCATCGGGCCGGAACTGCGGATGAAAGTCGGCACCGGTGGTACCGACCACGCAGTGCCGCGGCCAGGACGTCACGAAGTCGGGGTTGTCGGAGAAGTGGTCGCCGGGGTCGATGTGAAAGTCCTTGGTGGCCACCACATGTGCGTATTCGGTCTGGTCGGCGAGCAACTGGCTGATGTTGCGGGCGACGTCGGTGCCGCCGCTGACGGCCAGCGAGCCGCCCTCGCAGAAGTCGTTCTGCACGTCGACGATGATGAGCGCCTTCATGCCTCCCGACGCTACCCGCCGAACAGCAGGTAGAGCCCGGTGAATGTGTAGCCGACCATGACCAGCATCATCGCCAGCTGCCCGGTCAGCTGATGGGCCGACGGCAGCAGGCGCAGCGCGCGGTCGTGCGCGGCGACCACACCGGCGACATGCCCGGCCAGGACGAAGCCGACCTTCAGCGTCGCCAGCACCGCAGGGTGTTGCGACAAGAAGTAGCTGACCTCTGCGTCCTGCAGCCACAACAGGTTCCACCCACGTGCCAGCGGGTCGGCCAGCAGGATGATCGTCTGCTGACCGCGTTCGACCAGATAGGTCAGGTAGTGGGCGAACACGTAGCCGATGACGATCGGGATCAGCGAGTGCGCCATCAACCCCGGCAACCGGCGGCGCCGGTCGCGGTCCACGCCGCCTGTCGCGATCGAAGCGAGCCAGAAGGTCGCCGCGACGACAGCTGCGAACGTCGCCAAGCCGGCGGTCTTGATCAGGGTGGCGGTCAGCGTCGACGAAGAATGGTCGTCGACGAAGTTCCGCCATTCGGGCATCGCCGAAAAGCTGTCGAACGCAGTCGACCCCAAGAGCACCGCCATGACCACCACGAGGCCCGGACGCACCGGAAGCGACGGGAGATGGTCGAACGGATTGCCGATCGCCACGCGGCCCGTGTCGGGGTCTCGGCGAAACGGCGAGAGCCGCGAGGCCACCACGCTGTACATCTCGAACGGGTCGGCCCGCGTACACCAACGCTCACCGCACACCAGCGCACCGACCAGCGTGACCACGAGGTAGATCAGCAGCCAAATGCGGATGGCGTCAAGCGAACCCGGATCAGGACTGGCCAACTCCAGCCACACGAACGCGAACAGTCCGAAGGCCGCGGGCCAGTATCCCAGCCACGCGGGGTACGTCAGGCGCAGCGACCGCCCGCCCAACAACCGAAGAACTGCCCGCACCGGCGATATCGCCCGCCACACCGGCCCGATGATCAGCGACACCGCCACCAGGCCCACCCACAGCAGCACGTAGAACACACCGGGTAGCGGATTCCTCGCGTCTTGGGGACCGAGGACCGCGGCGACACCGACCCACACCGCGAGACCCAGCCCGCCGAGCGCCAGGGCCCAACGGGTCACGGGCGCATCGACCACCGCCGTCACCCAACGAGGCAGGGGGCGAACGGAATTGGCCGGATCGAACTTGGGCTTCTTCCAGGCGAGCGCCACCACCGCGAAGGTGAACGTCAACGCCCATGCGGCCCCGACCACCGCGTAGGTGAACGGAATCGGCAGATCCGTCGAACCGCCGAGACCGTGGGCCAGTACGGAGACCGACGGCCCCGACATCACTGCTGAACTTGAACGGTCGCGATGACGCGATTCAGGTCGTGCAGTTCGATCTCGACGTTGCCGGGCACGTCGACCGTGAACTGGAACTGTTGGCCAGGTGTGGGATCCACCTTGAAAGTGTGCTCGGGCACCGAATGCACATGCAGCTCGTCGGCCGCGTCGCTGTTGACCCGCAGCACGATCGGCTCACCGACCTTGCCTTGAATCTGTGCGTTGGTGGGGTCGACGTTGCCGTTCTCGATCGTGACGTCGATGGTCAGGCGATCGGGTGGGCGCTGTTGATCCGGCATGTCGGCGGCGCCGACGGTCGACTGGGCGGGACGACTCGCTTCCGGTTCGGAATCGCGCGAGCCACCGCATCCGGCGACGAGAAGTGTCGCAGCGATGCAGACCGCGCTGGAACGGATGAGTGTCGGTTTCACGTTGTGTTTTCCCCGTTGGATTCGACTTCTCGTTTTCGACGGTTCTTCACTGCTATGTAGACCACCACCCCGGCGACGATGATCGCCGGGGCGAAGGCGGGCACCGCGATCCACACCGGGTGGTCGGCGAGGATCACGACATCTGCGCTGTCCGGCGCGCCCGTCATGATTGCGCGCTGGGTTGTAATTCGGCCTCACTTCCGCTGGGCTCGCTCCGGTTGATCCGGCCGCCACCCCAGGTGACACCGGCGACCATGGCAAGCGAGCACGCGAGCACGATCAGGCATCCGATCAGCCACAGCGACTGGGGGATGTCCGGGCTGCGTTCGCGCTGCAGGATAGTGATCTCCGAGACGAACGGACGCGTCATGTTGGGTTCGGCGGGCACTTCCTCGGCGCCGATGGCGGGATCGCCGGCCAGGTAGATCGGCACCGCCGCCAGCATCCGGCCGTCGTGGACGCGCAGCAGCGTCTTCCACGTGCCGGAGGCCGGCATCGGCTCGGTGGACCGGTAGTGGCCCGGCCCGACCTGCTCGAGGTTGTCGATGAACATGCCTCGCTCGTTGGGTAGGCCGCCCTGCCACCCGAGCACCGACACCCAGTTCGGATCCTCGTTCAACAGGTTGGCGGGCGTGAGTTGCACGTCGGCTGTGACGAACCGCGCATCGTCGTCACCGGGAGCTTCGGTCAAGACGATGGTGGCGTTGGCGTTCTCGGGAACGTTGTAGCGGAGGCCGTTGGCTGTGGCGCCACCGATCGCAAGCACGGTCAACACGACCAGGCCGACACTCAGCGCCCGCCGCGGGAGTCGTTGTTCGGTCAACACCATGCCGATCAGCGCGCCGCAGGCGCCGGTCAGGATGGCGACGGGTACGGCCATCGCCAACGCCTCGGGCCAGATGCTGGTGTGCCACGGCAGGTGGTAGACGGCGTTGATCCACAGCGATTCCAGCCACAGACCGACGGTGCCGACACCGAGCCCGGCCAGCGCACCGAAGAGCACCGGACGCTTGATCAGCGGGGTCAGGCCGAGAAGTTCGACGACGACGGCCGCGCCGAGATAGAGGGGGAACCAGTTGATCGGGGCGTCGAGTACGGGACCGACGAGGAACGCCACGATCCCGCGCAGACCGATGGCGATGACGGCGGCGATGAGCGCCGCACCGCGGCCGAGGAAGAAGCGCGCGGCAACCAACGCGAGCGCGGCGGCCGCGGCGATCAGCATGGGCTGGAAGACCTGGCGGAACTGCGGGACGCCGAAGTCGAACTCGATCTGGTAGACGGACATGCCGATAAGCACGCCGGCGAACGCCAGGTACTGGATGAACTTCAGGCCGATACCGTCGGGCGGCGTGTCAGGCGTCCGGACCCGTTTGCCCTCGAGTTCGAGGTAGGCCGCCGCCAATGTGGAAAAGCCTGCGCCACCGATCATCATCAGGTGGGTGGGGCCCCAGAGCGTGACGTCCTGGCCGAAGATGCGATGCCAGATGTCGTCGAGGGGGAATCCGAGCAGCGCGTAGACACCACACCCGGCCATGACGATGCCGCCGACCGGGGCGTACCAGTGGTCGGTGATGCGCACCGCGGCCGGCCCGGGCCGCTCTTCCTCGCCGCGGGGCAGCACCATCGCCGTGCAGCCGGCGAGGAAGATGCCGAACAGGCCGATGAGGATGAAGTAATGAGCGGGGTTGGCGAGCGCGCCGTCGTCGCGGCCGTTGCCGATGTGCAGGCTGACGTCCCAGATGAATCCGAACAGTGCGCAGATGATCGACGCGGTGAAGATCGCGATCGGCAGGGCGACCCACGACGGGCGCTTGAAGCGGCGACCGGACCAGTCGCCGAGGCGGGCCAGCCAGTCGATCTTGTGCGTGCGGTGCATCCAGCCGATCCACAACATCAACGCCGCGACCACAGCGGCGACGATCGACAAAAGGATGATCTCGTGGATGGCGGTGCCGCCGCCCTCGCTCTGCGCCAGTACCGAGATCTCTGAGGCTTTCCAAGTACTCGTCATATGCCCACCTGCCCGAAGTCGGAGATACTCCTTACTCGTCGGTAATGTTGCCAGAACCCGCGATACCGAAACCAGGGGTATCAGGTAGCGACAACATGAATTGTCTCAAGCGTTGTGTCGGGGTGGCCGTAGCGGTTGCGTCGGCGGTGGTCCTGCAGCGAGGGGCCTCGGACTGATCCATCGGCATCAGGGCTTCAGAATGGTCTTGACCATGCCGTCTTCCTTCTTCTGGAAGGTTTCGTACGCGCCGGGGGCGTCCTCGAGCGGAAGCCGGTGGGTGGCGAACTGCTCGACGCCCAGCGGATCCTCTGCGGTCAGCAACGGCATGATGTCGGGCACCCACTTTTTGACGTTGGCCTGGCCCATCCGCAGCTGGATCTGCTTGTCGAACAGGGTCATCATGTTGATCGGGTCGGCGGCGCCGCCGTAGACGCCGGACAGCGAGATCGTCCCGCCGCGGCGGACGAGGGCGATCGCGGAGTTCAAAGCGGCGAGCCGATCGACGCCGGCGTTCTTCATCACGACGCGGCCGATGGGTGAGGGCAGGAAGCCGCTGGCGGTCTGCATGGTTTCGGCGACGGGAGATCCGTGCGCCTCCATGCCGACGGCGTCGATGACCGAGTCGGCGCCGCGACCCTCGGTGTGGCTTTTGACGACCTCGTCGGCGTCGTCGGTGCGAAGGTCGATCAGCTCATCGCAGTAGGCGCGAGCGCGGGAAAGCCGCTCGTCGACCAGGTCGATGCCGATGACCTTGCAGCCCTTGCGGTGTGCGGCGATACGGCAGGCCATCGAGCCGATCGGACCCAGGCCGAGGACGACCAGGGTGCCGCCGTCGGGTACCGCGGCGTACTCGACAGCCTGCCATGCCGTGGGCAGCACGTCGGAGAGGTAGACGTAGCGGTCGTCGGGGCCGTCGTTGGGGACCTTGATGTGGGTGTACTGCGCCTGCGGGACGCGCAGGTACTCGGCCTGCCCGCCGGCGACCTCGCCGTAGAGCTTGGAGTAGCCGAAAAGCGCGGCGCCCGTCCCTTGGTCGCGGTTCTGGGTGGTTTCGCACTGGCTCTGAAGGCCCTGGCCGCACATGAAGCAGTGGCCGCAGGAGATGTTGAACGGGATCACGACGCGGTCGCCGGGCTGCAGACCGTCGACCTGGCGCCCGACCTCCTCGACGACGCCCATCGCTTCGTGGCCCAGGATGTCGCCGGGGTTCATGAAGGCGCCGAGCACCTCGTAGAGGTGAAGGTCCGAGCCGCAGATGTTGGTGCTGGTGACTCGGATGATCGCGTCGGTGGGTTCCTTGATCGCGGGATCGGGCACGTTGTCGACGGACACTTTCCGACGACCCTGCCAGGTGACTGCTCGCATGGGCGACTCCTCGTGGTCTGAGGGTGGCGTGCCCATTCGAGTGAGTGCCAAACTTCGGCTTAGCGCTTGAACGGGGCGCGGGTGTTAGACGGTGGCGTCGGTGGCGATCGCGTCCTGCATGAGGACGCTCAGGTGCTGCCAGTAGATCCAGTCGGCGATGGCGGCGCGCTGGTCGGCGGCATCGGTCGCGGTATGTGCTCGGTGTAGCGCCAGTTCCTGGGCGTGGTCGGCATAGGTGACGAAGCACTGCAACTGGACCGGGGCGCGGTCTGGTGAGTTGCTGAGCAAGGGACGGAAGACCTCGAACCACAGCAGGGCGCGGCGGTCCTCTGGGGGAGTGGCGTCGGTGGGCGGTGGAGGCAGCACCTCGGAGAGGCCGGTGGGCGTGATAGCGGCCAACTTGGTTGCTGCATCGGGGGATATCACCTGGAGGCGATGACGGCCATCCATCCGGCCTTTCTCGGGGATATCGTCGGGACGCAGGACGATTCGGGGTGCGCCGGGGTCGAAGCCCTTGAACTGGTCCTCGGTGGCGATGACGGCGCGGAGTTCGGTGTTGTGGTGCTGTGCCCAACCATGAAGTGCGAGGATCGGATACGTTGCCCATGATCCGCGAACATGAGCGGGGATCCCTTCGTCGGCAGTGGCCATCTTGACGCGGTCGGGCAGTTTGACATCCTCGGGGATGTAGCCGAGGCCATAGTTATTGGCGACGACAATGGTCCCGTCTTTGGTGAGGCCGGTGACCCAGTAGAACCCCATGTCGGTGATGCCGACGTTCAGGGCAGCCGCGATTCGTTGGGCGAGTTGAGCGGGATCGCTGCCGGATGGCCCGCGGAGGGTGGCGGCCGCGATCGCCTCACGTTGAGCACGCGCGGCCGAAACCGGAACGGGCGCAGGGGCGCCCACCGTGCCGGCGCCAGGTGCGGCTGTGCTCGGCGGGATGCCGGGGACGACGTTGGCGGCTGGGGCGATGGGCGCGGCCGGTGACGGCGTGGGTGGCGGGCCTAGCGGTACGGGTGGAGTGGGCGCTCCGCCCGGTGCGGGAAGCGGCGCGACGGGCGCTTGGCCGGTCGTCGGGCCGGCGGTGGGCGGGGCTGTGGTCTGGGATGGCGTTGTGGGCGGCGTGTCCGAAACTGGGGGAAGATTGGACGGCTGCATGGCCGATGCGGCAATCGGCGCGGATTGCGGTGGCGGAATCGGTGCCTGAGCAACAGCTTTGGCGGCCGATTCGGCCATGGTCGATTGGAAGTCGGCCATTGGCGTCTGAGTCGGTGAGGCGGCTGCGGGATTGACTGTGCTCGGCGTGCTTGGCGAGGTGGGCGCAGACGGTGTGGCTGGGACCGACGGTGTCGACGAACCGGCGCTCGATAGCGGGCTGGTTGGGGCGCTGATGCGCGGAGGTGCGGGTGCCGCGGGATTGTTTGGGGCGGCGGGTATTCCGGGGACTCCGGGGATGGCGGCTCCACCCAACGAGGATTGTGCGGGTGGCGCATCCGCGTGAACGTCAGATCCCTGTGGGTCGCGGGATGTTGCTGCATCGTCTGGCATTAGGGCGGGTATTTCCGGAAGAGGAGCCTCCGCGGTGTTGTCTGACTCTCCGTCTGGAGGACCGCCTTTTCTCAAGCTTGTGGGCAAGTTCGGTGAACCGACCTCCGGCCGGGGGCCGTCGACAACTCCGGTCGGGGGTTCGAGTCCGCGCAAATTGCTGACCGGCACGATAGTTTGATCTCGACCAGGCTCGCTTTGGTTCGAAAGGAACCTGTCTTCAGACGGTGGAGCCTCCGGAAGTTGGTTTGAAATAGCTGTTATGCGTTCAGCTGCAACTGCGATGGTCGCGATATTTTCCTTGCGGATGGCTGCGATGCCTTCTCGGATCGCCAGCGCCTTTGCATCCTCGGGTATGTCATCACTCGTCCGGATCCAGTCAAGGATCTTATTCGCTAGCTCGACAGTGCTGATTATCGCGTTCTTCGCGCTGGTGGCAGCGCCAGCGCTGTCGCTGAACAATTTGTCCGCAGCATTCAGCATTTCCTTCGTCGACTCAAGATCAACTTCGCGTTGACGAAGGGCGCCATCGGCTGCGGCAGCGGCCGTTCCCGACCACCCTCCAGCGCCCGCGAAGAGCCTCAACCGCTGCTGTCTTAACGAATCTAATTGGACAGAGACGGATTTTGATGCGTTCGAGAAGGCATCACTACATCTACTGAGGGCGTCTTCGTCAACCTCCGGCCATGCGGGCGGCGCGGTCAAGCGGTAAGGATCGAGTGGTCGAGAGCGCCCCATCGCTACTGTCCGACGGCTTTGCACGCCTCATAGATGAGCGATGAGACTCTGTAGGCAGTGAGATCGAGATAACTATCAGCGACGATATAGGTTGGAAGCGCTTCTGCATATGCGCGGCGATATTGCGCAGCGAAGTTGGCTAGGTCTCGCAGCGTCAAATTACTTGTCTGCGAGGCGAGTCTCTCGAACTCATCGGCAGACTGCTCGAATTTCGGAACTACGGATGCAACGACAGTTCGCTGCTCTTCGGTCCAATCGGCAGCGGCCAAGTTTGGATCGAGCGCTTGCCACGCCTTTGTTTCGGCGTTGAACGCGTTGAGCACACGGTCCCACTCGCTGCAGGTTCGATCAGCATCCGTCAACAATTTTGACGGATGGTTCGGGTCTTCTAGCTGGGGAACCTCTGAAGGTTGTGTCGGTTCGTCGACGAGCGGGAAGCGAGCTTCGGCCGATCCGTATCGGATCGCCGAGCAGATGTACACGAGCACATTGGTGGATGTGATTGCTGCGGCTACTAGGTGGTTATCCTTCTCGGTATAGGTTGGCACCGCGTCCCTGAATGCTCGTCCGTAGGCTATAAATTGTTCGTACAACTCTCGCATCACCCGATGTGGTGTCTGCTTTGCCAAGCGCACCGTCTCGTCGGTCGCATTTCTCAATCCCTCAGCCACACCTTCGTACTGTGCTCTGAGTTCGGGCGACCAATCGGTGGCCGGAATACTCACATCGCGCTTATCCCAACCCTTCTTGAGTGCAGCGCCAAATGTCTGGTTTATGGGTGTCCACGCCGCACATGTTGGGTCCTCGGTGATGATATTTGCGGGGCCTGTGTCGTCGGCGCTTGCTAGACCGAAGGTTTCGCCCGACGGTGTCGGATCGTTGTTGCCTCCACCGTCCGACGTCGCCGAAATCGTCACTGCTACAGTGACTCCGATGACGGCTAACAGCGCCACACCACCGAGCAGCCACTTCCAGGCGTTGCCACGCTTCTTCGGCGGCGGACCCGCCGGCCACTGCTGCTGCCACGGCGGCTGTTGCGGAGTCGGACCATACGGCCCCGAATAGCCCTGTGGCGGAACGGGATTGCCTGGTGGCGGACCCCCGGGCGGTGGAGGATAACTCACAGCGCGGGCCCCGGCTCCTCCCCGACCGAAGGCGTCGCGTCCGAGGATGACATCGTCCCCAACGCGGCACCCGACACACCGCCGACCGCGCCGCCCGCCCCCGTCGCATCACTGATCGATTCGACGCGCTTGCGTATGTCTTCGGCGATCTGCCGGTCAACCGCGTCGTAGGTGTTGGCGGCGTTGACCACATTCTGCGCGTACTTCGCTAACTCCGCCTTGACGACCGGCAGCTGCGCGATCGCCGGGTCGACCACTTCAGCCACCCTGGCAGCGATCGCCGTCGACAAAGCATCTTCACCCGCCGGCTTGAACGAAGCCGGCGGCTCGGGGATGGCATCCGCGACCGCACTCAACCGCCCACCGGCTTCGAGCACCAGGTCGGTATCGATTCGCAGCGTCTCAGTCATCGTCATTCCGCGCACGGATCAGCGTCGCGCCGATCGGTTGGCATGCCCCCTCAGGCGTCACCCGGCAAATGCTACCCGACCCCCAACACCACCCACCGCGCCAATTCTCACCACTCGCGAGCATCCGTTCTGCCGCAGATTCCCACGCTCGACACCTTCCTCGAGGCTCCCTGCCACGCGCGACGAGTTACCGACCGGCGCCGCGTCTGGCCCGAACCGTCACCGGACAACCGGGCACTGCTACCGCCGCCAGCAAACCCCGACTACGCCCGTCGCCACCCAGAAGCGCTTCCGCTATCGTTCCGCAGATGTCCGACCCCGACTCGAAGACGCTCGACGAGCTTTTCAACCGCATCCTGCACACCGAGGACGACGCCTTGCGCGCCGCGCGCGAGTCCGGCAACGCCGCGGGCATGCCTCCCATTGAGGTGTCCGGCCAACACGGCAAGCTTCTCTATCTATTGGCGTCGCTGTCCTCGGCCACCCGCGTCCTGGAGATCGGCACCCTTGCTGGCTACAGCACCATCAACCTCGCCCGCGGCGTCGGGCCGGACGGCCACGTCGTCACCTTGGAATACGACCCCAAGCACGCCGACATCGCCAAGGAAAACTTCGCCCGCGCGGGCGTACAGGATCGCATCGAGATCATCGTCGGCGCAGCCCTCGACACACTGCCGATGCTGGCCGACCGCGGCGACGTCTTCGATCTGGCCTTCATCGACGCCGACAAGGAGAACAACGTCGCCTATGTCGAGTGGGCCATCAAACTCGGCAAGCCAGGCTCAATCATCGTGGTGGACAACATCGCTCGTTTCGGCCGCGTACTCGAGCCGGCAGCCGATGACGCCCAGGCCCGCGCCGTGCGCGAGATGCTCGAGATGATGGGCGACCATCCGCAACTGGAAACCGCCGCGATACAGACCGTCGGGCTCAAAGGCTGGGACGGCTTCGCCGTCGCCCGCATCGTCGAATAGTCATCTCGACCAGGGCGCCGTCGCGGCCGCCGCCGTCAGCGCGGCGACGATCCGCTTTTCGTGGGTCGCGAACCGTTCGGTCGGCGCGGGCACCGAGATGGCGACGACGTGTCCGCCGGCCGTACGCCCGGCCACGCCGGCGGCCGAAATCCCGACGGTGTGCTCGTCACGGTCGAACGCCACCTCGGTCGACCCGTTCAACAGCGCCGTCGCCGCCTTGCCGTTGGCCGTCGACTGAAGCGGAAAGCGCATGCCGACCGCCGACACCGCGCGCAGCCGATGCGCCGACTCCAGCTGGTCGATGAACAACATCTCGCTACCCCGCAGCACCGACAGATCGACTGTCTCCTCGGTGGTCGTCGCGACCTGCTCGAGCGTCGGGCGGAACAACGCTGCCAGTCCCGCCACGTCGGCGCTTCCAAGGCCGAGCAGCCGATCCCCGAGCGAGAACCGGCCCTGGTCGTCGACCGCCGCGAAGCCGACCTCCACCAATCCGACGAGCAGTCGGCGCGCCGTCGACTTGGCCAGGCCCAGCTGAGCGCCTAGATCCACCAGCCGCAGGCGGCCGGGCGCCGCCGCGATCTCGTCCAGGGCGGCTGCTGCGCGGCGCAGCACCTGAATGCCGTCTTCCCGCCCCGCATCGGTTCGTTCATTTGGGTCCGGACGAGTCACGCCCTCACTATATTGATTCGCATACCGGTTCACAAAGATTCGGTATATGGACCAAGGAGGTCCCCGATGCCAGTCCCATCTGGTCGCTCCTTCACCCGCTCCGACGACGGATACGAGACTGCCCGGTGCGCGACCGTCTGGAATGCGCGCACCCCGGCCCGCTATCCCGAAGTGGTGGTCCAAGCCGCAGACGTCGATGACGTCGTCGCCGCGCTGCGCTATGCGGCCGCACACGACCTCCAAGTCGGCGTCCGCTCGGGCGGTCACAGCTGGGCAGGTAATCACGTGCGCGACGGCGGCATGCTGCTCGACGTCAGTCGCCTGGACGACTGCACCATCGACGCCGAGCGCATGACCGCGGTCGTCGGGCCCGGAAAAGGCGGCAGCCTGCTGGCCGCGGACCTGGAGGCACAGAACCTGTTCTTCCCGGCCGGACATTGCAAGGGCGTGTGCGTCGGCGGATACCTGCTGCAGGGCGGATACGGCTGGAACAGCCGCATTCTCGGACCGGCTTGCGAAAGCGTCATCGGACTGGATGTGGTGACCGCCGACGGCGAGCGGATTCACTGCAGTCCGGACAGCCACCCCGAGATGTACTGGGCGGCACGAGGTTCAGGGCCGGGATTCTTCGGTGTGGTGACCGCGTTCCACCTCAAGGTGTATCCGCGCCCAGCCATCTGCGGCAGCAGCCTTTACGTGTATCCGATCGAGTTGGTTGACGAGATCTTCACGTGGGCCAGGGCGATCAGCGCCGACGTCGACCGACGGGTGGAGTTGCAGATCGTCGCGTCGAAAAGCGTGCCCGGCGCCGGAATCGAGCAGCCCGGGATCGTCATGGCGTCACCGGTGTTCGCGGATTCGGAGGACGAAGCGTTGCAAGCGTTGGCGCTGCTCGATACCTGCCCGGTGCGCGACCGGGCCGTCGTCGCGGTCCCATACGCGCCCGCCGACCTCGCGACTTGGTACGAGGGGGTGATGAGCAACTATCCGACCGGCTACCGCTACGCCGCCGACAACATGTGGACGTCGGCATCCGCGGACGACCTGCTGCCCGGGATCCGCCGCATCATCGACACTCTGCCCCCGCACCCGTCGCACTTCCTGTGGTTGAACTGGGGCCCTTCGCCGGCCCGCCAGGACATGGCGTACAGCCTCGAAGACGACATCTACCTCGCTATGTATACGGTTTGGCGCGACGCCGCCGACGACGAGCGCTACGCGGACTGGGCCTGCTCGAACATGGCGGCCATGGCGCATCTGGCCACCGGCATCCAACTCGCTGACGAGAACCTCGGACAGCGACCGGCCCGATTCGCCACCGACGACGCGATGGCCCGCCTCGACCGCGTGCGCGCGCAGTACGACCCCGACGGGCGCTTCCACAGCTGGATGGGCAGGGTGTGACATGAAGTCCTACCTCGGTTACCGCGACGATGACCTCGGCGTCGAGTTCGCGGCGTTCTACAACCCCGAGATGTCGCCTCTTCCACGACATGTCGTCGAGGCACTGGAGCACGGCCCTCAAGCCGAGCCGACACTTCCGGCGTTCGACGATCTCGTCGCGATGCGCGTCGACGGGTACCAGCAGACCGAGAACGGCTACGGCGTTCTGCGTGACGGCGGCATTCAGGCGTCGGTTCGCACCGACATGCCCGGGGTCACACCGGCCATGTGGGACTGGTGGTTCGGGTGGCACGGCCACGACTCACGCCGCTACAAACTGTGGCATCCCCGCGCGCACGTGTCCGCCCGGTGGGACGACGGCGGCGGCGAAGGCGGGTATGTCGGTCGGACATCTCTAGTGGAGGAGTACCTCGGCTCGTCCTTCACCCGGCCTGCGATTCGGTTCGTGCAGCCGTCCGAACTGGGGCTGGGCGACCTGAGCGACGGTGTGGCGATCTGCGCGCGGCTCGGATCGGGCGACATTCCTGTCGATGTCGGCTGGCTGGTGCACCAGGTCCGCGCGATGCCGGACGGCGCCGAGATGCGTTCGCGGTTCTGGATGGGAGGCAGGCATGTCGGCGTTCGCCGCGGTAATCGACTGACTGACAGGGTAATTCGTCCGGTTGCGGCGCGACAGCTTCCGGATCCACGCGACTTGATGGTGCACTGCGCGCAGGAGATGAACCACCTCGCCGGATTCCTGCCCGAACTTTTCGATCGATTCTCCAGGCACTGATCTTCTCGACGTGTTACCCAGTCTTATGTCGAAAACCTTGCCGGCAGCCGTCTTTGCCGCCGCAGCCATGGTCGTGGCGCCCGTCGCACACGCGGACCGCGCCGAACCGCCGCCGCTGTACGGGTTCTACGACGTCTTCATCGACTTCTCGAAGCAGACCTTCAACGGTCGGCCGACGCCGATGAATCCGATCAACGTGCCCGTCGAGTTGACGACTCGTTGCGACGTCCACGGGTGTGTGGCGCGCTGGAACAACGAGGACGACCATGCCCGCAACCCGGGCGCTCCGCAGTT
Organism: Mycobacterium sp. 852002-51152_SCH6134967; assembly: GCF_001667105.1. Taxonomy (NCBI): domain Bacteria; kingdom Bacillati; phylum Actinomycetota; class Actinomycetes; order Mycobacteriales; family Mycobacteriaceae; genus Mycobacterium; species Mycobacterium sp. 852002-51152_SCH6134967. The sequence goes on along the minus strand of NZ_LZIK01000063.1, from coordinate 279,531 downwards.
CTATGAATACCGGTGGACCGGCGACCGTTGGTCGACAAGCGGTGAGTATCCCTACATGTGCGATCGCCACGACCCGAGCAGCGCCGTGAAAGCCACCCGCTCGGACTACCTGATGCCCAACCCGGACGGGAGCTTCTTCGGGGAGCGGACACTCCTCATCGAGGGGGCCGGGTGCCCGGGAGAGGGTCCGGGCACCCACTGGCTGCCTTTCTCCCTGACTCCCATCGATCCGCCGCCCACCTAGTCGTTTAGCGCGCGACCGACCGGGGCATCAGCCAGAGATGGACTTCGGATTCCGACGCGGGATGCCGACGGTGGAATTACTCAGCGACGCTGCTCCCGAAGCCGTGTGGGACGTCATCACCGACCTCGAGACGTGGCCGAAGTGGGGTCCGACCGTGTCGGGCGCCGAACTGGACGAGGGCGGCGCCATGCACCTCGGCTCACAAGGCAGGGTGTTCACGCCGGTCGGTGTGGCGCTGCCTTTCACCGTCACCGAATTCCGCCCCGGGCGCTGCTGGGCGTGGAAGGTCGCAGGCGTCGGCGCAACGCGCCATGAGGTGATTGCCGAAAACGGCGGATCCCGAATCGTGTTCGGGGTGCCGTGGTGGGCGACCGCGTACCTTCCTGTGTGTGCGATCGCCCTGCCGCGCATAGCCGGGCTGGCGTTCGCGCGCCGAACCCGCTGATTAGGCGACATCCGACGCTGCTCTGTGTTATCCAGAGCCCCTAGAGTTCTCAGTCCGCCGAGGGCTCCGGCCGAAGGAGCTCCGGTGAAGTCGAAAGCATTGTCCGTCGCCGTGGGCCTCGGCTGCAGCGCAGTGGCACTGGCACCTCTAGCCATCGCCGACCGCCCCGAGCCGGTACCGATCTACGGCTACTACAACGCTCTACTCGATCACGCGAGACAGACGTTCAACGGTGCACCGGCTTCGGCGGGTCCGGCCACCCAGCTCGGGCTGTTCACTACGCACTGCGACGTCGACGGCTGCCTCTCCCGCTGGTTGAGGGAGACGGAAATCTCCCAGGACCCCAACGCGCCAGCGCAATTCGAATACCGGTGGAACGGCGACCGGTGGGAGTCCGCCGGTGATTACCCCTTCTACTGCAATCCCGACGGAAGCGGCGGCACCGTGACGACGCAGCGTTCGGACTGGCTCAAGCCCAACGGCGACGGCAGCTTCTCCGGTGAGCGCACATTCACCGTGCCCGCACCGGGATGCCCGGGCCAGGGGCCCGGCACGTACTGGCTGCCCATCGCGCTGACGCCGACCGATCCGCCGCCGCCTCGATAGCCGTTCGATAGCGCGCTCGAGCAACCAGCGCTATCCGCAGACCGCGCCGACGGCTGCCGATCCGACCAGCTTGGTGTACTTGGCCAGCACGCCGGTGGTGTAGCGCGGTGGCAGCGGCTCGAAACCGGCCTTGCGGGAATCGAACTCGGTGGGATCGACGAGGATGTCGAGCGTCCCGTTGGCGACGTCGAGCCGAATGCGGTCACCGTCGCGGACGAACGCGATCGGCCCACCGTCGACGGCTTCCGGCGCGATATGGCCCACACACAGGCCCGTCGTGCCGCCGGAGAACCGTCCGTCGGTCATCAGCAGCACGTCCTTGCCCAGGCCCGCGCCCTTGATCGCGCCGGTGATCGCCAGCATCTCGCGCATCCCCGGCCCGCCCTTAGGGCCTTCGTACCGGATCACGACGACATCGCCGTGCGTGATCGTTCCGTCTTCCAACGCGTCTAATGCCGCCCGCTCGCGCTCGAAAACCCTTGCCGTGCCCTCGAACACGTCGGAGTCGAATCCCGCCGACTTCACCACCGCCCCCTCCGGCGCGAGCGAACCGTGGAGGATCGTGATGCCGCCGGTCGGGTGGATCGGGTTGTTCATCGCCCGCAGCACCTTGCCGTCCGGGTCCGGGGGAGCGATGTGCGCCAGGTTCTCGGCCATCGTCTGACCGGTCACCGTCAGGCAATCGCCGTGCAGCAGACCGGCATCGAGCAGCGCGCGCATCACGACGGGCACACCGCCGATCTCGTCGACGTGCTTCATCACGTGCCGGCCGAACGGCTTCACATCGGCCAGGTGCGGCACCTTCTGGCCGACCCGGGTGAAATCCTCCAGCGTCAGCTTGACGTTGGCCTCGCTGGCGATCGCCAGCAGGTGCAGCACCGCGTTGGTCGAACCGCCGAACGCCATCACCACCGCGATCGCGTTTTCGAACGCGTCCTTGGTCAGGATGTCGCGGGCGGTGATGCCGCGGCGCAGCATCTCGACGACGGCCTCACCGGAGCGGCGGGCGAAGTCGTCGCGGCGCTTGTCGATGGCCACCGGAGAGGCGCTGCCCGGCAACGACATTCCGAGAGCCTCGGCGGCTGAGGCCATGGTGTTGGCGGTGTACATGCCGCCGCAGGCGCCTTCACCCGGGCAGATGGCGCGCTCGATGATGTCGACGTCCTCACGCGACATCAGCCCGCGCGCGCATGCCCCGACCGCTTCGAAGGCGTCGATGATCGTGACTTCCTTCTCGGTCCCGTCGGTCAGCTTGGCCGTGCCCGGCATGATCGAGCCGTTGTAGAAGAACACCGACGCCAGATCCAACCTCGCCGCTGCCATCAGCATGCCGGGGATCGACTTGTCGCAACCGGCCAGCAGCACGGTGCCGTCGAGGCGCTCGGCCTGCACGACGGTCTCGACGCTGTCGGCGATCACCTCGCGCGACACCAGGGAGAAATGCATGCCCTCGTGGCCCATCGAGATTCCGTCAGACACCGAGATGGTGCCGAACTCCAGCGGGAAGCCGCCGGCGGCGTGCACGCCACCCTTGACCGACTGCGCGAGTCGCTGCAACGACATGTTGCACGGCGTGATCTCGTTCCACGAGGATCCGACGCCGATCTGGGGTTTGGCCCAGTCGTCGTCGCCCATGCCGACCGCGCGCAGCATCCCGCGGGCGGCGGCCTTCTCCAGGCCGTCGGTGACGTCGCGACTGCGGGGCTTTATATCGGGCTCCGCCTGATGGCGGGCTTCGGTGCCGGGAGTTTCTGAGGGCATCAAACAAGTATGCCTCCGGTGTTTTGCCCCGGCCAAACCGTTATCGATACCCCGGTGGGGTATCCGGTACTCTCGACTTCATGACGTCGCTGATCGCTCGCCTCACCGCCATCCTGATCGCCCTCGCCACCGCGATGTTGCTCACATCGTGCACCAGCAGCCCGGCCTCTGACGGACATACCGACCACGAGCATTCCGACGAACCGGTGATCAGCGGTCAACCGGCCGGCTATAACGCCGACGATGTCGCCTTCGCGACGAACATGATCCCGCATCACGAGCAGGCCGTGGAACTGTCGGCGCTGGTTCCGGACCGCTCCACGAATCCGGAGGTGAAGGCGTTGGCCGACCAGATCTCGAAGGCTCAGGAGCCCGAGATCCGCACCATGCAGGTGCTGCTCGTGCAGTGGCAGGAGAACCCCGACGCCGACACCGGGCAGGGCGGCCACGAGGGGCACGGCGCGATGCCGGGCATGGTCGACGACGCCACCATGGCCAAGCTCCAGACGCTCTCGGGCCCCGAGTTCGACACCCTGTGGCTGGAGTCGATGATTGCCCACCACCAGGGTGCGATCGAGATGGCCCGCGCGGAGCTCGCCAACGGCGAGAACGTCGACGCCAAGCGGTTGGCTCAGACCATCGTCGATACGCAGCAGGCCGAGATCGACCAGATGAATCAGATGTTGAGGGGCTGAAGATGACTGCGGCGCAAGGATATTCGCAACAGAAGGAAAACTACGCCAAAAGGTTGCGTCGGATCGAGGGTCAGGTTCGCGGCATCGCGAAGATGATCGAGGACGACAAGTATTGCATCGACGTGCTCACCCAGATCAGCGCCGTCAACAGCGCGCTGCAGTCGGTCGCGCTCGGCCTGCTCGACGAGCATCTCGGGCACTGCGTGGCCCAGGCGGTCGCCGAAGGCGGTGACCAGGCCGACACGAAGCTGGCCGAGGCCTCTGCGGCCATCGCGCGGCTGGTGCGCTCCTAGCCGCCCAGGGCCTCGTCGATCCGCCTGACCTTGGCCGTCAGCTGATCGGTGTGGCCGGGGCGGATGTCGGCCTTGAGCACCAGGCTCACCCGGGGTGCGGCCGCGGCCACTGCGTCGACGGCCCGCTTCACGACGTCCATCACCTCGTCCCACTCGCCCTCGATGTTCGTGAACATCGCGTTGGTCTCGTTCGGAAGCCCCGACTCGCGAACCACCTTGACCGCTTCGGCGACCGCGTCGCCCACGCTGTCGTCGCCACCCGTCGGGCTCACGCTGAAAGCCACAATCATGCGACCAGCCTGCCACCGGCAGGCCCGATCAAGTCATGCCTGTTGTCCGCGGGCCGATCGATCCGGTAGCTGGTGTTAACAGTGAGCGCCCATGACCGATGAACAATGCAGGTCACGAGTGTGGATTGAGCGTTTGCCCAAGATGGAGGGGCCCGCCGATGGCCGGGGACGCCCGGGGCGTTATGCCACACTGGTTGGAGTTCTGCGATTGGGAGGTTGTGTATGCGCAGGGTAAAGCGCAGTCGGCTGCTCACTGCGATAGCGGCGGCGAGCGTCGTAGGGGGGATGCTCGCGAGCCCGTCAGCGCTCGCTCAGCCGGGTGTTCCGCCGCCACCACCGCCGGCGCCGGTCGATCCGGCTGTCGCCGCGGCACCGCCACCCGCGCCGGTATTTCCGCCGCCGCCGCCCCCACCGGCGGACCCCTTCGCCGCACCAGCGCCACCGGCGCCACCGGCCCCGGCTGCCGAGGCTCCGCCGCCTCCGCCGCCGTCGAACCCGTTCTTCGCCCCGCCCGATCCGCTGGCTCAGCAGCAGCCGATTCCGGAGGGCACCCCGGCCGGACAGAATCCGACGCCGTATGTCGGCGCACCGGTGTTCGCGCCGCCGTCCTTCAACCCGACCAACGGTTCGATCGTCGGCGCCGCCAAGCCGATCTACATCAACTTCCAGCGGCCGATCGCCAACCGCAAGATGGCCGAGGACGCGATTCACATCTCGTCGGTGCCGCCCGTTCCCGGCCGGTTCTACTGGACCAGTGACACCCAGGTTCGGTGGCGTCCACAGGACTTCTGGCCCGCGGGCACGAAGGTCAACATCGACGCGTCGGGCACCAAGTCCAGCTTCACCGTGCCCGAGCAGCTCGTCGCGACCATCGACAACGACTCGCTGCAGATGCAGATCCACCGCAACGGGGAACTGGAGAAGACGTTCCCGGTGTCGATGGGCAAGAAGGGCCACGACACCAAGAACGGCACCTATTACGTGCTCGAGAAGTTCGCCGACATCGTGATGGACTCGTCGACGTACGGCGTGCCCGTGGACTCACCCGAGGGCTACAAGCTCAAGGTGAAGGACGCGGTGCGCATCGACAACAGCGGTGTCTTCGTGCACAGCGCCCCATGGTCGGTCGGTTCACAGGGCGAGAGCAACGTCAGCCACGGCTGTATCAACCTGAGCCCGGCCAACGCGAAGTGGTTCTTCGACAACTTCGGCAGCGGTGACGCCGTGGTGATCAAGAACTCGACCGGTATCTACAACCAGCCCGACGGCGCGTCCGACTGGCAGATGTTCTAAGGCGGTTTGGGTGTAGTTGGTCGCGGTGAGCGCGACCAACTACACCGAAATCCCTAGTTCCAGATGTGTACTCGCTGTTCGGGTTCCAGGTAGAGCTTGTCGTCCTCGGTGACGTCGAACGCCTCGTAGAACGCATCCATATTGCGGATGACGCCGTTGCAGCGGAACTCCGGCGGTGAGTGCGGGTCGATCGCGAGACGCCGGATCGCTTCGGCGTCACGAGATTTCGTCCGCCAGACCTGAGCCCAGCCGAAGAACACCCGCTGCTCCCCGGTCAACCCGTCGAGGACCGGCGCGGGCTCACCCTTCAGCGACAGCCGGTAGGCCAGCAGCGCGATCGACAGCCCGCCGAGGTCGCCGATGTTCTCGCCGACGGTGAACGCGCCGTTCACGTGGTGCCCGTTGCTCAACTGGCGGGGCACGTACTCGTCGTACTGCTCGATCAACTTCTTTGTGCGCGCGCCGAACTCGGTGCGGTCCTCGTCGGTCCACCAGTCGACCAGGTTGCCGTCACCGTCGTACTTGGCGCCCTGATCGTCGAATCCGTGCCCGATCTCGTGGCCGATGACCGCACCGATGCCACCGTAGTTGGCGGCGTCGTCGGCGTCGGCGTCGAAGAAGGGCGGCTGCAAAATCGCTGCGGGGAAGACGATCTCGTTCATGCCGGGGTTGTAGTAGGCGTTTACGGTCTGTGGCGTCATGAACCACTCGTCGCGGTCGACGGGCCCGCCGAGCTTGCGTAGCTCCCGCTCATACTCGAACGCGTAGCCGCGACGGTAATTGCCGTAGAGGTCGTCGCGCTCGATCACCAGGCCCGAATAGTCCCGCCACTTCTTCGGATATCCGATCTTCGGCGTGAACTTGTCGAGCTTGGCCAGCGCCTTCTCCCGCGTCTGCGGCGTCATCCAATCCAGCGAGTTGATGCTCACGCGGTAGGCCTCGCGGACGTTGTCCACGAGCTCGTCCATCCGCTCCTTGGCGTGCGGCGGGAAATGCCGCTCGACGTAGAGCTTTCCGACCGCGTCGCCCAGCAGGCCTTCCACCACCGACACAGCGCGCTTCCACCGGTCGCGGATCTGCTCGGTGCCCGAGAGCCTGCGGCCGTAGAACGCGAAGTCCTCGGCGACGAGGTCGTCGGTCAGCAGGAAGGCGCGGGCATGGATGACACGCCAGCGCAGCCAGCTTTTCCAGTTTTCCAGGTCCCCGCCGGACCACTCGGCGGCGAACGCGGTGAGGTAGTCGGGCTGTCGCACAACGACTTCGTCCGGCCAGCTGCGGTCCCCGAAAACGTCGGTGCCCAGTCCGGACACCCAGCCGGACCAGTCAAAGCCCGGCGCTTCGGCCGGCAGGTCGGCGAAGGCGCGCAGGTTGTAGGTGAGGTCGGCGTCCCGCCGCTTGACGACGTCCCAATGCGCGGCGGCCAGCTTGGTCTCCAACGCCACGATCCGTGCGGCGGTTTCGGCGTGATCGCCTGCGCCGTACACCAACTCGAACATCACCGTGATGTGCTGCGGATATGCGGCGAGGATTTCGGCGTGCTGTTCGTCGCGGTAGTACGACTCGTCGGGCAGGCCCAGGCCCGACTGGGTCAGGTGCAGCAGGTAGCGGGTCGAGTCCTTGGAGTCGGTATCGACGTAGACGCCGGTTCCGCCGCCGATTCCGGTGCGCTGCAACGCGCCGAGCACGCGCGCCAGCGCCTCGGGGGAGTCGGCAGCGTCGATCGCCGCCAATTCCTCGAGCAGCGGTTGCACACCCCGCGCGGCGACGGCCTGCTCGTCCATGAAGCTGGCGTACAGATCGCCGATGCGCTGCTGGTCGGTGCCCGTCTCCGCGTTCGACGCCGCCGCCTCGGTGATCAAATCACGCACGTGTTCCTCGGCGCGGTCGTACAGCAAGCGGAACGCACCGTCGGTGGCTCGGTCGCCGGGCATCTCGTACTCGGTCAGCCAGCGGCCGTTCACGTGGCCGAACAGATCGTCTTGGGGGCGGGCGTCGGCGTCGACGTAGCTGAGGTCGATGCCGGATCTGATTGCTTCTACCGTCACCCCACCAGGGTGCCAGAACGCGCGGCCGGCTCCCCTGGCCGCTGCGGCACCGCCAGACCCGCCAGCGCTTCGGCGATGCGGTCGAAGGCGTTCTCCCCGCGGATCTCGCGGCTCAACCGGCGCGCCGCGGCGCGGTAGGCGCCGGTGCCGAGGACCGCGTCGAGCGCGCCGACGATCTCGGCGCGGCCGGGCCGTGAGGTGCCCAGGTTGATGCCGGCCCGCGCGTAGCCCACGCGGGCGGCGACCTCCGGTTTGTCGGCCGAACCGCCCGCGACGATCAGCGGGATGCCGTGCGAGAGCGCCTGATGCACGCCACCGTATCCCCCGTTGGTGATCATCACGTCGACGTGCGGCAGGAGTTCGGCATAGGGCAGGAAGTCGGTGATCCGCGCGTTGGCGGGCACGGGGCAGGGAAGCGTCGTGCGCCCGTCGCGCCCGGTCGTCGCCACCACCAGCAGATCTTCGCGGTCGGCGAGCGCCTCGACCGTGGGCACGACGAGCGCGTCGAGGTCGTCGTTGTCCCACGTGCCCTGGCTGACATGGACGACCGTGCGCGATTCGCCGGCCGGATCCCACGGCAGTCCCCGCTTCTGAGCGGCGGGTTTCGGTATCACCGGGCCGGTGTAGGAGACGTTCGCGGGCAGATCGCTGCGGGGATACTCCAGCGACGGCACCGTGAACTGCAGAAGCCGGTCGGCGAGCACAGGCCAGTCCGTCAGGAACACCGGAGACGGCGGAGCGCCGACGGCGGCGAGCGCGGCGTTCAAGTCGGCACGGACGTCGCCGAACAGCACCCGGTGCGTCACCCAGGTCATCGGTTCGTAGTTGGTGTTCGAACGCGGCGCCCACGCGGTCCCGAACGGTGGAGCGTCTGCGCTCGACAGGGTCAACGGGCCGACCCCGCACACGAGAATCCACGGCCGCGGCCGGTGGCCGGTCAACAGCGGCAGGGCGCCGGTGAAGGCGACATCGCACAGCACCGCGTCGAAGTCGTCGCGCTGAAGCGTCTTACGCAACGACCAATACTGCGCAGCCAGTGGCTCGATGAACACCGAGCGCATCTCGGCGCGCCCTCGATACCAGCGGTCGAGCAACCCGGGTAGACCACACAAGCCGCTGTCATCTCGCTTCGGCCGAGCCGCATCGGGCAGCTCCAGCACCCCCAGCCCCCGCTCGAGGACCGCACCTTCGTATTCGGCGCCCGTCAGCACGGTCACGCGGTGACCGCGCTCTCGCAGGTCGGCGCCGACGTGCAGCAGTGGCATGACATGCCCGGGGATCGGGCTGGCGGCAATCAGATAGTGGGCCACGCATCCCTTTCACTTCACCGGTCGCAAGCCTGCATACCCGTCTTCTCGAATCTCCAGCACCCGGCGGGTGTGACATTGACCGCTCACCGGCGTCCGGCCCACAGACCGGTACCCTCACGCGCATGCCCGAGGACGAGCCCACCGCAGTCGAGGACGGTTCCGTCTTCACCAAGTACGGCATCGCATCGGCGGTACTGGGACTGGTCGCGGTGGTGGCGGTCGCGCTGGCCGCCCTGATCTGGACCCAGCACCACGACCACACTGACGAGTTGCGTTACCGCGCCCGCGTCATGCAGACCGCGGTCGACTGGACCAACGTGCTGATCAACATGAACAAGGACACCGTGCAGGCCGACATGGTCCGGCTGCACGAAGGCACCGTCGGCCAACTGAACGCGGACTTCGACGCGGCCGTCGAGCCGTACCGCAGGCTCGTGCAGACCCTGCAGTCGCGCACCAGCGGGCAGATCGACTCGGTTGCCGTCGAGTCGATCTATCACCCGCCGCCCGGCCCGGACGGGGCGCCGCCGCGCCGACCCCAACCCGAGATCTCGGAGTTCGCGTCGCGCACCGACACCGTCATGGTGGTGGCGACATCGGTCAGCGAGAACGTGGGCGGGGAAGAGCCCAGGACGGTGCGCTGGAATCTGCGGCTCGACGTCTCCGATGTGGACGGCACGCTGATGGTCTCGCGCTTGGAGCCGATCCGATGAGGAACGTCTTGCGGGTCGCCGCGTTCGACGTGGCGCCTCCGCTGGCCGCGATCGCGGCGCTGGTGTACATCGGCATCGCGCTGGCGTGGCCGCTGTGGTGGGTTTCGGTCTGCTCGGTGCTGTGCTTGTTGATCGTCCAAGGCGTGGTGGTCAACGTGGTGCTGGCGCGCCGCGACGCGGTGACGGTCGGCACCGACGACGATGGTCCTGGCCTGCGGCTGGCAGTGGTCGCTGTCGCGACGGCGGCGGTGGTGGCCGCGGTGCTCGTCGGCTATCTGAAGTGGACGGTGCCCGATCGCGCGCTGCGCAACGACAGCACCGAGGTCGTCGGCATCGCCAGCAGTGTGGCCGAAGCGTCGGCGACGTTCACCCCGCAGAGTCCGACGGCGTCGATCGACCGGGCGGCGGCCATGATGTCTCCGGAACGCGCTGATGCATTCAAGAATGAGTTCGCCACGGTGGCAAAGGATTTGGCGAACCGCAATGTGTCGGCCCAGGCCAGTACCGTCTCGGCGGGCGTCGAGGCGATCGGCCCGAACGCCGCCAGCGTCGCGGTGATATTGCACGCCACGCAGAGTTCGCCGGGGAAACCGGCGGACACCGCGGTGCTGGCGCTGCGGGTCACGTTGTCCAAGACCGACGGCCGGTGGTTGGTCGACAACGTGTCGCCGATCCACGTGCGGTGAAGGGGCTAGCGGAGCAGCCGGGCGTGGTCGACCTTGATGCAGCGGTCCATCACGACCTGTAATCCGGCCGCCTCGCCGTCACGGGCCACCTGCTCGTCCCACAGGCCGAGTTGCAGCCACAGCACCTTGGCCCCGACGGCGATGGTGTCCTGCAGCACCTCTGGCAGGTGTTCACGCCTGCGGAACACGTCGACGAGGTCGGGCACGACCGGCAGATCGGCCAGCGACGGGTAGACCGGGGTGCCCTCGATGTCGCTGACGGTCGGATTGACCAGAAACAGGTCGTAGTCGGTGGTCGCCTTGAGGTAGGTCCAGATCTCGTGGCTGGCTCGGTCGGGGTTCGGCGACGCGCCGACGATCGCCACCGTGCGGGTCTCCCGCAGAATCTGTTCGAGGTCCATTCCCGGCGTATACCCAACGGGTCCGTCAACCGTTGGGTCGGCTCGAACGCATCCGGGCGAACCGCTCGGACAGCCGCTTCATCCGCACCATCAACGCCGCCGACGGGCTCGTCTGGCCGCTGAGGAAGGACGCGAACTCATCGGGGGGCACGCCGATCCGCGATGCGAACTCCTGATGTCCCAGCCCGGAGTGCTCCAACAGTGCCTGGATGTGACGGGCCACCTCCGCGCGCTCGTTGGCCTCCAGATGTTCGCGCGTGCGGGTGAGCACCTCGGCCAACGCCTTGGACACGCCGTATGGCCGCGCGGTCTCGAGGACTTCCTCGACCTGACGCGCGGTACGGCCGAACGGGTCCCGCTTGATCGCCGCGACGATGCGTTGCCAGACGGCGAGGTCATCGGTCTCCAGGGCCGCGCGGATGGCCGCGGTCGGCCAGAATTCGACCGGGCGCTCGTCGACGGACTGCGTCGCGGGCGGCCTCGTGCTCTGCTCCGCGGAGACAGCCTCTCGGCGGCGGGTATCCCGGATGTCGGGAGTCACCGTCACCTCGCCTCCTCCAGCATCGCGACCGCCACCGAAAGGCAGCGCTCTCGAACTTTTGCCCACTCGGCCTCCGCCTCCGGACCGGACATCCGGGTGTCGTGCTCGTCCGAAGGCGCAGGGTCGGCCAGTCGGCGCACCAGCTGAGTCGCCACCCACTGCTTTCTTGACTGTGAACCAGAGTAGTACCGGTCCATTGTGCTCAACACTTCCGCCGCCGTGCGCGCGTCCATGCACTCGACCAGATCGGCGAATTCCGCGTAGTCGCGTGTGGTGTTGCGGCACATGATGAGGTAACCCTTCAGCCGCAGCGTCTCCGCGCCCGTCGGGATCTGCAGCCGGTCGCCGGTCGGCAGTTGGACGTTGGTGGTTTCCATCGGGCTGCGCCGCTCCATCGTGGCGTGCTCGCACTCCGATGCGGTCTCCAGCGCGTCCAGGGCCACCGCCAACCGGCCCCGCCACATCGTCACCGGATGCACCGGGGGCGGGGCGGTGGCCAACGCGGTACCTCCGCCGCCGCTGCGGTGCCCGGCGTTGAGCCGACCGATGCTGCGCATCTTCGTGGTCGGCGCGTCCGGGCTGCAGCCGCTGAACGCCAGCGGATCGGCGACCGTGACAGCTTGCGGTACAAGGGTTTTCAACTTCGCCGCCGACTTGACGACGGTGCGTAGCTCGGAGCCCTTCGGTCCCAGCGACGAGAGGTCGTCGGGGATGATGATCAGATCGGGGGTGTCCACCTTGGGCAGGGGCTTCTCGAAATCCACCGACGGCAGGATGCGGGCCAGCCAGTGCGGCAGCCACCAGTTCCACTCGTCGAACATGGCCATCAGAGCCGGTACCAGGACCAGCCGAACGACCGTCGCGTCCACCGCGATCGCCACCGCGCAGGCCACCCCCAGCTGAGCGACCAGCGGCATGCCCGCGAACGCGAACCCGATGAACACCGCGATCATGATGAGCGCGGCGCTGGTGATGGTCCGAGCGCTGGTGCTCACGCCGTAGGCCACCGCGTCGCGCGTGTTGCGGGTCAGCAGGAAGCGCTCACGGATGCGGGTGAGCAGGAAGATCTCGTAATCCATGGACAGGCCGAACGTCATCGCCAGGACCAGCGGCGGGATCGTGCTGTCCAGCGACGAAATCCGGTCGAAACCCAGGTCTTCGAGCCAGCCCCACTGGAACACCGCCACCAGGCTGCCGTAGGCGGCGGCCACCGACAGCACGGTCATCAGGACGCCCTTGAGCGCCAGGACCACCGAGCGGATCGCGATGAGCAGCATCAGGAATGCGATCAACGCCACGAAGAGGAACACGAGGGGCTGAGTGACGGAGACCCGGTCGTCGAAATCCTTGATCAGCGCGGTCGGACCGCCGACGTCGATCCGCACATTCTCGGTGCCGGGCGTCGACGGCAACTCCGCGCGCATCCAGTCGATCGTCTCGCGCGCGCCCATGTCCTCGGGGTCGACCGACAGCACCGCCGACAGCAGCGCGTGCCGGTAGTCCTCGCCGAACGACGGCGGGCTCACCGACACCACGTTCGGGCCCTGCGCCATGCGCTGGCGAATCGCGTCGAGCAGCGGTTCCTTGGCGGGTGCCGAAGCGGCGTTGCCGTCGGGGAAGGCCACCAGCACCCGGACCGGGCCCAGGGCTCCGGGGCCGAGTGCCTCGGCCGCGGCGTTGACGCCGCCGCGGATCTCGTGGGTCGGCTCGAACTGACGCTGCATGCTATTGCCGAGCATCATCGAGAACGCGGGCGCGGCCAGCGCGATCAGCAGCGCGGCGGCGGCCATCGCCGACAGCCACGGCCTGCGCATCACCCAACCGGTCCACCGCGTCCAGAACCGTGACTGGGTGGCTTCGGGGCGTCTCGACCAATGCAGGTACGACGAGCGTCGCGCAGCAGACCGGCCGAATGTCGCGAGCACTGCCGGCGTCAGCGTCGTGGAGGTGAGCACGGCCACCGCGACCGCGAGGATGGCGCCGGTGGCCATCGAGACCAGCACGGGCGTCTGGATGAGGTAGATGCCGGTGACCGACGCGATGACCGTCAGCCCGGAGAGCGTCACCGCAAGCCCCGATGTGGCCATCGCGGCGTCGACTGCCTGATCCGGCTCGCGCCCGGCGCGCAGCTCCTCCCGGTAACGCATGAGGATGAACAGCGAGTAGTCGATCGCCAGCGCGATGCCGAACATCGACACCGTCGACGTCACGAACACCGACATCGTGGTGAACATCGACAGCAGGTAGACGAGCCCCATCGTCACCGCGACGGTGCAGACGCCGAGCACCAGCGGCACGGCCGCGGCGGCCAGCGACCCGAACACCGCGAGCAGGACGATCAGGACGATCGGCAGGTTCCACCGCTCCGCCTGGGCGATGTCGTGTTTGGTGGCCTGTGTCGCGGCCGCGCCCAGAGCGCCCTGGCCGATGACGTACAGCTTGACCCTGCCGTTCTCGATCTCGCCGGGGTCCTCGCCGTCGATCCCGACCTTCTGACGCAATTGTTTGGCGACGTCGACCGCGCCGGTGTTGTCGAAGTCCAGCTGCAGCGTGATGACGTAGGGCCGATCGGGCTGCGGCGGGGGCTGTTGCGGGTTCGGAGCGATCTTCACGCTGGGCACCTCGGCGGCCAGGCGTTCCAGGTGTGCGACGGCGGCGTTCATGTCCTCGTACGAGGCATCTGCGCGCGGTGCGGCGACCAGCGCCAGCGGTGAGGCGCCCTGGTCGGGGAAGTGCTCTTCGAGTTCGCGCTGCACGCGCAGCGACTGGGATCCTTCGACCTCGAAGCCGCCACCGGTGAGGTGGCTCGACTGGTTGAGCGCCAGCCAGATCGACGGGACGAGCAAGAGCACCCATACGGCGAAAACCGCCCAGCGATATCTGCGCAGTTTGCTACTCAAGCGCAACATGAATTGCTGGATTGGATCCCCCGCTTTCTCCCCGGCGTTTCGTAGCCGAAGCGTACAACAACCTGCGGTAAGGTGCCGGTCGCTTCGGCCTGCTCCCATACTGCCTGAGCGATCCGCAGCAACGCCTCACGATGTCCCAATTCGTTCTCGCGACCAAGCCGAACGGCGTTACGCCACCCGTGCGCATCGAGGCCGTTGGCCCCGCTGGATTGGCGGGGGTGAGGCGACCGGTGGCAGGATGTGGCTCGGCCGTTTTCGGCGTCGGGGACTGATTGCCGTCCATCGCGAGAGCATTTGCGGACCTGTCGAGATCGTCTGCGAATCGTTAGGAGTTGTCATGAAAACGACCACCGGGCTGATGCGTCGCCGCGCCGTTGGCATCGTCGCTGCCTCCGTCGCGGGCGGGGCCGTGTCGGCCGCGCTGGTTTTGCCGGCCCTGTCGTCTGCTCCGTCGGCGACCGCCGCCAAGGACCCGTGCGCGGCCAGCGAGGTCGCCAGGACGATCGGCGACGTCGCCACCTCGACCGGTGACTACCTCGACGCGCATCCGCAGACCAACCAGGCGTTGACGACGATCTCCAAACAGCAGGCCGGGCCGCAGTCGCTGGGCGCGCTGAAGGCGTACTTCGACGCCAACCCCGAGGTCGCCGAGGACTTGCAGCAGCTGCAGCAGCCGCTGGCCAGCCTGTCGGGTAAGTGCAAACTTCCGCTCACGCTGCCCCAGGTGATGGGGCTGATGCAGGCCGCGCAGCAGCAAGGCGCAGGTCTTCCGGCGGGTTTGCCGGCGGGGGCGCCGACCGCGAAGACGCCGCCGCTGACCGCGCCGGGGGCCACGGCCCAACCGCATGGGGCGTCACCGGTTTCGCAGGGCAACTCGCACGCACCGTCGTCGGCCATCGCGGGCCTGCCCTGACCCGAAACGACGCATAGCCACCCGCCGCGGGCACTTTCAGCTGCGGATTTCGAGTTTTCGGCGACTCGTTGACCGCAAGGCAAGAAAGTCTGCGGACATTCTGCTTAGCTTTTCTTCGTTGGTCCCAGTTGGTAGACGTCGCTAACCACCATGGTTACGGCCACCCCACTTCCGATGAAGGAGCTCACCCATGTTTCTCTCGGCCCGTTCTGCGCGTCGTGCGGTTGCTGGCGCGGTCGGCACCGGCGCGATCGCCGGTGCGATGTTCCTCGGTGCGACGCCGCTCGCTGCCGCGGAGCCGCCCAACTGCACCGCGGCCGATCTCGCCGGTGTGGCCTCCGGCGTCTCGGCGTCGACGTCGGCGTACCTGTTCACCCATCCGGACGTCAACTGGTTCTTCACCAGCCTCGAGGGCCTGCCGCGCGAAGAGGTCCGGGGCAAGGTGCAGGAGTACTTGAACGCCAATCCTCAGATCAAGGCCGACCTGACGGGGATCCGCCAGCCGCTGGTCGACATCAAGAACCGCTGCGGCGACACCAACGGTGACGGTCTCGCCGACAGCTAGGCCGGCGTCCGCCTGACCCCCGGGCCGTCCTCGGCCGTTTCTCCCGCGGCCGGGGCCCGGGGTCTGCGCGCGACCAGGGCGGTGTCAGCGGCGAATCATGACGTGAATGGCCGCGCGCCAGCCGAGTAACAGCACGGCGGTCGAGATCGAGGCCACCACAATGAAACTCGGCGCCACACCGGCAGACGTCAGCTTACGCAGCAGCATGCCCACCACGATGGTGCCCACCCATACCGCAAGACCCGTCGGGATCAGCGAATACGGCCGTCGCCACCCCAGCGACAGCACCCAGCCGGCGAGGGCGCCCGAGACGAACGGCCACGCGGTCTCGGCGATGCCGACGAGATTCAGACCCTCGTCGTGGCTGCGCCGTCCGATCGCGGCGAACACGATCAGGCAGGCGACGTCGGTGGCCAGCGCCGTCAGGGCGGTCCGGGTCTGTTCGGAGCTATCGATCGGCATAGGTCATCACGTCCAGTTCCAATGGCATGGCGTTCTTTTCGTCACGAGCGGTGAAGCCGGGCTGAAGCTTCGCGGCTTCACCCTCAAAAAGGGGTCCGTTGACGTCGTCATCGTCGACCATTCGCGCATCGACCCGGAAGTCGTCGAACACGAACGGCAATCCGTTGGAGCCCAACGGGTCCGGTGAGCTCATGACGTGGAAGTGCAGGTGTGGCGCCGTGGAATTGCCGGTGTTGCCGACCTCTCCGAGTACCTGTCCCGCAGTCAGTCGGTCACCGGGTTTGACCGCGACGGTCCCGGTCTTGATATGCGCGTACAGCGCGTAGTTCCCGTCGCCGAGGTCTTGTACGACGTGGTTGCCGGCGTACTGGTTCAGCGGTAGTCCGGTCGGGTTGCGGCCGGGCACCTGCTCGGGCAGGCCGTCGAGCACCGAGACCACCCGCCCGTCACGGACTGCGTGGATGTCGGCGCCGAAGAAGGCGAAGCTCTCGGGCTTCGACGGGTCGCCGGTGATCAGGCGTCCGTCGGGGTCGAGCTGGACGTAGTCGATCGCGAATCGTTCTGCGGCCCATAGGCGGCCGTTGATCGGGTTGAGCGCCGTGCGGTGGGCGCTGGTGCCGCAGCATCCGCCTGCGTCGACCCAACCGGCTCCTCTCAACGGGGGCCGGAGGACGACGGGTTCGCGGGGTTGAACTTCGACAGGGGCGATGTCGACGGTCTGGTCGGCGGGAAACAGTGGATCCTGCGGGTCGGGATTCGACAGCGCGACGGCGTGTGTCAACCGACTCGGCGTCTGCACGTCCTCGTCGAGCGCGACGTCGAACCAGACCACCGCCGTCTGTGCGGGACCGATTGCCGTTGTGGGGCTTGGTGTTCCGATGATCCGGGTCCATTGCGCCAATTGGTCGCCTTCGAGGTCGAGCAGGGCGACATCGCGGTCCAGCACGGTGATCGACTTCAGGGTCACCGGGTGCGGCAGCGTGTTGGTCAGGCTGACCTCGTAGACCAGATGTTTCCTGCCGTCGGTGGCGAGTACCGGCACGGGCTGGCTGATGGCGTCGCCGACGATCGGGGTGGCCACCGACGGGGCGGGACCTCGCAGCGGTCCCGGCGCCGTCGATGCCGTCGTGGTCTGGGGCGACGATTCGGCGGGCGACGTCGCGGCGGGAGGGTCGGTGCCCTGCGAACAAGCGGCGATCAGCGCCGCGACGCCGAGAGCGGCTACTGCCGGTCGCATGCGTCGGGGTCGACGTCGGTGTCGGTGCGGAACATGAAGAAGAACACCACCCATCCGATCGCGGCGATGAAGATCCAGCTGATGAGCCGGTAGATCAGCATCGCCGAGATCGCTGAGGCCAGTGTCATTCCGCTCGACACCAGGCCAGGCACCAGCACCGCCTCGACCACCAGCAACCCGCCGGGCATGAGGGGGATCGAGCCGACCGCGCGGGCGGCGACGTAGGCCACGATGACCCCGAGTAACGACGGGCGCCCGCCGGCCGCGTAACAGGCGAACAGCAGCGTGCCCACGCCGGTGATCAGGGTGAACATCGACCAGGTGGACGCGACGCCGAGCTGGCGCCTGCTCAGCTTGACCGACTCGAGCTGAGCCAGGGTCTCACGCCATTTGGTCAGCCCGTTGTGGGCGGGTTTGGCGCGCACGTAGTTCACCCACGACAGCACCCGCACCCCGATGCCGTCGAGCAGATCGGGTCGCGAGGCCACCGCCTGCGCCAGCACGATCAGCATGATGAACCCGGCCAGCGTGAAGATCAGCGAGAACGGGTTGTGCTTGGCGCCGAGAAAGAACGCGCTGCCCAACCCCAGCAACGCCAGGCTGATCACCTGCAGCGCGCCCGACATCACCAGCTGCCAGGAGGCGATCACCGGCGTTGCGCCCCAGAGCCGCTGCTGGCGGTAGATGAACGTCGCCGACAAAACCGGTCCGCCGGGAAGCGTCGTGCTCAGGGAGTTGCCCGCATAGAACGCGGCCTGCGAACGCCATTGGCGCACAGGCACTCCCGCGGATCGCAACAGCTTGCGCTGGATGTCGCCGAAGAAGTGCATCGACGCCAGCGCGGTACCCACCGCCACCAGCACCCACCACCACTGTGCGGTATAGAGGCTGTGCCACGCCTTGGCGAGCTGATCCCACACCAATCCGAGTTCGACGCTGAGCACGACGACCGCCACGGCGAGGACGGCCCACCGCAGCCACCAGTACTTGCCGCGGAGGGTGCGCCCTTGGCTGTGGGCTGCACTCGCAGGCGCGTCGTGTGCCACGGAGTAAGGGTAAGGCGTGGTGCTGCGGTTTCGAGAGATCCGTCGCTGCAAGTGGCAGGCCGTTACGCTATCGGGATGCCTGGGGCCCCATCTGTTGATGACGAGTCCGTCTCACCTCTCGTTCGCAAAGGGGCAGCCTGGTCGTGGCGGCTGCTCGTCATCCTCGCCGCCGTCGTCGCCCTGCTGTGGGTGTTCAAGCGGCTGGAGATCATCGTCGTACCGGTCGCGCTGGCGACGATCCTGGCGGCCCTGCTGATGCCGGCGGTGGACTTCCTCGACCGGCGTGGGGCGCCCCGGGCCGGGGCGGTGGCGCTGATGTTGCTCAGCGGGTTCGCCGTGGTCGGCGGGATCATGTCGTTCGTCGTCACCCAGTTCATCGAGGGCGCTCCCGAGCTGACCCAGCAGGTCAGCCGCAGCATCGACGGTATGCGCAACTGGTTGATCGACGGCCCGCTACATCTGAGCCGGGATCAGATCGACAACGCGGGCAACGCCGCGATCGAGGCCCTTCAGAACAACCAGGAACGGGTGACGACGGGCGCGCTGTCAACGGCGGGCACGGTCACCGAGATCGTGACCGGTGCCGTGCTGGTGTTGTTCACGCTGATCTTCCTGCTGCAGGGCGGCCGCAACATCTTCGCGTTCGTCACCCAGATCTTCCCGGTCCACGTCCGTGACCGGGTGCGTGAGGCGGGCAAGGCCGGTTTCCATTCGTTGATCGGATACGTGCGTGCCACCTTCCTGGTCGCGCTCGTCGACGCCGTCGGCATCGGCACTGGCCTGGCGATCATGGGTGTGCCGCTGGCGTTGCCGCTGGCCTCGCTGGTGTTCCTCGGCGCGTTCATCCCGCTGGTCGGCGCCGTGATCGCCGGTGCGCTCGCGGTGGTCGTCGCGCTGATCGCCAAAGGTTTCATCTACGCGCTGATCACGCTCGGTTTGGTCATCGCGGTACAGCAGCTGGAAGGCCACGTACTGCAGCCGTTGGTGATGGGCCGCGCCGTGTCCATTCATCCGCTCGCGATCGTGTTGGTGATCGCGGGCGGCGGTGTGCTGGCCGGAATCGTGGGCGCGCTTCTGGCGGTGCCGGTGTTGGCGTTCCTCAACAGCGCCGTGCGGGTGCTGACGGCGCGGGATCCCGACGCCGAGACGGAAGCCCTCGAAGCCGACGAGGGTCCGTTGGTCAAGGCCGAAAGCGACGACGTCGACTGAACTTTCGCGACGAAGCGTCCTACAGCCGGCCTTCGCGCCGCAGCAGGTCCTGTGCGCTGACGCCGCCGCCGCGGCGCTGACGCTCGTCATCCTCGCGGGTGTTGAGCTTCTCGGTCGCCGCTTCGGCGTCGTCGCCCTGCTTGCCCGGGGTGGGGATGGCGGTCGTCGCGTCGGGGTCCTGCGTGGGCTCGGGGTCGGTCGGTTGTGACCGCGGTGTCGGGATCGCCGTGGTCGGCTCGTTGCCGGGTGTCGGAGGCGCCACTCGCGGGCGCTGTCCCCGGCCTTCCGGCGCGGTCGGCATCGCCCTGGTGGGTTCGGCCGACGGCCGTTGCGGGGCGGGCGCCGGCGGGGTGGGCGGTGTGCCGGTGCCGCGCAGTTCGCCCAGCCACGACTCGATTTCGCGTTCCTCCCGCGGCGGGCGGCCCCCACCCGGACGCGGAGCCGCCGGAGCGGGTGCGGGCGGGGCGGGCGGCGCCGGTGGCCGGGCGGCCTGTCGCGCCGTCGCCGCGGCGTTGCTCACCGCGTTGCGAACGGCGTTCTTCGCGATCGACAACCGTGTGGTCTGCGGTTCGTCGGCCGGTGCGGCGGGTGGCGTGGTCGTGCTGGGGATGCGTGTCGTGCCGGTGGCCGACGGGACCCGCTGCGGCACCGCGCGGGTCGCGCCGGGACGCGGGCCCGAGACGGCGGGGTGCGTCGGATCGTGCGGCGGGCGCGGCCGAGGCGGCACCGGTGCGCCGGCACCGACCAGCGCATCGGGGTCCTCGGCGGTCTCGCGCACCGCTGGACGCTTGCGTTCATCGGGCAGCTCGGTCTCACCGAGGCCGAGGCGCTCCTGGATGCGCTTCATCCACCGCGGCGCCCACCAGCAGTCGTCGCCGAGAAGCTTCATCACGGCCGGCACCAGGAACATTCGGACGATGGTGGCGTCGAGCAGCAGCGCGATCAGCAACCCGAACGCCAGGTACTTCATCATCACCAGATCGGAGAACACGAACGCCCCTGCGACCACAGCGAGCACCAACGCCGCACCGGTGATCAACCGGCCGGTGGTCGCGGTGCCGACGCGGATGGCTTCGGCGGTGGACAGACCGCGCTCCCGGGCCTCGACCATGCGCGACACCAGGAAGACCTCGTAGTCGGTCGACAGACCCCAGATGACCGCGATGATCAACCCGATCATCGGCGCCATCAGCGGCTGCGGCGTGTAGTTCATCAGCCCGGAGCCGTGACCCACGACGAACATCCACGTCAACACGCCCATCGTCGAACCCAACGTGAGCGCGCTCATCACCGCGGCCTTGATCGGCAACACCACTGATCCGAACGCCAGGAACATCAGGATCGTCGTCGTGACGATGAGGATGGTCACCATCAGCGGGAGCTTGTCGAACAGGCTGTGAATGCTGTCCTGTTCCAACGCCGGGGTGCCACCGACCGAGATCGACAACCCGCGCGGGGGCACGATGGCGCGGAGTTCCTCGACCTTCTTCGCCGCGTCGTTACGGTTCACCAGGCCGTTCTGGATCACCCGGACCGAGGGGTCCTGCGAGCCGCCGTCCTGATACGGACGCGGCTGCCACATCTTGGTCGGGTCGTCCTCGGGTTGGATGAACCCCGGGATCGTCAACGCCTTGCTGCGGATCTCGGCGACCTGCTGATCGGTGACCGGTTCGCCGTCGTCGTTCTCGATCACCAGCGTCAGGGGTTCGGTGCGGAAACCGGGGAACGACCTGTCGAACGCCTCCTGCGCCTGGCGCACGGCGTTGTCCGGCGGCAGATACTTCTCGCTGATGCCGCCGAGCGAGAGCTGACCCAGCGGGATGATCATCAGGATCATCACGATGACGATGGGTGCGGCGAACGCGATCGGCCGCTTCATCACCCGGTTGACCAGCTTGCCCCAGAAACCCTTCTCGACCTCGGCGCGGGTCTTGGTCTTCTGGGTCTTCTCCGCCAGCCAGTTCAGCCACCACACCGTCGGCTTGCGGACCAGCGGGCTCATGCTCGCCGCCGACAGCACCAGGATGGTGCCCGCCACGAACACGGCGATGGCCATCAACAGCCAGAAGATTCCCGTGCCGAGGGTGTCCTTCGCGGAGAACAGGCCGACGAAAATCCAGGCGAACGAACCGACATAGCCCAGCACCAGGCCGATCAGGGCGTAGTTGGCGCCCTTGTCATAGGTCCGTCGGATCTGCGCTCTGGCGATGTGCCCGACGGGAATCGCGGCGAACGGTACGAGCACACCGAGCGGGATCGAAGCGATCGCCAGCGGGTTGGTGCGGTCGGTGGTCTCCGAGGGCGACGGGGCCGGATAGGGTTTGGTGAACCGCAGCAGCGTGCGCACCCCGAGCGCGTCGACGTTGGGCCCGAGCAGGGCCAGCGCGGCGGCCAGCACCGTCACCGACAGGATCGCGGCCAGCATGACCGAGGCGATGATCGCGTAGGTGATCGACTTCAGGAACCCCTGCGGGAACAGCAGCAGCGGCACCGACGACGCCACCAGGATGACCGCCGAGAACATGATCGTGCGGCCCGACGTCATCACGGTGCGGCGGACCGCCGCCTCGGTGTCGTAGCCCTCGGCGATCTCCTCACGGAACCGGCTCACCATGAAGAGGCCGTAGTCCACCGCGATACCGAGGCCCATCAGCGTCACCACTGGCTGGGCGAAGAAGTGCACCGGCATGAACTCCGCGAGCAGGCGCATGATGCCCAGCGCGCCGGCGATCGTCAGACCGCCGATGAGGCCGGGAAGGGCGGCGGCGACGACGCCACCGAAGACGAAGAACAGCACCACACAGACCAGCGGGATGGCCGCGACCTCGGCGCGCCGCTGGTCCTCGCCGATGCTGCCGGTCAGTTCACTGGCCAGCGGGTTCAGGCCGGCCAACTCGATGCGGCCGTCGTTGAGCTGCTGCAGGTCCGATTCGACGGCCTGGTAGTTCTTCAGGATCTCGTCGTCGGTGTTGCCCTGCAGGGGGATGCTCACGAATGTCTTCGACAGATCGCTGGTCTTCATCTGCTGGACGGTCGCGTTCGCGGCGTCGGGCGCCCGCAGCCAGCCGACCCAGCTCACCACCTGGTCGGGATGGTCCTTAACGAAGGTGTCGAGTTCGCCGACGACGTCACGCTGCCACTGCGGGTTGTCGACCTTTTCCCCGTCGGGCGGGGTGAGGATCGCCACCACGTGGCTGGTCCGGTCGCGACCGAAGGCCTCGTCGGCCACCACCGATGCGTGGACCGACTGGCTGCCTTCGTCGTAGAAGCCGCTCTGGGTGACGTGATTGCCGAGACTGATCCCGAAGATGCCGCCACCGAGGCAGAGCGCGACCATGACGCCGATGACGATGTATCGATATCGGTACACCGTTCGACCCCACCAGGCGAACACGTAAGCTCCTTACTCGATTTTCTCGAAGTCGATGGCGACCCCTGAGCGGTTCAGTTGTTGACCCGCGAGGTCAATAGCGAGGACAGCGGCCGGAACGGCTGCAACCATGCCCCCTGCTCGGGCAGCGAATCGAGGCCGATTCGCGGTAGCGGCTCCCGGAAAACACCAGGGATGTCCTCCAGGTCGACGAACTCCAAGGTATCCGACGCTAGCGCCCAGCTCGCATGTTCGCGAAATCCGAGCACCTGGACGGGGATGCCGTCACGGGCGATTTCTTCCAGCGGTTGTTTGAAGGCCTGCCCGTCGGCCGAAGCCAGCAGCAGACCGGCCAGACCCTCGCCGCGGCGCAGCGCGATGTGGTCCAGCATGTCGCTGTCGACGTCGCTGTCCTCGTCGATCTTCGGCTTGGCGAAGACCGCGAACCCCACGTTGCGCAGCGCCTCCACCCACGGCCGGACGACGTCGGCGCTGCCGGGTGCGATGTTGGTGAAGACCGTGGCCTCCGGCTCCAGTGAAACCTCGGGACGCCCGGCGGACAGCTCGGCGGTGCGCGTCAGCAGCCAGCGGCCCAGCGCGTCGAAGCGCGGCCGGTGCGCGGCCGTCGGCCTGCCGCCCAGGATCGAGCCGAGCCCCATGTCGAGGTTCGGCGCGTCCCAGACCAGCAGTACGCGGGCCGTCGCCTCGGCCGGGGTCGGCGTCTCGGGTGGCGCCACATCCTCGATCTGACCGATGTCCTCGGTGAGGCTCATGATCGTCTGCTCTCCCCGTAGGCGTTACCCGCAAGCGGGCGGTACCCCCACATCACGTTCTCTCCCACAGCAGTTCGGCGACTGCGCTGCCGGCGTGCTGCGCCTTGCCTTCGTATTTGGTGACCGGTCGTTCGACGGAGATCGGAAGCGCGTCGGACGGGCTCACCCGGCGCAGCCGCGGCTCCGCGTCGCCGACCTCGGCGATCTGCTCGGCGTACCCGGCGTGGTCCGTCGCCGCGTGGAGGACGCCGCCGGGGCGCAGCCGGTCGGCGATCAACGCGACGGTGGCCGGCTGCAGCAGCCGACGCTTGTGGTGGCGCGCCTTGGGCCACGGATCGGGGAAGAAGACCCGCACACCGGTCAGTGAACCGGGTCCGAACATGTGCTGCAGCACGTCGACGCCGTCGCCGCGCACGAGCCGGATGTTGGGCACTCCCTCGCGTTCGATGCCGGACAGCAGCTGGGCCAGTCCCCGGCGGTACACCTCGACCGCGACGACGTCGAGATCAGGCTCGGCCTTGGCCATCGCCAGCGTCGAGGTTCCGGCCCCGCAGCCGATCTCCACCACCACAGGCGCCGAGCGCCCGAACCACGAGTCGGTGTCCACCAACGGAGCGGGGACATCGCCGTCGCGCGCCTGCATGCCGATCTCGGGCCACAGCCGATTCCACGTGGCCTGCTGCGCGGCAGACAGTGTGGTACGCCGCGTGCGGAAGCTGGTGACGCGGGGATAGCGGTGCTGCTGGCCGGCCGGTGGACGGGAAGCCTCGGGTCCCGAAGTCGACCCCTCGGCGACGTCGGGCCCGGGCAGCTGCATTCGTCCATGGTCGCTCATCGACAGTGGAGTACCCGCATCGTGGTACAGATTGATACCCAACAGTTGCCTTCGGCTGGTATCGGCGGCTATCCCCAGGAGCAGGCACGGCCGCTCCCACGACGCTGTGTGAGGTGTCACGATCGTCGGAGGCGGACCCGGGGTGAGGTCGCCGCGCCCACGACAAGGGGAAGGTCACCAGATTTTCGTCGACGCGCTGCTGCAAATCTGTGAAGAGCGCCGCGATCCGCGGCTGACGGCGATCGTCCGGCGCCTGTGCGCGCCGACGCGGGTCGCGGTGCGGGGTCGCGAGGGTGTCGGCCGCGCGACGGTGGCGGCGGCGTTGACTGCCGCGGGGGTCGGGGTCTCACCCGACGGTGTCGCCGACGTCGACGTGCTTGTGATCGCCGAAGCCCTCAAACCCGAGGACCGGGCGCTTCTCGACGGGTCCGGCAGGCCCGCCGTCGTCGTCCTCAACAAGGCCGACCTCACTGGCTTCGGCGGGGCGGGGCCGATGGCGCAGGCGTATCACCGGGCCGCGCGGTGTCGGGCCTTGACCGGGCTGCCGACGGTGCCGATGGTCGCGCTGCTCACCGACGTGAATCTGACCGGCGAACTGCTCGATGCGCTGCGGACTCTGCTCGCCGAGCCTGCCGACGTGTCGTCGACCGACGCGTTCGTGGAGGCGCCCCATCCGCTGCCGCACGAGGTACGCGAGCGGCTGCTGGGCACGCTGGACCGGTTCGGCATCGCCCACGCGGTGCTCGCGCTGGACCGGGGCGCGAGCGTCGATTCGCTGCCGAACCACCTGCGCAAGCTCAGCCAGCTCGACCGGGTCATCGAGCACATCGATGCGGCGGGTGCACCGCTGCGGTACCGGAAGCTGCATACCGCGGTGGCCCAGTTACGCGCGCTGGCAACGCAATCGGACGATCCACGGTTAGGTGACCTGTTGGCGGCCGACGACGCCGTCCTCGCGGCGATGACGGCGGCGGTGGACGTCGTCGAGGCCGCGGGCGCGCGAGTCGACCGGGGCGACGACGCGGACGCTCATCTGCGCCGCGCCGCCCAGTGGCGGCGGTACGGCAACGGTCCCGTCAACGCGTTGCACCGGACCTGCGCCGCCGACATCAGCCGCGGTTCGCTTCGCCTGCTCGGGCGGTCGCGATGACGGCGGACGTTACGAGCACCGATCAACTCGCGGCGGCCGATGCGGTGGTCGCCGACATCGAACCCAGACTCGCCCCGCCTGCGGTGCGCGCCCGCGACGTCGTGCTGGTGACGGGTCCCTGGCTGGCAGGCAGCACCAGCGTGGCCGCGGCGCTTCGGGAGCGGATGCCCGAGCACACCTTTGTCGAGGCGGATGATCTCACCCAGTCCGAAGCGCCCGCCGCCGTGGTGTTCGTCGTGTCGGCGGTCTCGCCGCTGACCGAATCCGACTGTGAGCTCATCGATTTGGTCTCACGCCATACCGATCTGGTGGTCGGTGTGGTGTCGAAGATCGACACGCACCGCAACTGGCGCGAGGTGCTGGCTGCTGATCGCGCGATGCTGGCCGACCGGTCGCCGCGCTACGCCCCCGTGCCGTGGGCGGGGGCGGCGGCCGCACCCGATCTGGGGGAGCCGCGCGTCGACGAACTCCTGGGCCTGCTCCGGCAGCGGCTGACCGACCCCGAGCTGGCGCGACGGAACCGCCTGCGGGCGTGGGAGACTCGGCTCGAGTCGGTGATAAGCCAATACCGCACCGACGGCGAGGGCGCCCATCGACGCGCCCGCGTCGCGGCGCTGCACCAGAGTCGCGACGACATCGTGCGCAATCGGCGCGTCGCGAAATCCGAACGCAGCATCGCCCTGCGCACCCAGATCCAGCAGGCCCGTGTCCAGTTGGGGTACCTGGCGCGTAACCGCTGCACGTCGGTGCGGGCCGAACTCGCCGAGGACGCGTCCGCGCTGGGCCGCAGGGCACTCGCGGACTTCGAATCGCGGGTGCGGGAACGTCTCGGCGTGGTCGTCGGAGAGGTTGAGCAGGGCGTCACCGCGCAGCTGGCCGACGTGGCGGCCCAGGTCGGATTGACGGCTCCGGCGGTGTCCGACGCGCCGGCGGTCCCGGAGATCGCCCCGCCGCGGTTGACGTCGCGGCGGCTGGAGACGCAGCTGACGATGATCCTCGGCGCCGGCTTCGGTCTGGGGGTGGCGCTGGCGGTCACCCGACTGTTCACCGGCCTGGCCCCCGGTCTGACCGTTGCCGGTCTGGTGGCCGGTGGTCTGGTGGGGCTGGTGCTGACCGTGTGGGTGGTCGGCATCCGCGGGGTGCTGCAGGACCGGGCGGTACTGGACCGCTGGCTCACCGACGTCACCGGCACGATCAAGGCGGCGCTCGACGAACGTGTGGCGACGCGGGTGCTGGCCGCCGAGAGCGCGCTGGCATCGGAGCTGGCCACCCGGGACGAACGCGAGGCCGCCACCGCAGCGAAACGGATCGCCGCGATCGACGCCGAACTGCGCCAGCACGCGCTCGAGACCGCACGGGCCGCCGCCGAGCGTGACCGCAGGCTGCCGTCGCTGCAGCGGGCACTCGACGCCGTTCGCGCCGATTTGTACGGGCGTGCGGATCCGGCGAGGAGCTCGGCGGACGGCCCCTACGGATCGGGGATACCGATTTATACGGTTGACACACGTCAACTCACGGCGCCCGGGGCGCAAAACGCCTGTGAAACAGGCTTCTG
Organism: Mycobacterium sp. 852002-51152_SCH6134967; assembly: GCF_001667105.1. Taxonomy (NCBI): domain Bacteria; kingdom Bacillati; phylum Actinomycetota; class Actinomycetes; order Mycobacteriales; family Mycobacteriaceae; genus Mycobacterium; species Mycobacterium sp. 852002-51152_SCH6134967. The sequence goes on along the minus strand of NZ_LZIK01000063.1, from coordinate 252,184 downwards.
AATCGTTCCTGTGAGTGATCGGACACACTCCCGATTCACCGCGGGCTTCCCACCCGCGATAACCTCGGTATAGGGAGACCGCAGCGCCGCCTGTCCCTGTCTGGGTGGCGCATACGGAGCCTTGGGGCCTGGCAGCAACAGACACAGGAGATTTTCATGACCGCAGCGACCATCCCGGGTTTGGACACCGCACCGACGAAGCACAAGGGTCTGCTCGCTTGGGTTCAAGAGGTCGCCGAGCTGACGCAGCCCGACCGCGTGGTTTTCACCGACGGCTCTGACGAAGAGAACGCCCGACTGTGCGATCAGTTGGTGGCGGCGGGCACCTTCAAGAGGCTTGACGACAAGAAGAAGCCGAACTCGTACCTCGCGCTGTCCGACCCGTCCGACGTGGCCCGCGTTGAATCGCGGACCTTCATCTGCACTGAGCGCGAAATCGACGCCGGTCCTACCAACAACTGGAAAGACCCCGCCGAGATGCGCGGCATCATGACCGATCTGTACCGCGGCTGCATGCGTGGCCGCACCATGTACGTCATCCCGTTCTGCATGGGTCCGCTCGGTGCCGAAGACCCCAAGCTGGGCGTCGAGATCACCGACTCCGAGTACGTCGTGGTGTCGATGCGCACGATGACCCGGATGGGTAAGGCCGCGCTGGACAAGATCGGCGACGACGGCTTCTTCGTCAAGGCGCTGCATTCGATCGGCGCGCCGCTGGAGCCGGGGCAGAAGGACGTGCCGTGGCCGTGCAACGACACGAAGTACATCACCCACTTCCCGGAGACCCGCGAGATCTGGAGCTACGGTTCGGGTTACGGCGGCAACGCGCTGCTGGGCAAGAAGTGCTACGCGCTGCGGATCGCCTCGGCGATCGCCCACGACGAGGGCTGGCTCGCCGAGCACATGCTGATCCTCAAGCTGATTTCACCGGAGAACAAGGCGTACTTCGTCGCCGCGGCCTTCCCGTCGGCGTGCGGTAAGACCAACCTCGCGATGCTGCAGCCCACGCTGCCGGGTTGGCGGGCCGAGACCGTCGGTGACGACATCGCCTGGATGCGGTTCGGCAAGGACGGCCGCCTGTACGCGGTCAACCCCGAGTTCGGCTTCTTCGGCGTCGCGCCCGGCACGAACTGGGACTCCAACCCGAACGCGATGAAGACCATCGAGGCCGGCAACACCGTGTTCACCAACGTCGCGCTGACCGACGACAACGACGTGTGGTGGGAAGGCCTCGAGGGCGACCCGCAGCACCTGATCGACTGGAAGGGTCGCGATTGGGAACCGGGGTCGCCGGACAAAGCCGCGCATCCGAACTCGCGCTACTGCACCCCGATCTCGCAGTGCCCGACGCTGGCGCCGGAATGGGATGACCCGCAGGGTGTGCCGATCTCGGCGATCCTGTTCGGCGGCCGTCGCAAGACCACGGTGCCGCTGGTGACGCAGGCCCGCGACTGGCAGCACGGCGTGTTCATCGGTGCCACGCTCGGTTCCGAGCAGACTGCCGCCGCCGAGGGCAAGGTCGGCACCGTCCGCCGCGACCCGATGGCCATGCTGCCGTTCCTGGGCTACAACGTCGGCGACTACTTCGCGCACTGGATCGACATCGGCAAGCAGTCCGACGAGTCGAAGATGCCGAAGATCTTCTTCGTCAACTGGTTCCGCCGCGGCGACGACGGCCGTTTCCTATGGCCGGGCTTCGGCGAGAACAGCCGCGTGATGAAGTGGATCATCGACCGCATCGAGCAGAAGGCAGGCGGCCGCACCACGCCGATCGGCATCGTGCCCACGGCCGAGGATCTCGACCTGTCGGGTCTGGATGTCGACGCCGCCGATGTGGACGCCGCGCTGGAGGTGAACGTCGACGAGTGGCGCCAGGAGCTGCCACTCATCGAGGAGTGGTTCGAGTTCGTCGGCGAGAAGCTGCCCACCGGCATCAAGGACGAGTTCGACGCGCTCAAGCACCGGTTGGCCGAAGCCGAGTAGCACTCGCGAGAAATTGCTCGCCGGGACCTAAGCGTCAGACAGTTTCGCGCGCGCTGCCTCGATCTGGTCGAGGGCGTACCTCGCCATCGCGGCGTTCGTCATAGCGGCTCCGGCTTCGGCCAACTCGTCGAATCGCTTATCGCCCAATACTGCACGAAGGTGAGCGATGGCTTCCTCCATGGCAACAGTGGAGGCCCTTGCGAACGGATTGTCAGCGAAACCGATGAGCGTCGCCGCCTGCGTATAAAAACCCAGTTTGTCGAAATAGGTGGCCAGGACGGCGAGCGGCGTATGCATCACCGGGTAGCTACCCGAATCGAAGAAGTTGCGGATGGCCAGGGAGAAGAACTCGAAGGCCTCGGCGGGATCCCCGTGGTCGGCAGCGACTTTGGACATGCTCGACGCAAGCAGCGACTCGACCAGACGGTTGCCGCTTTCTCGCGCGAGATCAACGCCGCGGCGGAGCGCTAGGTATGTGTCGGTGCCGTCGGCGTCGAGATGGCTGAAGCCGTAGCCGAACAAGGCCCAGCTTGCCACAGCTGGATTCGCTGTCTCGGCGTCGACGTTGCGCAAGCTTTCGGCGACCGCTCGAGCTTCGTCGACCTCTCCACTGACCGTGAGGGCGATTGCCAGACACGTTCGGACGTAGAGTAGGGGATCGCGTTCTTTGAAGAGGACGCGCCGGCAGAACTCGACCCACCGCTGCGGTTGTCCGGTCGCGATGTAGGCACCGCCGACCGACGCCGTCAATCCGTACGGGACGTCGTCATACCGGCCGTTGTCGATGGCGTGCTGAGCGGCGTCGACATACCGTAGGGAATCGCTGCTCCGCCCGATCGAATAGCAGTTCACCGCAATCGTATACAGCTGGGCCAGGCGTCGGTGCTCAGCGGCTTGTGCGGCGGGCAACACTTCCTCGACCCATCCGACCGGTTCGAAATTTTGCAGCCACAACCCGAATACCCCGGCGTGGAAAGCGATCGCCGTTGCATCATCCAGAGCGTCACCGTCCAGCGCCCGCCGAAACGCGGTGCGCAGATTCGCCAGTTCTCGATTGAACCAGTCGTACGTCTCTGACTGACGCGGACCATCCCACAGTGTGAGCATGGCCTCTCCGCACCTGGCGAAGTAGCGGGCGTGAGCCGCCCGCACTTCACCGGCGTCGCCGGCAGCGACCAACTGCTCCTCGCTGAACTGCCGGATTGTCTCCAACATCGAGAAGCGGGTTCGGCTCGTCGTTCGGTCGGCCACCACAAGTGATTTGCGCACCAACGCATCGAGTATGTCGAGAGTCGCAAGGTCGTCGTCGTCGCCCATCACCGCGCTCGCGCCAGCGAGGTCGAATGTGCCGGCGAATACGGAACACCGCATCAGTAACCGCTTTTCGATATCAGCCAACAGGTCGTATGACCACTGCACCGCGTGGCGAAGCGTCTGGTGGCGTTCCAGCCCTCGGCGGGACCCCACGAGCAGGCGGAATCTGTCGTCGAGACGGTCGTTAAGTTCGTACACGGTCATCGACTGCATACGGGAAGCCGCTAGTTCGATGGCCAGCGGGATCCCGTCGAGTCGCTTCGCGATCTCTTCGACGACGGGCACTGGAATCTCCACTTCGGGCGTGACGGCTTGAGCTCGTTCGGTGAAGAGCGCGACGGCACTGGAGTCGATGTCGAGCGACGGCACAGGCCAGAGTTGCTCATCCGCCAGGCGCAGTCCTTCTCGACTGGTGGCGAGGATCTTCACGGTCGACGAGGTGGCGCAGATCAGTTCGATTATTTCGGCAGCGGTGTCGAGAACGTGTTCGCAGTTGTCGAACACGAGCAAGCGGCGCCGGCCTTCCAACGCGGTGGCGAGACTTTGCGCCACGGTGAGACCCGGTTGCTGACTGACGCCCAACGCGGCGGCCGCTGCTTCGGGTATCGCGTTGGGATCGCCCACCGGTGCGAGCTCGATGACAAAGACCCCGTCGGCGAACTCGGACGCGAGCCGTGAGGCAACCTCCAAGGCAAGACGTGTCTTGCCCACTCCGCCAACGCCGGTCAGCGTGATGATGCGGTGCTTGCGTACGATCGCCTCCAGCTCGCCGAGTTCGGCTTCCCGTCCGATGAGGCTCGTGGTCGGAAGCCGCAGGTTGCCCGAGGCGATGTCGAGCGTGCGCAGCGGCGGGAATTCCGACCGCAGTCCTTCTGCCACGACCTGGAAGACGTCGACGGGCCTGGCGATGTCGCGTAGCCGCCGTGGACCGAGGGCGACGAGGTCGACTCCGGAGACGAGATCGGCCGTCGTCCGGTCGATCAGGAGCTGTCCGCCGTGGCCGACCGCCATCAGGCGCGCGGTGCGGTTGCACACCGCGCCAAAATAGTCGCCCTCCCGACATTCGGCTTCGCCCGTTGCGATGCCCATCCGCACCGGCAGGTGCAGCGACCGTTGAGCATCGACGGCCGCATCCACCGCTTGACGTGGCGAGGAGAACGCCGCACAGATGCCGTCGCCCGTGTGCTTGAACAACCAGCCGTCGTGCACCTCCACCGCATGACGCATCGTGTCGTCGTGGGAGGCCAGGGCGCGCCGCATCGCATCGGCGTCGGCTTCCCAACGTCGGGTCGACCCTTCGATGTCGGTGAACAGGAAGGTGACAACGCCGGAGGGTGCCGCTTGGAGCCCGCCATTCATCCGGTCACCGCCGCACCCCCATAGCCTGCGGATTCATGCTAAGTCGGTCAGGGCGGGAAAGGGCAGAATCGACCACTTGACACCTGTCAACTCGGCGCATCGTAGAGTCAGCCCATGCAGATCCGCGAACATGCCGAGGCGACGCCCGACAAACCCGCCGTCATCATGCATCCCAGTGGCACCACGGTGACGTTCGGTGAGCTCGAGGCGCGCGCCAACCGGTTGGCCCACCACTTCCGGCAGTCGGGGCTGGTGGAAGGGGACACCGTCGCTGTCCTGATGGAGAACAACGAACATCTGCACGTCGTCATGTGGGCGGCCCGGCGCAGCGGTCTGTACTACGCGGTGATCAACACGCACCTGACCGCAGTCGAGGCGGCCTACATCGTCGACAACAGTGGCGCCAAGGCAGTCATCGGATCGCAGGCGATGCTCAAGGTGTGCGAGGAGCTGGAAGAGCACCTGCCCAACGGACTACCGGAGCTGCTGCTCATCGCCGACGACAACCTCGACGGCTGGCAGCGCTATCCGGAATGCGTCGCCGATCACCCGGAAACCCCCATCCCCGACGAGATCGAGGGTGACCTGCTGCAGTACTCGTCGGGAACCACCGGACGCCCCAAGGGGATTCGGCGCGAGCTGCCCCATGTCTCCCCCTCGCAGGCCGGCAATATGCTGTCCGCCCTGTTGATGGCCATCCAGATGGACAGTGATTCGGTGTATCTCAGCCCGGCGCCGCTGTATCACACCGCGCCGTGTATGTGGACGATGTCCGCGCAGGCCATGGGCGCTACCACGGTGATCATGCGGAAGTTCGAGCCCGAGGAGGCGCTGATAGCCATCCAGAAGTACGGGGTCACCAGCGGGCAGTTCGTGCCCGCCATGTTCGTTCGCATGCTCAAACTGCCGGCCGAAATCCGTGATTCGTATGACCTCTCGTCCATCCGCAGAGTCGTACATGCCGCCGCGCCCTGTCCGGTCGACATCAAGAAGCAGATGATCGACTGGTGGGGTCCGGTCATCGATGAGTACTATTCCTCCTCCGAGGGCGCGGGTATCACCTTCATCACCGCCGAGGACTGGCTCAACCACCCGGGCTCGGTGGGCAAGCCGCTGCTGGGTGAGGCGCATGTGCTCGGTGAGGACGGCGAGGAACTGCCGCCGGGAGAGCCCGGTCAGATCTATTTCGACATGGGCCCAATGAGTTTCGTCTATCACAACGATCCGGTGAAGACGGCCGAGTCGCGTGAGAAGCACGGGTGGGTGACGGTCGGTGACGTGGGCTATCTCGACGAGGACGGCTACATGTTCCTCACCGACCGCAAGCACCACATGATCATCTCCGGCGGGGTGAACATCTACCCGCAGGAGGCCGAGAACCTGTTGATCACCCATCCGAAGGTGTTGGACGCGGCGGTTTTCGGGGTTGACGACGAAGAGATGGGCCAGCGTGTCAAGGGTGTGGTGCAGACCGTCGAGCCCGCCGACGCGACCGACGAGTTCGCCGAGGAACTGCTCGAGTGGCTGCGTGAACGCCTGGCGCACTACAAATGTCCGCGGTCCATCTCGTTCGAGGCCCAACTGCCACGTACGGAGACCGGCAAGATGCTCAAGCAGGAGCTGGTCAAGAAGTACTCGTGACACACGTCGAGTTGCCGTCGGGCATCGTCGTGGCGATCGAAACGCCAACTGACGACGCCACATTCACCTTGTCGGAATACGACTCCGACGACAGCCGGGTCGTCACCGTGGCCTCCGTGGCCGACACCCTCGCCGAAGTGACAGAGCGGTGCGCCCAGTGGCCGCACGCCGCGGGCATCTGCGACGACGTCCTTCGTGCCGTCGACCCGGCCGCCCCCGCGTTCGGCGGCGTCATCACCGAGTCGCTGGCATACTCCACGCTGCAGGCAGGGCCGGAGTTCGCGCGTTGGCTCGACGAGCGCGGACCCTCGCAGGTCCCCGAGATCCCCGATCCCGTTGTGGCCGAACGCATCGACGACACCGTCTATGTGCGGTTCAACCGGGTGCGGCGGCACAACGCGTTCTCCACCGACGCCCGTGGCGCGCTGCTGGAGGCACTCGAGGTGGCGCGCGTCGACCCGTCGGTCACCGAGGTGGTCCTGTCCGGCAACGGACCGTCGTTCTGCAGCGGTGGGGATCTCGCCGAGTTCGGGAGCTTCCTCGATCCCGCGAACGCACACTTCGCCCGCACCCGCTACAGCCCCGCGCTGGTGCTGGCCGAGCTGACCGACCGGCTCGGCAACCGCTGCCGCGCGCGAGTCCACGGTCAGGTGCTCGGCAGCGGATTGGAGATGGCGGCGTTCTGTGGCCACATCGAGTCGAGCCCGAGCGCCGTTTTCGGGTTGCCGGAACTCAGCCTCGGGCTGATCCCCGGCGCAGGCGGAACGGTGAGTATCACTCGCCGGATCGGCCGTTGGCGCACAGCGTATCTGGTGTTGTCGGGCCGAACCATCGATCCGCCGACGGCGTTGCGGTGGGGGCTCGTCGACGAGATCGCTGACTAGCCCGAGCGGCGCAACGTCACCCGGTAGGTGTACTGCTCGGGCAGGAAATGGCTGACCGACAACTCGATCGGTCGGCCTTGCGCGTCTGAGTACAACCGGTCGACGCGCAACATCGGATGCCCCGGTTCGCAGAGGACGGCGTCTGCCACCTCGGCATCGGCGGGTGCGACCGTGATCGACTGTGCGGCTTCGACGATCGGTGCACTCAGATGCGGCTCGAGCAGTCCGATGACGGTCTGCGTCCCGGCTGCCCCGTCGGCCAACTCCGGCGAGTCCGCCACCGCCGCTGCCACTGTCGGCGCCAGATGCACCGTGGTCAGTACGAACGGCACCCTGGGGTCGGTGCCGTGCAGCCGCCGGAACACCACCGTGTACACGATGTCGTCGTCGAGTCGCAGCCTGCTGGCGGCCTCGACGTCCACGCGACGCCGCAGTCCGCCGAGCACCTCCATTGTGGTGTCGTCGGACAGGCTCATCAGGTCCTCGATCGAGCCGAACTGGCGCAGGTAGCGCCGTCCCGAACCGCTTGCGTACGTCCCGCGACCCGGCACCCGGTACACGACACCATCGGCCACCAGGTCCTGAAACGCGCGGCGCACAGTCTGTCTCGACAGACCATGAGCAGCAACGAGTTCCGACTCCGTCGGCAACCGCGCTCCGTCGCGGTAGCGGCCGGCCGCGATCTGCTCGCGCAACTGGTCGCGCAGGGTCTGGTACGCCGGCGCGGGCCTCATCGCCTACAGGCCGCCTCGTGCCACCAACTGCGAGGCGATGACGTTGCGCTGGATCTCGTTGGTGCCCTCGCCGACGATCATCAGCGGCGCGTCGCGGAAGTACCTTTCGACGTCGTACTCCGTGGAATAGCCGTAACCGCCGTGAATGCGGACCGCGTTGAGCGCGATCTCCATCGCGACCTCGGAGGCGAACAGCTTGGCCATCCCCGCCTCCATATCGCAGCGTTCGCCGCTGTCGTAGCGCTCGGCGGCATACCGCGTCAGCTGGCGGGCGGCGGTGAGCTTGGTGGCCATGTCGGCCAGATAGTTGCCGATGGACTGGTGCTTCCAGATGGGTTGCCCGAAGCTCTCGCGCTCCTGGGCGTACCGCAGCGCATCCTCCAACGCGGCCGTCGCCACGCCGAGCGCCCGTGACGCGACCTGAATACGGCCCGTCTCAAGGCCTTTCATCATCTGGGCGAAGCCCTTACCCGGCTCTCCGCCGAGGATCGCCGACGCCGGAACCCGGCAGTCCTCGAAAATCAGCTCACACGATTCGACGCCCTTGTACCCGAGCTTGGGCAGGTCCCGAGACACCGACAACCCCGTCATGCCCTGTTCGACGAGAACCACCGAGATTCCCTTGTGGCGCGGAGTGGCCGTCGGATCGGTCTTGCACAACAGCGCGATCAGCCCGGATCTGCGCGCGTTCGAAATCCAGGTCTTCGATCCGTTGATGGTCAGGCCGTCGCCTTCGGACGGCAGCGCCGTGGTGGCCATGTTCTGCAGATCGGACCCGCCGCCAGGTTCGGTCAGCGCCATCGTGGCGCGGATCTCGCCGGTCGCCATCGGGGGCAGATAGCGGCGCTTCTGCTCCTCGGTGCCGAACAACACCAACAGCTTGGCGACGACGGTGTGTCCGCCCATCGCCCCGGCCAGGCTCATCCAGCCGCGGGACAGCTCCTGGGTCACCTCGACGTAGCAGGGCATCGACACCGGCGAACCGCCGTATTCCTCCGGGATGGCCAAACCGTAGATGCCGATCTGCTTCATCTGCTCGATCCACGCCTCGGGATATTCGTTGGCGTGTTCGATGTCGCGCACTCGCGGTTTGACCTCGCGGTCGATGAAGGCCCGCACGGTGGCGACCAGCATCGTCTCTTCCTCATTCATGTACGGCCATATTGACACTTTGTGCGGCCCAATGCCAGAGTGGGCTCCCGTGAGCGGCCCGTACTTCGACGACCTGCACGTGGGGCAGGTTTTCGACACCGCGCCGCCGATGACGTTGACGTCGGGTGCGGCCGCGGTGCATCAGTCGATCGTCGGCGATCGTCTGCGGCTGGCGCTCGACGGCGAGTTGGCGACGGCGGTCACCGGTGCGGCCGGTCCGCTGGCGCATCCGGCGCTGGTCTGTGACGTCGCGATCGGCCAGACCACGCTCGTCACCCAGCGGGTGAAGGCCAATTTGTTCTACCGCGGCTTGGTCTTTCACCGGTTCCCCGTCATCGGCGACACCCTGTTCACCCGCACCGAAGTGGTCGGACTCAAGGAGAACTCCGTCAAGCCGGGCCGGGCGCGGACCGGATTGGCCGCGCTGCGGATGACGACCGTCGACGAGCTCGGCCGCTTGGTGCTCGATTTTCACCGCTGCGCGATGCTGCCGCTGCGCGACGGTGCCGGCGAGACGGGGCACGCCGACGACCTGTCGACGATCGGCGCTGAGACCCCGCCCGTACCCGATCCGACCTCGGACTGGGACGCCGAGGCCTACCGCGCGAAGGTACCTGGGGCCCACTTCGATCCCGGATTCGCGGGGGCGGTGTTGCACAGCACCGGCGACGTGGTGAGCAGCGCACCCGAGCTGGCTCGACTGACGTTGAACATCGCTGCGACACACCACGACTGGCGGGTCAACAACCGTCGGCTGGTCTACGGAGGCCACACGATCGGGCTGGCGCTGGCTCAGGTGACGCGGCTGTTGCCCAACCTTGTCACCGTCCTCGGCTGGCAGTCCTGCGATCACACCGGGCCGGTGTACGAAGGGGACACGCTCTACAGCGAGGTGCACATCGAGAAGGCCGAGCCGCTTGCGGACGGTCGCGGTGGCGTGCTGACGGTGCGGTCGGTGGTGTATGCGGTCGATGACCAGGATCGCAACGTGCTCGATTGGCGCTTCACCGCGCTGCAATTCTGAGCCGCGCCCACCCCCGGCGGCACCCGGTTGTGAAGTTGGCGACAATGGGGAGCGTGACGTCGACGATGTTGGCTGTCCCCACCGCCGTGCTCGACCGGGCCGGACGGGTAGCCGACGCCTTCGCAACCTTCACCGGCGTCGAGGTCGACGCCGCCGAGCTGATCGGCGGGCGTGCTGCGCTGCTGGGCCTTTCGCCTGCCGGTCAGGTGTCGGCGGGCGGCGCGACGCGCCTGATGCGCAGCCATGACAGTTGGTGTGCCCTCACGTTGGCGAGGCCCGACGACATCGCCGCGGTTCCCGCGCTGATATCGGCCGACGAGGTCGACGATCCATGGCAGGCGGTCCAGGACTGGGTCGCCGAGAACGACTGCGCCGACATGACCGAGCGCGCCCGGTTGCTCGGCCTGCCGGCGGCGGGCCTCGCCGAGACCCCGCCCGAGGCCCCGCGGGTGTACCCGTTCGGTGCGGCCACCGCGACGCGAGGCCCTGCTGACCTCCTGGTCGCGGACCTGTCCGCGATGTGGGCCGGGCCGCTGTGTGGGCGGTTGCTCTCGTCGGCGGGTGCGACCGTGGTCAAGGTGGAGAGCGCCGCCCGACCCGACGGCGCCCGTCACGGACCGCAAGCGTTCTTCGACTGGATTAACGCCGGAAAACTCTCCTACAGTGTCGATTTCGACGAACCGTCCGGTTTGCGGGCGCTGCTGGCCGCCGCCGACGTCGTGATCGAGTCGTCGCGGCCCGCGGCGTTGGCTCGTCGCGGGCTCTCCCCGACTGACGTGGCGCCGCGTGAAGGCCGGGTGTGGCTACGGGTCACCGGCCACGGCACCGACGGTGACCGTGACAACTGGGTCGCGTTCGGCGACGACGCCGCCGTGTCGGGCGGCCTGGTCTGTGGTGAGCCCGACGAGCCGGAGTTCTGCGCCGATGCGATCGCCGACCCGCTGACCGGGCTCGAGGCGGCGCTGGCCGTCGCGCAGTCGTTGCGCAGCGGGGGAGGGGAGCTGATCGAGATGTCGATGGCCGCCGTCGCCGCCACCTATGCGCAGCTACCGCGGGACGACCAATCACCCTGTGGCGCAGCGCCGCAACTGTCGGCAGCCGCGCAACCGCTCGGGGCGGACAACGAGGAAGTGGAGCAGCTGATCGACCAGCGACGGCCCGCGTCTTGCTGATCCAGCGTGCGACGCTTCTCGACGGCACTTCCGTCGACATCCGGGTGGCCGAAAAGATCGTCGCCGTCGAGCCGGAGCTGGAGCCTATTCGCGGCGAGCCGGTCTACGACGCGGCCGGTCGCACCGTCATACCGGGGCTGCACGATCACCATGTCCATCTGCGTTCCGCCGCAGCGGCTTTACGCTCGGTGCGGGTCGGTCCTGCCGAGGTGCGCAACCGGGCGGAACTGGCCCGTGCGTTGGCGGATGCGAAGCCCGGTGCCGATGGCTGGGTCAGGGCGGTGGGCTATCACGAGGCGGTCGCGGGTCACCTGGTCCGCACCGTTCTCGACGAGGTGGCGCCGTCGGTCCCGGTCCGCGTGCAGCACCGCAGCGGTGTGCTGTGGACGCTGAATTCGGCGGGACTGGTCCGTGTGGGAATGGCCGACCACCCCGACGGACGCTTGCGCAGTGCCGACCGCTCCTGGTCGGATAGTCTGCAGCGCAACGAGAGCGGTCTGGGTGAGGTGAGCGAGCGGCTCAGCGGCCTTGGCGTCACGGGCGTCACCGACGCCACCCCCGACCTCGAGATCGACGACATAGTGCGGCTTTTGGAGGCCCACCGCCACGGGGAACTGCGCCAGCGCGTGCTGTGCCTCGCACCGGGCAAGCGGATTCTGCACGATACCGACCTCAGCCTCGACGGTCTCACCTCGTGGATCTCCGAGCGGCACGGCGAGGGCGCACCGGTCGCCGTGCACTGTGTGACCGCCGCACAACTCGTTGTCACGCTCTCCGCGCTCCAGGCGACCGGAACGCTTCCGGGGGACCGCATCGAGCACGCATCCGTCGTGCCCGACGACGGCATCGGCGCCCTCGCCGCGAGCGGCGTGACCGTGGTGACGCAGCCGAACTTCGTCGCCGAGCGCGGCGATCAGTACCTCGACGACGTGCCCGTCGGCGAACACCATGAATTGTGGCGCGTCGCTTCGCTGTTGCGTGCGGGCGTGCCGCTCGTGCTGTCGACCGACATGCCGTTCGGCGAGGGCGACCCGTGGGCGACGATGCGTGCCGCGGTGCGACGGATGACCGGCAGCGGCGCGGTGCTCGGCGCGGACGAACGCATCACCGCGCTGGAAGCGCTCGGCATGTTCTTCGGTACCGGGCATGACCCGCTGCAGCGCCGAACCGTCGCGCCCGGCCAACCGGGCGATCTGGTGGTGCTGGAACCGTCGCCGCGCGACGTGCTCGAGACATTGGCATCGGACATGGTCGCCGCCACCGTGATCGCGGGCGAGGTGGTGTTCGACCGCGGGTGACTCAGGCGGCCGCGGGTGCCAACGCCCGCTGTAGCATCGCGCACTGACTGTCGAAGAACTGTTGTGAAACAGAGGCTTTGGGCGCGATGCCGTCGAATCCGTGGAACGCGCCCTCGACGATCTCGACGTCGCACGGCACTCCGGCGGCCTTGAGTCGTTCGGCGTACTCGAGATCCTCGTCGTGGAAGAGGTCCAGCGTTCCGGCCCCGATCCACGCGGGCGCCAAGCCGGCCAGGTCGTTTCTGCGCGCGGGCACGGCCACGGCGGGATCGGCGTCACCGAGGTAGGCCGCCCAGCCGAACTTGTTGCTCGACTTGTTCCACAGTCGAATCCCGGGGTTGTCCAGTTCGCGGCGGTCCACGGTGCGGTCGTCGAGCATCGGATACACCAGCAGCTGGGCCGATGGGGTGACCTCTCCGCGGTCGCGCGCCAGCAGCGCCAACTGGGCCGCCAAACCGCCGCCTGCGCTGGCACCCCCGATCGCGACACGGCTTGAGTCCACCGACGGCAGCGCCACCAACCACTTCAGCGCCGAATAGCAGTCCTCCACCGCGGCCGGGTAGGCGTATTCGGGCGCCAACCTATAGTCGACGGAGGCCACCGTGACCCCCAGGCGCCGGGCGAACCGGCGGCACAGCTCGTTGTCCTGGCCCGGATGGCCGATGAGATAACCCCCGCCGTGAATCCACAACAGCGCGGGGCCCTTTCGCATGCCCCCAGGCGGCCGGTACAGCCAGACGTCGACTCCCGACGGCAGGGTCAGCGCCTCGACATCGCGGGGCACTTTGCGCCACATGCGCCGGGTCACCATGCGCACGATCGGCAGCGTCGCGGGTGTGATCACCTGCTTGGGGGCGAGGCGGGCGGCGCGGCGCAGGTCGGGATGGAAGTCGGTGAACGGCACCCGACAAGTATTACGTCACCGGCAGCCGAGGGGTGCCCCATATTGTTTATACAAACAGACTTGTATAAACTAACGGCAGCTCGTGGTAGGAGACGCCGTGACGCACAAGTCAGCCCCTTATGTCGCACTGGAGCATGAACACCGCGAGATCGACCGCGCGATCGAGGACTTCGTGGGCAAGCTTCGGGCCGGCGTCCTCGAAACCGAAGTGCTCACCTGGGCGCTGGACAAGCTGCGCCGCCACATCTACCTCGAAGAGGTCATCGTGTTCCCGCCGATCCGTGAGGCCGGGATGGTGATGCCGATCTTCGTGATGATGCGTGAGCACGGCCAATTGTGGCGGACCATGGACACATTGGACGGCCTGCTCGTAGCGTCTGACACCGACCGGATCGAGGCGGCCTGCGGCGTACTGCTGGATCAGTTGCACGAGCACAACTCTAAAGAAGAGCCAATTATCTACCCGCACATAGACATTGATCTCACCGCGCATATGCGCGCGGAGTTGACTCGGTCCGTCGAATCGGGCCGCGCTCCCGGGGGATGGGTCTGCCGGCACGCCAGTGTTGTGGGCGCAATGTCCGGTCCGGCCGATGAGAACTGAACTGCTGATCAAGTCAAGGAGGCGTCATGCGTGTCGTAGTGGATCGCGATCGGTGTGAGGGCAATGCGTTCTGCGTGAAATATGCGCCCGAAGTGTTCGAACTCGACGACGACGATTACGCGGTGGTGATCGCCGACCCGGTACCGCCCGAGTTCGAGGCGCACGCGGCCAAGGCCGTCGACGAATGCCCGCGCGCGGCGATCACCCGCCACGACTGAGGACCTTCCGGTCGATGACACGACGCGATGAGGTACTGGCGGCGCTGCGGGCCGCGGGGACGCCCTTGAGCGTGCTCGACGTGGCCGCGCGGTTGTCGATCCATCCCAACACCGCGCGCTTCCATCTGGAGGCCTTGCTCGAGCGCGGCCGGGTCGAGATGATCAAGCCCAGCCGCACGAAACCGGGCCGGCCCCCGCTGATGTTCCGCGCGACAACGGGTATGGACCCGGACGGCCCCCGCGACTACCGCGTGCTGGCCGGGGTGCTCGCCGATGCATTGGCGCGCCAGAACGACCCGCAACGACGTGCGGTCGCTGCCGGCCAAGCATGGGCGAAGAAAGAGGCTGCCACCAACGGCGCCGTTCAGCCGCTGGACCGGGATCAGGCCTTCGAGCGCCTCACGAGTCTCCTTGCCGAAATGGGATTCGCCCCGCAAAAGCGCTCGCGCAACGACGATCTTGATGAGATCGGATTGCACAATTGCCCGTTCCTCGACCTGGCGGACACCCACCGCGACATCATCTGTCCCGTGCATCTCGGTCTGATGCAAGGGGCGCTGGCGGCCTGGGATGCGCCGGTCACCGTGGAAGCACTGGTCCCGTTCGCCGAGCCCGGTCTCTGTATCGCGAATCTGACACCGAGAAGGAGAGTCTCATGACCGCTGCACACTCCATCGCAACCGCGCTCGCGTTCGTCTGGCTCGGCATGGTGCTCGCGATCTCGTTCATCGAGGCCCCGCTGAAGTTCCGGGCGCCGGGGGTGTCCCTACAGATCGGACTCGGCATCGGCCGGTTGGTGTTCCGCGCGCTCAACAGCATCGAGGCCGCGCTGGCTGTGGTCATGGTGATCATCATCGTGATGGACCGACCGTCGACCGGTGCCACCGTCGCCCTCGGCGCAGCCATTGTCGCGTTGGCTGTTCAGTTGATCGCGGTCCGTCCCGCATTGAACCGGCGCTCCGATGCCGTCCTGTCGGCGCCGGCGGGAACGACCCCGGCAGGGCGGTCACGCATCCACTACGTCTACGTCGCCCTGGAGGCCGTGAAGGTTGTCGCGCTGATTGTCGGCGGAATCACGTTGCTGGCCTGACTATTTCAGCAACGGGTCTCGCGGTAGGCCGAGGATGCGCTCGGCGATCGTATTGCGGGTGATCTCCGAGGTGCCTCCGGCGATCGTCATGGCCCGGTTGCCGAGGTAAGCCAGCGTCAGCGTCGGGGTCTGCCCGACGACGGCCGCGGAACCGGCCAGCTCCATGGCCAATTCGGTCATCCGCTGCCCCGATTCGGCCACCAGGAGTTTGGTGACGTTGCCCTCCGGGCCGGGGTCCGAACCCGCGATCGCGCGGGTCACCCGCCGCAGGTTCAACAGCCGCAACGTGTGCGTCTCGGCGATCACCTCGCCGGCCCGCCGCAGATACGTCGTGCGCTTCTCGGGAGACGCATTGTCGAGCAGCTTCACCAGATCGGTGGCGGTGAACCCGGTGGTGCCGCCCGAACCGCCGCCGATCGAGATGCGCTCGTTGCCCAGCGTCGCGCGGGCCACCAGCCAACCCTTGTTCACGTCGCCGACCACGTCGGCGTCAGGGACGAAGACGTCGTCGAAGAACACCTCGTTGAAATGTGCGTGGCCGGTCAGCCCGCGAAGCGGATTGACCGTCACCCCAGGCGCTTTCATGTCGATGGCCATCATCGTCACGCCGGCGTGCTTGGGGGCGTCGGGGTCGGTGCGCACAGTGGCTAGGCCCCACTGGCACTGGTGGGCCAGGCTGGTCCACACCTTCTGGCCGGTCACCCGCCAGCCGCCGTCGACCTTCTTGGCCGACGTCCGCACGGCCGCGGCATCCGAGCCCGCGCCGGGTTCGGAGAACAGCTGACACCACATCACCTCGCCGCGCAGCACCGGTTCGACCCAGCGTTCCCGTTGGTCGTCGGTGCCCGCCTGGGCGATGGTCAGCGTCACCCAGCCGGTGATGCCCAGGTCGGGCCGTTCGACGTCGGCGAACTCCTCCTCGATGACCAGTTGTTCGAGCACGTCGGCGGCGCGTCCCCACGGTTTGGGCCAGTGCGGCACCAGGTAGCCGGAGTCGACGAGGAAGTCGCGCTGCTGGTCGGCGGGCAGGGAATGCAGCGTGGCGACGGCCTCTCGCGCCTGCTCGCGGAACTGTTCGGCTTCCGGCGGCAGCGTGAACGTCGCACCGCGCGCCTGGCCACTGCGCTGAGCTTCGACGACGTCGAGCAGCGGATCGCCGGCCTCGGCCATCAACGCCGCGAGCGTCCTTGCGCGCCGCAGATACAGGTGGGCATCGTGCTCCCAGGTGAAGCCGATCCCGCCGTGTAGCTGAATGTTGGTCTCTGCGTTGAAGACCTGTGTTCGGATGGCGTGCGATGCGGCGACTGCGGCGGCGAACGACGCGCTGTCCAGGTCGTCGGCGCGGGCGGCATCCCACGTCGCGGCGGTCGTCACCTCAGCGTCGACGAGCATATTGGCCGCGTGGTGCTTGACGGCCTGGAATGTCCCGATCGTTCGGCCGAACTGCTCACGGACCTTGGCGTATTCGACGGCCATCTCCATGCTGGCCCAGCTGACACCGACCGCCTCGGCCGACGCGAGGATGCGAAAGACCGTGTGCGCCTTGCGTGCCGCACCGCGAAGCAGTCGTTCCTCGGTGACCGTCACACCGCTCAGCGCGACCGAGCCGAGGCTGCGCGAGGTGTCCATCGATTCGAGCGGGCTGATCGTGACGCCCTCGGCGACAGAATCGATGACGACGACGTCCTCACCGGCGACGACGACCAGCAGGTTCGCGTCCGGCGCACCCAGCACCGCGGGACTCTCACCGGTCACGACCAGGTCGGATCCGACCGTCACATTGCCCGAGACCGCGAGTGCACCGACTGTGCTGCCGTCGGCGAGACCCGGAAGCAGTTGTGCGCGAGCCGCTTCGGAGGCACACCGGTCGATCACCACAGCCGCGGCCACGGTGGGCAGGAACGGGCCAGGGCACAGTTCGCGTCCCTGGGCTTCGAGCACCACCGCCAACTCCGCGAGCCCGAAGCCGGACCCGCCGTGTTCCTCGGCAATGGCCAGCCCGGTCCATCCCAGGCCCGCCGAGGCCGACCAGATCTCGGCGGGATGCGACGAACCGCCCTGAAGCGTCGATCGGGCGGCCGCCCGGCTGTTGACACGGTTGAGCTGGCCGATTGCCGCATCGGCCAGGTCGACGTGCTCTTCTGTGATGGCGAGCGCTGACTTACTCACGTGAAAGTCCTCTGCGAAGTTGACGGTCGGCAAGTCACGCTAGACCATCTGCGCAGGTCACGGTATAGGCGACCGAGATCCCGAAATGTCTCCGGTAGACACTTCGAAAAGATGACATGTGCCGAACATGCCCCGCGGTACAGTCGCGCAATGGCGGTGCGACCGGATGCCCGGTACCCAGGTCCGACGTTCTGGACACGTGCGCGATGGTTGCTGAACGCCGGCCCGTCGGATTACATGCTGGCGACGAGCGTGGCCGCGGCTTCGCTGCCCGTCATCGGAAAGCACCTGGAACCGTTGGGCACTGTGACCGCGGTCGGCGTATGGGGTTTCCGTCACCTGCCCGATTTCCTGGGTTCGACGGTCAAATCGTGGCTTAGCCCGGGCGATGCCGAGTTAAGGCAGTCCGAGCGCGACAGCACCAACGCTGTCACCGAGGCCGCGCTGCGCGGTGTGGTCAACGCCAAGGACCTCGCCGTCGACTGGCCTGCGCCGGAGTCGGCGCCGCCGTTGTGGAAGCTGCGGGAGCATCGGCGCAGCGTGTACCGCACCTCGGTGCAGTACGGGCCCCGGTCTTCACAACTGCTCGACGTGTGGCGGCCCAAGGAGTTGCCCGCCGAGCCGGCGCCGGTGCTGATCTTCGTGCCGGGCGGGGCGTGGGTGCACGGCAACCGGATCCTGCAGGGGTACGCATTGATGTCCCACCTCGCCGAGAAGGGCTGGGTGTGCCTGTCGATCGACTACCGGGTGGCGCCGCACCACCGGTGGCCGGCCCATATCCACGACGTGAAGACCGCCATTGCGTGGGCCCGCGCCAACGTCGACAAGTTCGGCGGCGACCGTGACTTCGTGGCGGTCGCGGGCACGTCGGCGGGCGGTCACCTCTCAGCGCTGGCAGGACTCACCGCCAACGATCCGGAGCTGCAGGCCGAGCTGCCGGAAGGCTCCGACACGTCGGTGGACGCGGTGGTGGGCATCTACGGTCGCTACGACTGGGAGGACAAGTCCACCGTCGAGCGGGTGCGCTTCGTGGACTTCCTCGAGCGCGTCGTCGTTGGACACAAACTCACCAAGCGTCCGGACGTCTACCGCAAGGCGTCCCCGATCGCCCAGGTGCATCCCGAGGCACCGCCGTTCCTGATCGTCCACGGCACCGGCGACAGTGTCATCCCGGTGGCGCAGGCCCGTTCGTTCGTCGAACGGCTGCGCGCGGTGTCCCGGTCGGTGGTCAGTTACGTCGAACTGCCCGGCGCCGGGCACGCGTTCGACATGACCGACGGGGCCAGGACCGGCTCGGCCGCGATGGCAATAGGATTGTTCCTGAACCAGATTCACCGAAACCGGACGCTGGTGGGGGCTAAAGAGGTTATATAGGCTCCTCCGGAGGGAGGGGTCGCGACGTGAGAAGGCTCAGCGGCTGGGACGCGATCCTGCTGTACAGCGAAACTCCGACGGTGCATATGCACACGCTCAAGCTGGCGGTGATCGACCTCTCCGAGTTGGGTGACCGTCCCTTCGGCATCGAGGAGTTCCGCCGCGTCATCCACGGGCGGCTCTACAAACTCGACCCGTTCCGATACGAGCTCGTCGACATCCCATTCAAGTTCCACCACCCGATGTGGCGGGAGAACTGCGAAGTCGACCTCGAGTACCACGTGCGGCACTGGCGGGTGGACAGCCCAGGCGGTCGCAGGCAACTCGACGAAGCAATCGGCCAGATCGCCAGCACGCCGCTGGACCGCAGCAGGCCGCTGTGGGAGATGTATTTCATCGAGGGTCTGGCCAACGGACGAATCGCGGTGCTCGGCAAGATCCACCACGCCCTCGCCGACGGGGTCGCGTCGGCGAATCTTTTGGCCCGCGGGATGGATCTGCAGCTAGGCCCGCAAGCCGAGCGTGACTCGTACGCAACGGATCCGCCGCCGGGCAAGGCGGAGTTGGTGCGGACCGCGTTCGCCGACCACATGCGCCAAATCGGCCGGCTACCGAGCGTCATGCGCTATACGGCGCAGGGTCTGCAACGCGTGCGCAAGAGCGCGAAGAAACTCTCACCCGAACTCACCCGGCCGTTCACGCCGCCGCCGTCGTTCATGAATCACCGCGTCGACGCGCAACGCAAGTTCGCCACCGCCACCCTGGCGCTCGCCGACGTCAAGGAGACGGCCAAGCATCTGGGCGTCACCATCAACGACATGGTGCTCGCGATCTCGGCGGGCGCGTTGCGGGAACTCTCCCTGAAGTACGACGGTCAGGCCGACCATCCGCTGTTGGCTTCCGTCCCAGTCAGTTTCGACTTCTCACCGGATCGGATCTCTGGCAACTACTTCACCGGTGTGATGATGACGGTCCCCATCCAGCTCGAGGATCCGCTGCAGCGGGTCCAGGCGGTGCACGACGCCGCGGTGGAGGCCAAGGAAACGCATCACCTGATGGGCCCGGAGCTGGTGAGCCGGTGGTCGGCGTACTTCCCGCCGCGCCCTGCCGAGCGGCTGTTTTCCTGGCTGGCCGAAAAAGACGGCCAGAACAAAGTGTTGAACCTGCCGATCTCCAACGTGCCCGGTCCGCGGCAACCCGGTCGCGTGGGCGGCGCGCTGGTCACCGAGATCTACTCCGTCGGACCGCTGACCACCGGCAGCGGGTTGAACATCACGGTGTGGAGCTACGTCGACCAACTCAACATCTCGGTGCTGTCCGACGGCGCGACGCTCGAGGACCCGCACGAGTTGACCGACGCGATGATCGCCGCATTCATCGAGATCCGCGGGGCCGCAGGGCTTTCGAGTGAACTGACGGTGGTCGAGTCCGCCATGGCGCAGTAGGACGGCTTCCGCTCAGACTTCTACGCACCCGCGGATTCAGCCTGCGGCAGTTGACCGCTCGGCGCGTGGCGCTGCGCGTGCACCCAGGACAGGAAACGTTCGACGGCCTGCGCCGTGTAGTGCGCCCGTGGTGACCCGTAGAAGTCGAATGCATGCTGGGCGTGCGGGATTTCGGCGTAGGCCACGGTGGACGTCGACACCTTGCGAAGCGCCTCGACGAAATCGCGTCCCTCCTGCACCGGAATGATGGAGTCGTCCTGACCGTGAAGCACGAAAAACGGTGGGGCGTCGCGACGCACCCGCATGATCGGGGAGGCGTCGACATAGGTCTGCTTGTTCTCGCTGATGGGCTTTTTCACGACGAACTTCTGCAGGAAACCGATGAACTCCTTACGGCCGGAGCCTCGTGCCGACACCCAGTCGTAGCGTCCGTAGATCGGGACCGCGGCCGCCACCGACGTGTCGGTGTCCTCGAAGCCCGGCTGCCACTGCGGATCATCCGGCGTCAGCGCGGTCAGCGAGGACAGGTGCCCTCCCGCCGAGCCGCCGGTGATCGCGACGAAGTCGGGATCACCGCCGTAGTCGGCGATGTTCTCCTTGATCCAGGCCAGGGCCCGTTTGACGTCGATGATGTGCGCGGGCCAGGTGTGCCGCGGACTGACGCGGTAGTCGATCGAGACGCACACCCAGCCCCGCTCGGCCATGTAGCTGAGCAGGGGATAGGCCTGCGGCCTGCGCATGCCGATCGCCCACGCACCCCCCGGCACCTGCAGCAGCACCGGCGCCTTGCCGTCGCGCGGCAGGTCGGCACGCCGCCAGATGTCGGCGCGGTTGACCCGGCCGTGCGGGCCGTACTGGACGGTGTTGGCCCGCTCGACGTAGCGGCGGCGCAGCAGTTCGTTCGGGGGAACGCCGACGTTTGCGAGCCGACGCCGCCTGCCGGGCTGCGACGACGAGGCCACCTGCTTGTAGTCGTCGCCGAGTGCCTCACGCAGCGGTTCCTCGAAATAGCGCTTCGACGTCACGTTGCGGTACATGATCAGGCCGAGCAACGCCCATGCGATCGCGGTGAGCGCCAACGCGATACGGCCGGGCGCACCGCGGAAGTCACCACGCAGGCCGCGCCGTATGGCGTCCAGCACCGAACCGGTCAGGTACAGCGGCGCGGCCTCGGTCGTCGGCCAGCCGAATGCGAACACCGGCAGCGTGATGTAGCCCTCGCGCCCGAGCGGCTGCACACCGTTGGCGGCATTGGCGAGTTCGGCTGCCGCGCGCAGCAGCGGAAAACGGCGTCTAGTCATCGAGGTCCGTCATATCCCCCAGACGGCTGTCCAAAACAAGTCTCAGCCGAGGATCGGGAGGCGGCGCTCGGTGGCCAGCTCGTCGAGGGCGCGCTGCATCACCCGGCGGACGTGGGCGTCGACCTCGTCGATGTCGGGGTCCTCGCCGAACTCGGCGACGATGTCGATCGGCGGCAACACCTGCATGACGATCTTCGACGGCAGCGGGATGTTGGGCGGCACCACCAGTGACAGGCCGAACGGGAAGCCGAATGAGACCGGCAGGATCTTGGTGCGCGCCAGGCGCGCGATCGGGCCGAGACGCTCGGCCAACCAGGTGCCGCGCGACAGGAAGATCTGGGTCTCCTGGCCGCCGATACCGACGGTCGGGACGATCGGGACACCCGCGTTGAGGGCGGCCTTGATGTAGCCGGTTCGCCCGCCGAAGTCGATGACGTTCTCCGAAAACGTTGGCCGGTACACGTCGTAGTCACCGCCGGGGAACACCACGACCAGACCGCCGGAGCGCAGTGCCCGGTCGGCATTCTCGTGGTTGGCGCTGATGTAGCCGATCTTGCGGAAGAACTCACCGGTCGGTCCGACCATCAGCATGTCGTGGCTGAGCGTGTAGATCGGCCGGTCGTAGCCGTGATGCTCGTAGAAGTCCGCCGCCAGGATCGGCACGTCCATCGGCAGCATGCCGCCGGAGTGGTTTGACACCAACAGCGCACCGCCCGCGGGGATGTTCTCGAGTCCGCGCACCTCGGAGCGGAAGTAGCGCTTGAGGAGCGGGCGGGTGACGGCGAAGAAGCGCTCGGTCAGGCCCGGGTCCCATTTTGTGAGCTGCGACGGCTCGGCGTCTCCGGTGGCCACCGCACCCCCTCTGATCGGAACTGAAACGTGTTCTAGTTTAGCGGAGCGCCCCTGTGCAGGACAAACGGCGAGCGTTTGCGCTCAAGGGGGTGCGGCTACCTTATCCGCATGGACGGCCGCGACCTACTTGCGGACCGCTACGAACTACGAGGTGTACTCGGTCGCGGCGGGATGGCCGAGGTCCACGACGGCTGGGACACCCGGCTGCACCGGCCGGTGGCGATCAAGCTGCTCTATCCGGCGTTCACCGCCGACACCGATATGCGGCGACGGTTCGAGGAGGAGGCCCGCGCCGCCGCGGGGCTGAACCACCCCAACATCGTGTCGGTGCACGACAGCGGCGAGCATGACGGCAGCCCATTCATCGTCATGGAGCGCCTGCCGGGACGGACGCTGCAGGACGAGATCGAGACGGGGCCGATGCCGCCACCGCGTGTCCGCTCGATGCTGCACGACGTGCTCGGCGCGCTGGGCTGCGCGCATGCGGCGGGCATCGTCCACCGTGACATCAAGCCGGGCAACGTGCTGATCGCGCCGAACAGCGGTGCGATGAAGGTCGCCGACTTCGGCATCGCCAAGACGGCGGGCTCCGCGCTCACCGCGACCGGCCAGATCGTCGGCACGATGGCCTACATGAGCCCGGAGCGGGTCGCCGGCGCACCGGCCTCGGTCGCCGACGACCTCTACGCCGTTGGCGTGATGGGTTATGAGGCGTTGACCGGGCGGCGGCCGTTCCCGCAGGAGAATCCCGCTGCCCTGCTGCACGCCATCCTCGATGCACCGCCGCCTCCGATCAGCGTGGTGCGTCCCGACATCGACCCGGCGCTGGCCGCGACGATCGACCGGGCGATGGCCCGAGACGCGAGCCAGCGGTTCACCAGCGCCGAGCACATGCGCGCCGCGCTGATGGGCGCGCCCTCGATGATGGGACCGGCACCCGCAGCGGCGCCACGACCCGCCACGAAGATCCTCGCCGAACCGCTGGCGCCCTCCGCCAACTACTTCGTCGCTCCCGCACCGCGGCGGCGGCCGATGAGCCGTGAGCGCAAGCTTCTGATCGCGGCCGCGGGGTTCGTCGCGTTGGTCGTCGCCGGCCTCGCCTTGGCGCTCGACCCGTCGTCGACCACGCAGCCGCCGCAACAGGTCAGCACCAGCACCCCGGCGCAGCCGCCACCGCCCCCGCCGACCACCAGCGCCGCGCCGCTGCCGCCACCGGCGCCCGTCTTCGAGCAGCCCGAACCGCCCAAGCCGCCGAAGAAGGGCGGCCCGGGCAATGGCAACGGACGGGGCAACGGGAACGGCAAGAAGGGCGACTGACGCGTTTAGGCATCGCACCCCGCGGCTATCCACCGTCGACAATCGGGTCGGCTCGGGTCCCCTCCGCACCGCAGCGGACGGGCGGACCGCGACCGTTGAGCAAGTTCGGAGCGATGGCGACAAGTCAACGACTGATCCCCGGCATGGCGATCGGGGGCCGTTATCGGCTGCTCGCCGCACACGGCAGCCACCCGCTGCTGGAATTCTGGCAGGCGCTCGACATCGCCTCGGGCCAGCATGTCGCGCTGACCGTCGTCGATGTTGCGCACGAATTGCCCGACGAGTTCGTCCACGAGATCCTCGCGCGCACCATCCGGCTTCGTGGCCTCGACACAGCGGGTATCGCGCCGGTGCTCGAGGTGATGCATACGGGAGCCTTCGGTGTCGTGGCGTCCGACTGGCTTCCCGGGCAGAGCCTCCGTGAGGTCGCAGACGAGGGGCAGGCGCCGGAGTCCGTCGCCGCCATGACGCGAGCGTTGGCCGCGGCCGCCGAGGCGGCACACCGTGCGGGCCTCGTGCTGTCGGTCGACGATCCCGCGCGGTTGCGGGTGGGTGCCGACGGACACGTGGCGCTGGCATTTCCCGCCATCCTTCCCGAGGCCACCGCGCAGACCGATCTCCGAGGGATCGGCTGCGTCCTGTGCACGCTGCTGCTCGGCCAGTGGCCGGACGGTGTGGCCCAACCCGAGGAGCCGGCCGAAGTCGATCCCCGGATCCCCTTCCTGATCTCCACGACAACCTCGGCGCTCCTGCGGGACAATGGTGGAATTAACAGCGCCGCAACGCTTCTCACATTGCTGGAGCAGGCTGCGGCGTCTGACATGGAGTCGACTCACCGAGTGATGCCGCCCCTGCCGGCTGTCAAGTCCGGACGCTATGCCGAATTCCGCAACTTCGGACCCCAGGAACAGAAGGAGGCGGCCCGCCGCGCCATCCTGCGCACGGGCCTCGGTGCCGCCGCGGCCATCGTTGCGGTGGGGATGCTGGCGCTGGGGTCCTCGCTCAACGGTCTGCTGGAGACCAACGACGACAACGTCGCGATGGACGCGGACAAGCTCGGGCTGGTGCCGACGACGACCGCGGCGCCCCCACCGCCCGAGCAGACCAAGACCGTGCGCGGACTGGCTCCCGGCGACCGCATCCCGTTGGAGGCGGCGACCGTCTTCTCCCCCGACGGATCTCCGGACAGCCCCGGCGATGCCGGATTGGCGATCGACGCCAAGCCCGAGACGTCCTGGTCGACCGACCGCTACTACGACGCCGATCCGTTTCCGAAATTCAAACCCGGCGTGGGCCTGCTCATCTCGTTGCGCGAACCCACGCCGATCACCGCGGTCACAATCGACCAGAACAGCGCGGGCTCGCTGATCCAGGTACGGGGCACCGACAAGCCCGAGGACCCGAAGGCGCTGACCGACACCTTCGAGCTCACGCCCGCCACACCCGTGGAGCCCGGCGTGACGAGGATTCCCGTGACGGATCCGCGGCCCGTCGCGCGGGTGGTGGTGTGGATTACGAAGTTGGGCGCCGCCGACGGTCAGAACCGCGCGGCGATCGCCGAGGTCGGCGTGCACGCGCCCGCTGCGCCCGCATGATCTCATCCGCGGACCGTTACGATCAGCCGCGTGAGTGACAACACTGAACCCGTCGTCCTTGTCGAACAGCGCGACCGCATCCTGATCATCACCATCAACCGCCCGCAGGCCCGCAACGCGGTGAACGCCGACGTCAGCCGCGGCCTTGCCGACGCCATGGACCGACTCGACGGCGACGCCGGCCTGTCGGTGGGCATCCTGACCGGAGCCGGCGGCTCGTTCAGCGCGGGCATGGACCTCAAGGCGTTCGCGCGCGGCGAGAACGTGGCCATCGAGGGCCGCGGCCTGGGCTTCACCGAGCGCCCGCCCGCCAAGCCGCTCATCGCCGCGGTGGAGGGCTACTGTCTCGCCGGTGGCTGCGAGCTCGCGCTGGCCACCGACCTGATCGTGGCGTCGAAGGAATCCGCGTTCGGCATTCCCGAGGTCAAGCGCGGGCTGGTCGCCGGCGGCGGCGGACTGCTGCGGTTGCCGCAGCGGCTTCCCTACGGCCTCGCGATGGAACTGGCGTTGACCGGTGAGAGCCTGTCCGCGCAGCGCGCCCACGACCTCGGCATGGTCAACGTCCTCGCCGAACCGGGTCAGGCGTTGGAGGCGGCGATCGCCTTCGCCGAGAAGATCACCGCCAATGGTCCGCTCGCGGTGGCCGCGACCAAGCGGATCATCGTCGAGTCGCGCGACTGGAACTCCCAGGAGATGTGGAAGAAGCAGGTCGAGATCTTCGGACCGGTCTTCATGTCCAACGACGCCAAGGAAGGCGCGATCGCGTTCGCCGAGAAGCGGGCGCCGAAGTGGACGGGAACGTAACGGGTTTCATAACCGCCGCCCGGGGCAACCGTTAGACGTGGAAACGTTGTCCCGAGCGCGGAACGCGCAGAAGCGCATCTTCAAGGTGCAGCGACGAGTGTGGTTGGTGCAGGCCGCGATGTGGCCGACGCTGGCGCTCGCCGGTATCGGAGCGGTCGCCGCGGTGATCGCCCGTTATCGCGGACGCGCCGACGGGTCGGGGACAGCGATCCCCTCGCCGGCCGACGGCCTACCTCACCTGTAAGGAGACAGCGCATGGCGCAGAGCGACGACCTGCCGATCACCGACTACGACCAGCTGCCGTTGACCGAGCTGCGGCACCGCATCCGCGCGCTCGACGAGCCCGCGCTGCGGGCGGTGTTCGACCACGAGACCGCGCACGGCAACCGCATCCCGGTGCTCGAGGTGCTGCACGCGCGGCTCAAGGAGTTGACCCATGGCGCCGAGCCGTCGTCCGGTGACCCGAGCAACGCGCCCGAGGTGAGCGGTACGGCGGGCGGTTCGCCCGTGCAGGAGTCGACGGCCGCGCAGGCCAACACCCCGCTTCGGCACGGCGTCGCGAATCAGACGCCGGCCCGCGGCAAGCCGTAGGTTCGGCCGCGCTGCCGCGCGGAGTCTCGCCGCCGCGCGGCAACGGTTGACCTGAACGGCCGTTGAGGTCGCAAGATGTGGGCATGGCAACCGACGTGACGGCCGCGCTCGACGTGGCGGCCTATCTGGACCGGATCGGCTACACCGGCTCGACGGAGCCGACGCTGTCCACACTGCGCGCCCTGGTGGCGGCGCACAACCGGTCGATCCCGTTCGAGAACCTCGATCCGCTCCTGGGTATCCCGGTCGTCGATCTCAGCGCGGGCGCGCTGGCCCGCAAGCTCGTGCGCCGTCGCCGCGGCGGATACTGCTACGAGCACAACGGCTTGATGGGGTACGTGCTCGAGGCGCTGGGCTACGGTGTGCAACGGCTCGCGGGCCGGGTCGTGTGGATGAACCAGTCGGGTGCGCTGCCCGCGCAGACGCATCAGGTGCTGTCGGTGCACATCCCGGCAGAAGACGGACCGTGGTTGGTCGACGTCGGGTTCGGTGGACAGACGCTGTCCTCACCAATCCGACTCCACGCCGGTCTAGTGCAGGCGACGCGCCACGAGCCATACCGGCTGCGCGACCACGACGAGGGTTACCTGCTGGAGGCCGAGATCCGCGGGGAGTGGCAGCCGCTGTACATGTTCGACACCCGCCCGCGGCCGCAGATCGATCTGCAAGTCGGAAGTTGGTACGTGTCAACGTTTCCCGAGTCGGGATTTGTCACCGGTCTGTCGGTGGCGCTGGTCACCGACGACGCGCGGTGGAACCTGCGCGGCCGTAACCTGGCCATCCACAGCGGGGGAGACACCGAACGAGTGCGCCTCGACACCGCCGCCGACGTCCTCGCCGAACTGACCGGCCGCTTCGGGATCGACCTGACCGACCTCGGTGACCACCGCGACATCGAAGCCCGGGTGCACGAGGTGCTGGACAGCTGAACGCAGCAGGAATCGTCATGTTCTTACGCCCGCGGCGCGACCATACTCGGTGATCGTGACCACCGAAGCGCGCCGCGACCGCCTGCGCGAACTGCTCGACGCGGTCGTCGCTGCCGACAACAGCGGGGTGGACCGCATGGCCCGCAGCACGCACGCCTCCGAATTCCACTTCTCGCGGGAAGTGCGCCGCCTGACCGGCGAGTCGCCCGCGGCGATGCGCCGCCGCATCATGCTCGAACGCGCAGCGTGGCGACTGCAGCAGGGTGAGCGCGTGACTGCCGTCGCGGCCGACGAAGGCTGGTCGTCGGTCGAGGTGTTCTCGCGCGCCTTCCGACGCACCTTCGGTGTGCCGCCGTCGAGGGCCGCTGACGTCGAGTTCCGGGTGACCGCGCCCAACGGCCTTCACTTCCACCCGCCGCACTCGCTGTGGCTCGACAACGCCGGGGACGCGAAGGAGCCCGACATCTCCCAACTGATGGTGGCGCACGACGTCGCCGACACCGCGTATCTGATCGACTGCGCGCGCAACCTGACGAAAGAGCAGTGGCAAGAGGAGATTTCGCCTGGGCAGGTGGTCCTCGACTGGGACGGTCCCGAACCCAGCGTCGGAGCGGTGCTCGGTGCGATCGTCTGGACCAAGCAGGTGTGGCTGGCCACGATCGAAGGACGCGACTTTCCTGACCGCTCGGCCACCCGAGGAGAAACGACCACCGCCGCGCAGCTGGCCCGACATCACGACGATATCGCAAAGCGCTGGACGGCAATGGTTTCCGAGTACGCCGCCGACGGTCGGATGGGGGACACCGTCATCGACGCGCTGTGCGATCCGCCCGAATCGTTTCAGCTGTACGGCATCGTCGCCCACGTGTTGGAGTACGCAGCCCACCGGCGCGGACTGGCCCGAGGAATGCTGGCCCACCACGGGATCGACGTCCGCATGGGCGATCCGTTGGAGTGGATGAGGAGCAACTGACTTGGCGACGGTCTACTACACGGCGGCCAGCTTGGACGGTTTCATCGTCGACGAACACGACAGCCTGGACTGGCTGACATCGCGCGACATCGACCGGGACGGACCGTTCCACTACGACGAGTTCATCGCCACGATCGGCGCCGTGGTGATGGGTTCGGCGACCTACGAATGGATCGTGCGCAACCAGCCCGGTGACTGGATGTACGAGCAACCGTCCTGGGTGTTGACGCGGCGACCGCACATCGTCGAGCGCGGACACGATGTGCAAACGTTCGCCGGCGACGTCGCCGATCTGCATCCCGAACTGCTCGCCGCCGCGGCGGACAAGGACGTGTGGGTGGTCGGTGGCGGCGATGCCGCGCGACAGTTCGTCGAGGCGGATCTCATCGACGAGATGATCGTCAGCTACGCGCCGTGCTCGCTCGGCGCGGGTTCGCCGGTGCTGCCGATCCGTTCGGAATGGGAACTGGTCGAGGCGGCGGTGAACAGAGACTTCGTCTGCGCGCGATGGCGCTCGGCTCAGTTGCGGTCGGGCACGCCGTAGCGGCGGATGAAATCCCTTGACCTGATCAGGAATTCGACCTGCTGCGCGACATCGTGGAGCGGGTTGGCCGAGCGGGTCGACCGGCACAGCACCACTGCGCCCTCCAGCGCCGCGATGCAGGTGATCGCAAGGGAGGCCGCGTCGGACTCGTCGAAGCCGTCGGAGACGAAGGCACGGGTCAGCGCGTCACGCCAGTGGCCGAAGATGCTGCCCGCCACGCTGGTCAACTGCGGTTCCTCGGCAGCCGATCCGATCGCCGCCGCCACCACCGGGCAGCCGGCCACGAAGTCGCTCTCGACGAGCAGTTCCTCCCAGAACGCCACGAAGTTGCGGACCAGGTGCATTCCGCCCTTGGCAGCCGCCTCGTCGATCTCCTTGGTGATCGCGTCACCGGCGTAGCTCAGCGCCTCGCGCAGGATCTGGTTGCGGCCCGCCGGGAAGTGGTAGTAAACCGATCCGCGTGGCGCGCCGCTCCGGGCGAGCACTTCGTCGATCGTGACGCCTGCCGCGCCGCGCTCCCGTAACACCTCGACCGCGGCGATCAGCATCTTGGTGCGCGTCGAACCGCGCTTGTTGGCGGTCTTCGTCCCGATGGAAGACAGGTCAACCTCCAATGGGGCGATCAGGCTGCGGGCGTGCGACGCAGGTGCGCCGGACGCCAACCGAACGTACGGGGGCTGAAGCGGAAGACCCGGCGGTCGTGCACGCGATGGGTGAACCGGTATCCGGCGACGTTGACTTCAATGACCCACATCGGGTGCCTCCCTGGCTATGACGAACAGCATAAAACCGTCAACACAAAGGAGCAATCAATGTATTCCACATCACAGCTTTGGCTTGGATCGGCCCAGCTAGACGGGCTTGTCTAGCGTCGTCAACCCTGCCGAGCCGCAGACCACATTATGGGAAATACCATAATCCGATCGTGGTCAGGCACCTGAGCTGAAGTGCAGGTCGCGGCGCCTTCGGGCGGCTACGCTCGGCTCCACGCGAACGAAAGGCGCTCGTGATGGGCCACTACAGAAGCAACGTGCGGGATCTCGAGTTCAACCTGTTCGAGGTGCTGGGTCTCGACAAGGCGCTGGCGACCGGCGAGTTCGGCGAGCTCGACGGCGATTCGGTGCGCCAGATGCTCGACGAAGCCGCCCGGCAGGCCGAGGGTCCGCTCGCCGAGTCGTTCGCCGAATCCGATCGGCACCCTCCCACATTCGATACCGCCACCCATGAGGTGACGCTGCCCGAGCCGTTCAAGAAGTCGTTCAAGGCCTGGCAGCATGGCGAGTGGTTTCGCGTCGGGATGGCCGAGGACATCGGCGGGGTGGCGGCACCGG
Source organism: Mycobacterium sp. 852002-51152_SCH6134967 (assembly GCF_001667105.1). Classification (NCBI taxonomy): domain Bacteria; kingdom Bacillati; phylum Actinomycetota; class Actinomycetes; order Mycobacteriales; family Mycobacteriaceae; genus Mycobacterium; species Mycobacterium sp. 852002-51152_SCH6134967. The sequence continues at coordinate 221,582 of NZ_LZIK01000063.1, read as the reverse complement.
CCGCCGTGGAGTGGGCGATCAACGAGTTCGTCCTCGGCGGCAATCCGGCGGTGTTCATCTATCAGGCCGGGTCGAAGATGGCGGACATCCTCTATGGCATCGGCAACGAACAGCAGCGACACTGGGCCGGGCTGATGGTGGAGCGCGACTGGTGCGCGACGATGGTCCTCACCGAACCCGACGCCGGTTCCGACGTCGGCGCCGGCCGCACCAAGGCCGTCCAACAGCCCGATGGCACATGGCATCTCGACGGGGTGAAGAGGTTCATCACCAACGGCGACGCCGGCGACCTCTTCGAGAACATCGTGCATCTCGTGCTGGCCCGCCCCGAGGGCGCGGGACCGGGCACCAAGGGTCTGAGCCTGTTCATCGTGCCGAAGTTCCACTTCGACCCCGAGACCGGTGAACTCGGCGAGCGCAACGGCGTCTTCGTCACCAACGTCGAGCACAAGATGGGGTTGAAGGTGTCGGCGACGTGCGAGCTGACCTTCGGTCAACACGGGGTGCCCGCCGTGGGCTGGCTGGTCAACGACTCCCACAACGGCATCGCCCAGATGTTCAAGGTCATCGAGTACGCCCGAATGATGGTGGGCACCAAGGCGATCGCCACGTTGTCGACGGGTTACCTCAATGCGCTGGACTATGCCAAGACCCGGGTGCAGGGCGCGGACATGACCCAAATGACCGACAAGACCGCGCCGCGGGTGACGATCCTGCACCACCCGGATGTGCGCCGGGCGCTGCTGACGCAGAAGTCCTACGCCGAAGGGCTGCGCGCGCTCTACCTCTACACCGCCGCCCACCAGGATCCCCCCGTCGCGCAGATCGTCTCCGGAGCCGACGCCGAGATGGCAGGCCGCGTCAACGATCTGCTGCTGCCGATCGTCAAAGGTGTGGGGTCGGAACGGGCATACCAGTGCCTGACCGAATCCCTACAGACGTTCGGCGGTTCGGGTTTCCTGCAGGACTATCCGATCGAGCAGTACATCCGCGACGCCAAGATCGACTCCCTGTACGAGGGCACCACCGCCATCCAGGCGCAGGACTTCTTCTTCCGCAAGATCGCCCGCGATCAAGGTGCCGCGCTGGCGCACCTGTCCGGTCAGATCGAGGAGTTCGTCCGCAGTGACCTCGCGCGTGCAGAGCTCGCCGACGGTCGCGCCCGGCTGGCCACCGCGCTGCAGGACGTGCAGGCGATGGTCGCGGCCCTGACCGGATACCTGGTCTCGGCGCAGGAGAACCCGCGCGAGCTGTACCGCATCGGCCTGGCCTCGGTGCCCTTCCTGCTCGCGGTCGGCGACCTGGTGATCGGCTGGTTGTTGTTGCACCAGGCCGAGATCGCGCTGGCCGCGCTGGACGGCGACGTCTCCGCGGGCGACCGGGCGTTCTATACCGGCAAGGTCGCCGCGGCGAACTTCTTCGCCGAGCACATGCTGCCGCTGTTGACCTCTGCGCGCGGCATCATCGAGACCATCGGCCTCGACGCGATGGACGTGCCCGAAGACGCGTTCTAGTCCTCGGGGGTGTAGCCGAACGGCAGCAGCACGCTCTTGTGCTCGACGTAGGCCTCGATGCCCTCCGGACCGTTTTCGCGGCCGATGCCGGAGTTCTTGTAGCCGCCGAACGGGGCGCCGGGATCGAACGCGTACATGTTGACCGCGTAGGTGCCGGTGCGGATCTTCGACGCGACCTCGAGCGCCTTCTTGTTGTCGGTGGTCCACACCGAGCCGGCGAGCCCGTACACCGAATCGTTGGCGATGCGGATCGCATCCTCTTCGGTCTCGTAGGGGATGACCGCCAGCACGGGTCCGAAGATCTCCTCCTGGGCGATCGTCATCGAGTTGTCGACGTCGGCGAACACGGTCGGCTCCACGAACCAGCCGTTGTCCAAACCCTCCGGGCGGCCACCGCCGGTGACGAGGCGCGCTCCCTCGTCGACGCCCTTCTTGATGTAGGACTCGACGCGGTCGCGCTGCTTCTCGGAGATCAGCGGGCCGATCGCGGCGTTCGGGTCGTCGGGCAGGCCGACGGGCATCGCGCCGATGAAGTTGGCGATCTTCTCCACAACCTCGTCGTAGCGCGACCGGGGCGCGAGGATGCGCGTCTGCGCGACGCAGGCCTGCCCGCTGTTCATCACGCCCGAGAACCCGAGCATCGGCAGGGTGGAATCCAGGTCGGCGTCCTCGAGGATGATCGCGGCGGACTTACCACCCAGCTCCAGCGTGCACGGCTTGAGCTTCTCGGCGGCGATCTTCGCGATCTCCTTGCCGACCGCGGAGCTGCCGGTGAACGTGTACTTGTCGATCTGGTCGTTGGCGGTCAGCGCGCGACCGGTCTCGGGGCCACCGGGGACGATCGACAGTACCCCTTCGGGCAGACCGGCCTCGGCGAACATCTCGGCCATCGCGAACACCGACAGCGGTGTCTCGGCGGCCGGCTTGAGCACGACGGTGCAGCCGGCCAGCAGTGCGGGGCCGAGCTTGTTGGCGGCCAGGAAGAACGGCACGTTCCACGCGGTGACGGCGCCGACCACGCCGATCGGTTCGCGCACGACCATGGTCTGGCCGTAGATGCCGTCGCGGATCTCCTTCCACGGGAACTTGTCGGCCGCGCCCGCATAGTACTGGAACGACGACATCGCCGCGCCGTACTGCATCATGTCGACGATGGTCTGCGGCTGGCCGGTCTCGGCGGCCAGCAGGAACTTCAGCTCGTCGCCGCGCTCCTCCATCAGCTTGACCGCCGCCGCCAGCACCGCGGCCCGCTCCTGCGGCGTCTTGTGCGGCCACGGGCCCTCGTCGAACGCCTTGCGGGCGGCGGCGCATGCCGCGTCGACATCGGCGGCCGACGCCAGCGGCACCTTGCCCACCAACTCGCCGGTGGCGGGCGAGTGCACCTCGATCACATCGGAGGTGGCCGGCTCGACCCACTTGCCGCCGATGAACAGCTGGTCCCATTCGGTGCGATACGCGGTGCTCTGTGTCATGACCGTCACACTACCTAGGAAGCCGCCGAAGTAGAACCTGTTGCAGTCGGCCGCTTACGGCGCCCGCAGAACCAGCACCAGGTTGCTCACCAGGAACTCCCTCACAACCGGTACCTTCGTCAGCGACCACGCCCATCTCGGGTGGTAGCGGGGGAAAGCGGCGACCAACGCACCGGTGCTCGCCGCCCACTGCAGGCCGTCGGCCGCCGACACCGCAAACAGTGACGAACCGTAGTTGTTCTTCGGCGGATGGCCCTGCCTGCGGGTGTACCGGCGTGCGGCACGGGCGCCGCCGAGGTAGTGCCACAGCCCGGTCTCGTGCCCGCCGAACGGACCCAGCCACACCGTGTACGACAGCACCACCAGCCCGCCGGGCCGGGTCACCCGAAGCATCTCGGCGCCCATCCGCCACGGCCGCCGCACGTGCTCGGCCACGTTCGAGGACAGGCAGATGTCGACGCTGTCGTCGGCGAACGGCAAAGCCGTCCCGGATGCCCGCACGTAGGTGCTCGCGGTCACCATCCCCGGAGCGGCGTGCATCTCGGCCGGATCCGGTTCGACCCCGATATAGCGAAAACCCTTGTCGACGAACGCTTCCGAGAAGTAACCGGGCCCGCCGCCGACGTCGAGCACCGTGCGCCCGGCCGGCGTCGATCCATCCGTGGCCAGCCACAGGTCGGCGACCATGTCGGCGGTGTCCTCGCCGAGAGCGCCGTAGAACCGTGCCGGGTCGCTCTGCTCGAAGCGGAACTGCGCGAGCAGGCGCAGCGACCGCGACAGTGTCGCCCGCTCGGCGAACCGGTCGGTGACTGGCATGGAACCGAAGACTACGCAGCGCCGCGATCCGACTACGCTGTTGCCGATGTCTGCCCGTCCGCTCCGATCGGTGTTGCTGCTGTGCTGGCGCGACACCGGCCACCCCCAGGGTGGCGGCAGCGAGGCCTACCTGCAGCGCATCGGCGCGCAGTTGGCCGCGTCGGGTATCGAGGTCACGCTGCGCACAGCGCGCTATCCGGGAGCCGCGCGTCGCGAGGTCGTCGACGGGGTCCGCGTCAGCCGCGGCGGGGGGCGCCACACCGTTTACATCTGGGCGGGGCTGGCGATGGTGTTGGCCCGCTTCGGGCTCGGGCCCCTGCGGCGCGCGCGACCCGACGTCGTAATCGACACGCAGAACGGCATCCCGTTCATGGCGCGACTGGCCTACGGGCGGCGCGTCGCTGTGCTCGTGCACCACTGCCACCGCGAGCAGTGGCCGGTCGCCGGGCCGGTGAAGGGCCGAATCGGCTGGTTCGTCGAGTCGAGGCTCTCGCCGCGGGCGCACCGGCGTAACCAGTACGTCACGGTGTCGCTGCCGTCGTCGCGTGATTTGGCCGCGTTGGGCGTGCGTCCCGGGCAGATCGCGGTGGTGCGCAACGGGCTCGACGAGGCGCCGGCCTCGACGATGGCCCCCAGGCGCGCGCCGGCACCGCGGGTCGTGGTGTTGTCACGTCTGGTGCCGCACAAGCAGATCGAGGACGCGCTGGAGGCCGTCGCTGTGCTGCGGCCGCGCTTGCCAGGGCTGACGCTCGACGTCGTGGGTGGTGGCTGGTGGGAGCAGCGGCTGGTCGAACATGCAGCCCTGCTCGGCATCTCCGATGCGGTGACGTTTCACGGCCACATCGACGACGAGGCCAAACACCGTGTGCTGCAAGAGGCGTGGGTACACGTGCTGCCCTCGCGCAAGGAGGGCTGGGCGCTGGCGGTCATCGAGGCCGGCCAGCATTCGGTGCCCACGATCGGCTACCGGTCGTCCGGTGGACTGACAGACTCCATCGTCGACGGCGTGACCGGCGTGTTGGTCGACGACTTCGACGGTCTGGTCGACGGTCTGGCTGAACTGTTGTCCGATCACGTGCTGCGCGAGCAACTCGGAGCCAAGGCACATGTCCGCTGCGGTGAGTTCTCCTGGCAGCAGAGTGCCGAGGCGATGCGCACTGTGCTGGAAGCGGTGCACCGCGGCCAGTACGTCAGCGGCGTGGTCTAGCCTTCGCGACGCTCCCCGTCATCGAACCGTCCCCCTCGGGTGCTAGAACGGCGGCGGATCGTCCAGCAGAACTCTCGGATCGGTCGGCGGACCGGTGCCCAGCGGGTAGAAGCTGCCGAAAGTCTGGGTGGCCGGCGTGGTGTTTTCCGCTCGGATCGTGGCGTTGAGGGCGCGTTCGCGTTGGATGCGCCGCTCGCGGTTCTGGCGGCGGGAGCGTCGGCGGGTGGGCATGCAGATCCCGCGTCCCGGTGTCGGTGCAGGCACCTCGGGCAGGTGAAGCGTGCCGGTGGAAGCGCCGAGTTGTGGAAACAGCATCGCTCCGAACGGAGTAGTGGTGTGTATGCGCCCGGTCGGGCTGGTGAATATGACGGCGCCGTCGGGTTTTTGGCGCACGATCCAGCCGCCGGGTCCGCAGTAGAACGTCTTCATCAGGTGGTGCAGCCGGCAGAAACAGGCGTTGTTGGACGGATGGGTGGGCCCGTAGGGCCAGGGCGCGGCGTGGTCGATGTCGGATCGCCAGGCGGGACGGTCGCAATTCATCCACCGGCAGGTCAGGTCGCGGGAGCGAACGAAATCGGCAAGCGCGGTCGAGGGACGGTACTGCGGTTCGGGTGCTGCGTCGTCGGGGATCTCAATGGGGCGCCGCTTGGCGTGGCGCGCCACGTCGGCGACGGTCGACGCCGGAACCGGACCCAATCCGGATACGTACCCCGGTGTCGTGCCGGTGCCTTCGACGGTGTCCCGCTCGGCGAGCATATGGACCAAAATGGTAGTTGCCGTCCTGCCAGCGGCGGGACAGTCAGGTCGTTCGCATAGGCACGCCATCGCGTCCTCGTGGGCAAGCACCGCCGCGATCGCGTCCGCCCGGCGCTGGCGATGCGTTCGTGGATCCTCCCGGCAGACCGTGGCGGCCAGCGCGTCGAGTCGCTGACTCAAAGCCACCCCGTCGACGCCGCGTAGGCAGGCGACGATGTCGGTCATTCCGTACTGGCCAGGTATGACATCGAAATGGCGGTCGTCGTCACGGGATTTGGCTCGGCGCACCGCGTCCGGGTCGATCTGAAGGACCAGCCAGTCGACGACCTCGACGAGCTTGTTGTACGACAGGTGGTTCCACTGGGCGGCCCGGTCGGCGAAGATCGCGTCGATCAGTGCGCAGGCGTCCTCGCTGACCATCAGGTCGGTGCGGTAGATCAGCATGTTGACCACCTGCCACTCGATCTCACCGGCAGCGAACACCTTTGCCACCTTGGGAAGCCGTTTGATCAGGGCCTGGCCCGAGCTCATCATGGACGAGGCCCGTCCGCGGCTGATGCCGAGTTCGGCACCGATCTCGGCAGCCACGACCTCCCAGTCGTCGACCACCTTGTCGTCGTTCTCGCCGTCACATTCGGGAACGCGGCGCAGGCTGAAGTGCCCGATTGCCAACAGCTGACGCGCGATCTCGACCCGGCTGGCGCGCTGCGCCTGGCCCATCAGGTCGACCAACCCTGCGTCGCTTGTCGTATCGAACATGTGTGCGAGTATGCCATCGCCCACCGACATTTCTGTTCCGCCGGCGACGCCGAGGTCATCGACGGTGAGGTGCTTTGACTCGCGGCGGCGACTTGCTCAACCGTCGCGCCATCAGGGCGCCCGCACCGCCGAGCAGCATCGCCAGCCAGGCCCAGTGTGCGGCCAGCACCAGGCTCCGACCGTCGGCCTGCGGCGACGATCCGCTCACCCGGTACAGGGTGAGGTCTTCGTCGGTGTAGGCGACGGGCAACGGCAAACGCTCTGTCGGAGCGCCGGATTCGACCACCACCCATCCGACCCCGGCATCGGCGAGCAGGTTCTGGTCCGCGCTCTCGACGAGGATCTCCTGCACGTCGCGTGCGCGCTGCCCCTCCCCGTACACCGTCCGCTCGCCGATGTGCAGATCGCCGGTGGTCAACACATCGGCACGCACCCACCGGGGCAGCGGGTCGAGCACGGGAGCCTCACCTGCCCACTCGAAACGGCGCATGCTGCCCATCGGCATCACCGCGACCGTCCGCGGGTCGGCGTTGATGATCGCGGACACCTTCGCCCATCCCGGCGGGTACTGCACGGCGGTGACGCGGCCACCCGCGCCCCACGCCAAATCCGGCAACGTCGCGATCAGCGCGACGCAGCAGAGTGCCGCGGTCGCCGCCGCCGGCAACCAGCGTCGGGCGAAGATCACCCCCGCCGCGCCGGCAACCACATAGCCCGGCATCGCCAACGCCACCCACTTCTGCGCGTCGCGGACCACCCCCAGGCCGGGCACGGCGCGGACGGCCGCCTCGACGAGGACGAGCCCGGGTCCGGTGGCCATGAGCGCGGGCACCACGACGGCGAACCCGGCCAGGACCATCAGCGGTACGGCCGCCGGTCGGCGCAGCACGACTGGTAAGCCGAGGGCGACCACGCCGAGCAACACCGCCGTGCCCACGATCGCGAAAAGTGTTGTGCGAGAGGGTGGTACGGCCTCTGCGTTCCAGATGCCGCCCAGCCCGGCCAGGCTGAGCAGTGTTCCGAGGCCCGGTTCGGCGCGCGCGGCGAACGCGAGGACGCCGTCAGCCTGCGACGACTCCAACGCCCGCGACACCGTCGCCGCGACCAGCCACGGCAGCGCCGCGACGACCGTCATGGCCATCGTCACGCCCGCACACCGCCACCGGCCCCACCCTTCGCCGGGCGCGGCGACGCACACGAGCGCGACGGTCGCCGCCAGCATCAGCCCGGTGGGCGTCAACCCGGCCAGTGCCAACCAGAAAGCCAACGCCCACAACGGGGTCCACCGCGCCGACTCCCGCATCTGCAGCACCGTCGTGGCGACCCACGGTAGGCACCCGTAGCCGACGAGCAGGCTCCAGTGTCCTTGCAGCAGCCGCTCGGCGACATACGGGTTCCATACCGCGACCGTCACCGCCACGCACTGACCGGCGAGCCCCGACTCGGGAACCACCGCGGCGGCCAACCGCGCCGCGCCCCAGCCCGCCAGCCACAGTCCCGCGACGAGCAGTGCCTTGGCCACCACGCCCCCGTCGACCACCGAGGACACGACGGCCATGAAGAAGTCCTGCGGAAGGGCCCGCGGTGCCGCCTCGGACAGCCCGAGCGCGGCATCGGACAGATACGAGCGCGGCGTGGACACCGCGTCGCGCAACAGCAGATACCCGGGTGCGAGCAACGGCGCCGTCACCACGAGGGCGAGCACCAACGCGTAGGCCGGTCCCACGACCGACCGCCCGATCAGACCGGTCTGTCCGGGGGCAGGTCGGTCGGTCGAGATGTCGGGATCTTCTCAGTCTTGGCTTCGGCGCCCGGGACCTTGATGCCCTGGGTGTCGAAGAATCCGTGGTCGGCCTCGTCGAGACCGGGGTCGATCAGCGCGGACTCCGCGCGCAGGCTGAACGAGCCGAGCAGCGCGCCGCCGACCAGCAGCACCAGCCCCATCGCGGTGAAGGTGATCGGCAGGATGCGGCCCCACAGCGCGACCCGGTCGCGCTCGTTGCCCGCGCTGGCGACCTGGGACTCGACGGTCTCCTCGTTGAACGCGACCTTGTAGTCGACGAACGTGACCTCGGGCTTGAGCGGCTCGCGGGCGTAGTAGTGGTAGCCGTGCTCGTCCCTCTTGACGATCGTCCCCGACACCGGGTCGACCCAGAAGGTGCGCTGCGCGGCGTAGTACCGCGACATCGTGATCGGCTCGTCGGGCTCACCGGGCACACCCCACATCGCCGCGCGGGCGGTGACCTCGCTGTCGGCGTCGTCTTCGTAGAGCGACGCGTACTTCACCGGCTCGACGAGCTTGCCGTCGGAGTCGTAGCCGACGTTCTGGGTGAACCGGTAGGTGGTCAGCCCGTTGACGTCTTCTTCGCCGTCGTAGTTGGCGTCGAACGCCTTCTGCGCGATCGGGTCGAAGACGGAGTAGGTCTTCTTCTCGGTGTCGAAGGGGAACCGGTAGGCCAGTCCCTCGTGCGGCAGCGCGATGTTGGTCGGCGGCTTGTCGTCCTCCATGGCGCGCGGTTTCTGCACCGCACCGCCCGGATTGCTCTCGCTGGACACCGCCTCGGCGGTACTGCGGTTGACGGTCACCGTGTCGACAAGCGCCAACAGCAGGCCGGCCTCCTGCTGCTTGTCGGTGCGGCGCAGCGTGGAGCCCACCTGAAGCGTCACCACGTCGGCGTTCGACGGGGACTCGACGGTGAGCTGCTCCTGCTGAACCATCGGCACGTCGCGGTCGACGACGAACCGTTCGCTGTTCAGCGATGCCGGGTCGAAGGCTGTGCCGCTGCCGTCGCTGATCAGCGTCGCATCGATGTCCAGCGGAATCTTGGCGATCTTGCTGTGGGTGTAGGTGGACAGCAACAGCGCGGCGATCAACAGGGCGGCACCCAGCCCCAAGATCCCGCAAGCCGCAATCCGCAGCGCCACTGCGCGGTTCAAACCGTGCCTCCTTCACCTGCGGTATGCCCGCAGAAACCCGTTTGACCCTAACAGCACAATTTAAGGTCGTCGTCGCTCCAGACGCATCCGCCGACCCGTGGTCACCGTCTTCGGCTTCACCGGGCACACTGATTTTGTGGCAGTTGCGGTGGCCGGCGAGACGCGCGAGGAGCAGGTGGGCGGAACCCGCGGGTTCCTGCCTGCGGTGGAGGGCATGCGCGCCTGCGCCGCCGTCGGCGTCGTCGTCACCCACGTGGCGTTCCAGACCGGGCACACCGGCGGGGTCAGCGGACGACTGTTCGGCCGGTTCGATCTCGCGGTGGCGCTCTTCTTCGCCCTCTCGGGTTTTCTGCTGTGGCGCGGGCACGCCTCGGCAGCGCGCGGGCTGCGGCCGACCCCGCCGACCGGCCACTACCTGCGCTCCCGGATCGTGCGCATCATGCCCGGATACCTCGTGGCGGTCGTGGTGATCCTGTCGCTGCTGCCGGAGGCCAAAGCGGACCTCACCGTGTGGTTGGCCAACCTCACCCTGACCCAGATCTATGTGCCGCTGACACTCACCGCGGGGCTGACGCAGATGTGGAGCCTGTCGGTCGAGGTCGCGTTCTACATGGCGTTGCCGCTTCTCGCGCTCCTGGTGCGACGCGTCCCGGTGCGGGCGCGCATTCCCGTCATCGCCGCCGCGGCGCTCGTCAGCCTCGGGTGGGCGGTGCTGCCGATCGCGACATCGGCCGGCGTCAACCACCTGAACTGGCCGCCGGCCTTCTTCTCCTGGTTTGCCGCGGGCATGCTGCTCGCCGAGTTGACCGTCACGCCGGTCGGATGGCCGCACCGACTGGCCCGGCGGCGCGTCCTGATGGCGGTCATCGCGGTCGCGGCGTTCCTGGTCGCCGCCTCGCCGATCGCCGGGCCCGAGGGCCTCACACCGGGCACCGTCAGCCAGTTCGTCGTCAAGATCGCGTTGGGCGCCGTGGTCGCCGGTGCGCTGCTCGCGCCGCTCGTGCTCGACCGCCCCGACACCTCCCACCGGGTGCTGGGCAGCACGACGATGGTGACGTTGGGGCGATGGTCCTACGGACTGTTCATCTGGCACCTCGCCGCGCTCGCGATGGTGTTCCCGGTTATCGGCGAGTTCGCGTTCAACGGCCACATGCCGGTGGTGCTGGTGCTGACGGTCGTGTTCGGGTTCGCGATCGCCGCGGTCAGCTACGCGCTGGTGGAGTCACCTTGCCGAACGGCGTTGCGGCGCTGGGAGTATCGATACGCCCGTCCGGTGCCGCCGTTGGACTCGTCGGTCAGCAGCGTGCCTGAGCCCGTCGCGAGATGACCTCGTCGCGGACCGCCGAACGCCTGGCCTTACCCGCGTCGTCGCGCAGCGGCTCATCGGTGAACTCGACCGTGCGGGGCACCTTGTAGCGCTCGAGTCGCTCGGACAGGAACGCGACGACGGCCGCCGCGTCGAGCCCACCTTCGGCATGCACCAGCGCATGCGGCACCTGACCGAGGTCGTCGTCGGGGATGCCGACCACCAGACACGACAGCACCGCGGGATGCTCGGACAGCGCCGACTCGATCTCGGCGGGATAGACGTTGCGGCCGCCGACGGTGAACATGTCCACCCGCCGGTCGCTGAGGTAGAGGAAGCCGTCGGCATCGAAGTACCCGAGATCGCCCAACGAATCCCAGCCGTCGCGTGATTTCGCCGTCGCGCCGACGTAGCGGTAGGTGGGTCTGCTGCCCGGCGACGGCCGCATGTAGACCTCGCCGACCACCCCGGGCGGGCACTCGTTGCCGTCATCGTCGAGCACCTTCATCTCGCCGGCGACGACGACACCGACCGACCCCGGGTGGGCCAACCATTGACTTCCCGAGATGAACGTCAACGCCTGTAATTCGGTGCCGCCGTACAGTTCCCACAGCACATCCGGTTCAAGAATCTCGATCCAGGCGCGCTTGACCGCGGGTGGACACGGCGCCCCGACATGCCAGAACCGCCGGATCGAGGACAGGTCGTAGGCATCGGGGTCGGCCCGGTAGACCGGAATCAGGCGCTGCATGATCGTCGGCACCGTCGTCAGGAACGTCACGTGGTGTTCGGTCACGAGCCGGAGGAACTCGTGCGGTTCGAACCGCGGCATGATCACCAGGTGATGGCCCTGCACAAGCCCGATCGCGAAGGTCGTGAAGCCGGTGTTGTGGCTCATCGGCACCGAGATCAGGTTGACGTCACCCTCTTGCGCCCCAAGGGGATAACCCACCATCGGCGGGTACCGGCTGTCGTTGCCCGCCTCGATCAGCTTGGGCCTGCCGGTGCTGCCGCCCGATGCCATCGCCTTGAACACCGGCGACACCTTCTCGGGTAATGCTGCATCCGAGAGGTTTTCATCGGGCACGTAACCCGCTGGCACGCTTGCTATTCGGCCGGTGGGGTCGGCGCGGCCGACGACCAGGGCGCGGGGCCGCAGTTTGAGCAGCCCGGTCAGTTCGGCATCAGGAAGCCTCGGAGAGAGTGGTTGGGGGATCGCACCCAGCTTCCACGTCGCGAGCACCGCCTGCACCCACTCGATGGAGTTCGGCAACACCACGGTGACGTAATCGCCTTCTCGCACACCGAGTTCAGCGTAGGCGCGGGCCAGCCGGTTGGTCGACGCGTCGAGCTCACCTCGGGTCAGGGTGACGCCTTCGCAGGTGATCGCGGGCGCGTTGGGTTCGGTCTCGGCCAGCCGTGAGACCTGCGCGCTGATCGGTGGAGTCTGTTCGGGCATGTCAGTAAGCGCCCCGGGTCTCGAAGATCCGGCGCGGGTTGTCGACGAGCATCGTCGTGAGCTGCTCGTCGGAGACGCCCCGCTTCTTGAGAGCCGGGATCACGTCGTTGTGGATATGCAGGTAGTGCCAGTTGGGCATGGTCTGCGGGACGAGTCCTTCCGGAAGCCAGTCAATGAAACAGGACGCGTCGTGCGACAGCACCATCTTGTCGGCGTGGCCGCGCTCGCACATCCGCGCGACGGTGTCCACCCGCTCCTTGAAACCGAGGAACACGTCGACCCCGAACCGGTCCATTCCGATGTAAGACCCGTTGTCGATCAACCGTTCCAGGTAGTCCAGATCGGTGCTGTCGCCGGAATGCCCGATGACGACGCGCGAGAGGTCCACGCCCTCCTCGCTGAACACGCGCTGCTGATCCAGGCCTCGCTTGGTCGCGGCGTGCGTGTGCGTCGAGATCGGGACGCCGGTTTCCCGGTGCGCCTGGGCCACCGCGCGCAGCACCCGCTCGACGCCGGGTGTCAGGCCGGGTTCGTCGGTCGCGCACTTGAGGACCGCCGCTCTGACCCCGGTGCCCGCGATTCCGGTGGTGATGTCGCGGACGAACATGTCGACCATCGGCTCGCCGAGCGGGGTCTCCGGCCCGCTGAAGTGGAAGAACATCGGGACGTCGTTGTAGGTGTAGACGCCGGTGGCGACGATGATGTTGATGTCGGATTGCGCGGCGATACGCTCGATGCGCGGAATGTAGCGCCCCATTCCGATCACCGTGAGATCGACGATGCTGTCGACCCCGCGCGATTTGAGCTCGTTGAGGCGGACGACGGCGTCGGCCTCCCGTTGGGCCTCGTCGCCCCAGACCTCCGGATAGTTGGTCGAGATGTCGAGGGACTGGATGAAGACGTGTTCGTGCATGAGCGTGACGCCCAGGTCGGTGGTGTCGATCGGTCCTCGGGCGGTGTTCAGTTCCGGCACGCGGCCGATGCTACGAGATAGCGGTCGACCAATCGGGTACTTGAAACTCGATTCATAGCGAAAGGCCAGAACCGAATGGCGACATCGTCGAGCGTCCGCACCGCGCCGTCGGCGTGGGCGCCGCTGCGGTCGCCGATGTACCGGGCGCTGTGGATCGCGCAGCTCGTGTCGAACCTCGGGACCTGGATGCAGACGGTCGGCGCCCAGTGGATGCTGGTGGCCGATCCCGACGCCGCCGTGCTGGTGCCTCTGGTACAGACCGCGACGACGCTGCCGGTGATGCTGCTGGCGCTGCCCTCCGGTGTGGTCGCCGATCTGGTCGACCGGCGACGCCTGCTGATCGCCACGCAGTCGGCGATGGCGGCCGGCGTCTCGATCCTGGCGATCTTGACCGGTGTCGGGTTGACGACGCCGGCGGTTCTGCTGATCCTGCTGTTCCTGATCGGATGCGGACAGGCGCTGACGGCTCCGGCGTGGCAGGCTATCCAGCCCGAACTCGTTCCGCGCGAAGAGATCCCCGCTGCGGCGGCGCTGACCAGCCTGGCCCTGAACAGCGCGAGGGCGATCGGGCCCGCGATCGCCGGCCTGCTCGTGGCCTTGTCCGGGCCGACGACGGTGTTCGCGCTGAACGCGGTGTCGTTCGTAGGCATCGTCGTGGTGCTGTTCACCTGGCGCCGGCCGGTTGAGGAACGGTTGCTGCCGACCGAGCGGCCGTTGTCGGCGCTGAGCGCGGGCGGACGGTACATCCGCAGCTCGCCGGTGGTGCGGCGCATCCTGCTTCGGGCGCTGCTGTTCATCGCTCCCGGCAGTGCGCTGTGGGGGCTGCTCGCGGTCATCGCCGATCGACAACTGCACCTGTCGTCGGCGGGCTACGGCGTGCTGCTGGGCGCGCTGGGTGTCGGCGCGGTGTGCGGGGCGATGGTGCTGTCCCGGCTGCAGGTCCGGTTCGGGCGCAACGCATTGTTGACGGTGGGCGCGGTCGGTTTCGCGCTCGCCACCGCGGTGCTGGCGCTGGTTCCGGTGCTCGCGGTGGTGATCGTCGCGATGATCGTCGGCGGACTGTCGTGGTTGCTGACCCTGTCGACCCTGAATGCGTCCATGCAGCTGAGCCTTCCGGCCTGGGTGCGGGCGCGCGGACTGTCGGTCTACCAGCTGGTGTTCATGGGTGGACAGGCGATCGGCTCGCTGGTCTGGGGGCTGGTGGCCGGCGCGACCAACAGCGTTACCGCGCTGCTGATCGCGGCCGGGTTGCTCGCCGCGTGCGCGGTATCGCTGCTGTGGTGGCCGCTGCATCCGGGCACCGGCAACCTCGACGTCGAACCGTCGGGGCACTGGCCTGAACCGGCGCTCGTGTTCGAACCCGCCCCGCCCGACGGCCCGGTCCTCGTGCTCAAGACCTACCGGGTCGCGTCGGAGAACGAGGCGGCGTTCGTCGCGGCGATGGACCGGGTGAAGCGTTCGCGGCAGCGTACCGGGGCCGTGCAATGGCGGTTGTTCCGCAGCGGCGAATTCCCCAACACATTCGTCGAGGCGTTCGTCGTGCGGTCGTGGTACGAGCACCTGCACCAGCACGTCATCCGGCAGACGGGCCAGGACCTGATCGCCGAGCAGGAGGTCGACAAGTACGTCGTCGGCGAACCCAAGCTCGAGCATCTGATCGCGGTCAGCTGAGCCGTTTCTCCGTCCGAATCGGCACGGTCGACGCCGCGACCGCGGCCACCGAGACCAACGCCAGTAGCTGCACGCCCCACGAATGCCCGATGTAGCCGTCGACCGAGCGCCACGGATACTGACTCAACACCGCACCGGCCAGGATCAACCCACCGGCCGCGGTGCCGACCGTGACTGGTTCGCAGAGCTTTTCGCGGTGGCGCAGCAGCCAACGGACGCCGACCGCCAGACCGACCACCGCCACGCCCGCCACCCCCGAGATCGCCGCACCGACGGCCAGCGCCGCGGCGCCGACGGCGACGGGGCGCGGTCGCCACACCGGCACCGGCTCAACCGGCGCGGGCCGCCTGCGCATCGGCAGGAAAGCGAGCAGTGCGAGCACCGGCAGCAGCGCGAGCCCGCCGATCAGGCCGGCGCGGTAGGGCGCGTTCGTCGGGAAGCTCAGCGTGACCGGGCCCGCCGTACCCGGCGGCAGCACCCAGCCCTGCTGCCAGCCGTTCACCGTGATCGGCGTCAGCTGTGACCCGGCGCTGTCGTGGGCGACCCAGCCGGGGTTGATGCTCTCGGGGACCACGAGGACCCGGGACGCCGACGACGGTGCGACGGTCACCACGCGGTGGTCTGCGCTCCATTGTCCGGTCTGCGCGGGAATGGTTGACGCCTCGCGTATTTCACCGGCGCGCGGCCCGGCGAGCTGAGCGCCGTCGACGATGAACGCCGCGCCGGGGCTGATGACCAGTTCCTGTTGGCCCTCGGGCAGCAGGATCGGCTCGGCCCGGCACGGGCGTGCCGTCACGGGCTCACCGTCGAGGAGCGCGCCGACGGTCGTACTGAGTGAGGTTTGCACGAACTCGCCGGCGACGCCGATGACCGGGCCCTTGCCGCACGGCATGTCGATGGTGCGGTTCCGGTTGGCCGCGGCGTCGGCCGCCGCGATCGGTTCGCCGCGGATGTCGAGCGCGGTCACCTCGGCCAGGCCGGGAGGTTTGAGTTGGTCGAAACCGAGCGCCGTGCGGTCGATGACATCGTCCCAGTCGAGAAGGGAGATCGTCACGGTGTCGGTGGCTCTCGGTTTGAGATCCAGGGTCTGGGCGCCGGCATCGCCGGCGACCGGACGGATTTGCGGACCGTCGCCGAGGTCGACGGCCAGCAGCGTCGGACGTGCGGGCAACTCCGACGAACTCGGCGTCACCCGCAGGCCGGCAACTTCAGTCCGCTTCGGCAGTTTCAGCGTCAGTGTCGGCGGCGTCCCCTGCTGCACGACCCGCTGCGGGGCGGTCCAGGCGGTGCCCGCATCACCGTCTGCCGCGGCGTATGCCGAGCCGAGCACGTCGATCGGATCGGCTTCGCCCACCGCGCGGGCGGTACCGGGTGCGCTGATGAGGTCGGCCAACTGGGGACCCTGTCGGGCGCGCACCCACACCGTCGGCGTCACCGCGATCGGCGTCGGAACCGTCAGTGTCCGGCTGAGGTTCACCGGCTCCTCGGCCGACAGCGCCATCAACGCGGCGCACCGGTAGCCGGTCGGACTCTGCGCGCAGCCCGCGCGTCCCAGCAACTCCGAACCCAGATCCCATTGCGCGACAGTCGAATCCGGGGGCGGACCCGGTACGACGACGGTGTGGCGCAGGCTCACGGGGTGGGCGAAGCCGTTCGCGTCGTACTGGGTGACCGCGAGGTCGGTGATTCCGAACTGCACGCCGGGCGAGCCGTCGTCGGTGGCTACCGCCGTGAGCCGCACCCACGGCGACTCGCCGTACGGCAGTGCCGCGGTGAGCGGCTTGCCTGCCTCATCGAACCGCAGGGTGCTGGTGCCGTTCACCGTCGAGATCTCGATGCGGCGGATCTGTGCGCCGACGGCGGTGGCGCTGGGTGTGACCGTGATGGTCGCGTTCGTGACGGGGTGGTCGAAGTCCACCTGCATCCACTGGCCGATCGCCGACTGCAGCGAGTTGGAGACCCAACTGGTCGACGGGTCGGCATCGACTGCGGCGGCCGGACCTGCCGCCGGCGCAACGTTGGGGAGCGCGGTGGAATCGGCCGCCGAGCTCGACACC
Source organism: Mycobacterium sp. 852002-51152_SCH6134967 (assembly GCF_001667105.1). Classification (NCBI taxonomy): domain Bacteria; kingdom Bacillati; phylum Actinomycetota; class Actinomycetes; order Mycobacteriales; family Mycobacteriaceae; genus Mycobacterium; species Mycobacterium sp. 852002-51152_SCH6134967. Next base: position 204,655 of record NZ_LZIK01000063.1, on the reverse strand, counting down.
GAGACGCGGCCACCGTTCCACTGCCCGTGGACGAGATCGGTTCCGGGAGAGGGGTAGTCGATGACCCGGTTGTGGGTGTGCCGCGGATCGTCGGGGGTGCGGATCGCCGACGAGTGGTCGTCGACGCGGCCGTAGTCGGTTTCCCGGGCAAGCGGGGTGTCAGTGACGGTGACCAGCGGGGTCGGCACGCCCGCGCGTTCGGCGTCGGCGGTCAAGAGCATCGGGCCCAGCGGCGGGCGGTCGAGCAGTCGGCGGCGCTCGTCGAGCCGTAGCAGCGCCTCGGGTGCGCCGTCGACGCGCGCCATGCGGTCGGTGTCGACGAGGTAAGGCGTCACCGGGGTTTCGGCATCGACCCGGTAGATCTCGACGGCGGGGTAGCGCGGGCGCAGACCGCTGTCGGAGACGAATCCGGCCAGGGTGCCCGCGCCGACCGGATCGCCGAACTCGGCGACCTTCTCCAGACCCGGTGAGCCGTCGATCGCGCGGTGCACAAGCAACGGCCGGGCCGACCGGGATGACTCCGGGTCCAGGTCGTTGCGCACCACGACGTACGAAATACCTTGGCGGGCAAGGGTGTCAGCGAGACCCGCGGATGGGCGGCCTGCGGCGAACAACCGCTGCACGGAGTCGAGCGCGCGGATGGTCTGCGGTGGGGTCAGCGGGATCGAATCGCGGACCCCCCAGGCGCTTTCGCCGAGCACCTGCAGCGGTTCGTCGTGGCTGTTGCCCCAGACCTGGGTGGCGAACGGAGCGCCGGGCGCCACCAGGACGCGGCCGCCGGTGTTGTTCTCATCAAGCCAGTCGGCAGTGTCGTGCCAGTACTGCGGGATGGCGTCGAATGCGCCTGGCGGAGTAAGCCGTCCGGTCCATGCCAGCGACGTGCCCGCCACCAGTGCGACCAGGACCACCATTCCCACGGCGACACGCTTGTCGCGTTCGGGATGCGCCAGCGCGGTCGTCCACTTCGCTCGCGGCGCGCTGCCCGGCAGCGGGATGCGGCCGAGCAGATGTGCCAACCCCAGCGCCAAGGGCAGTCGCAGCAGGGGTTCGAGCTTGTGCAGGTTGCGCAGCGGGGTGCCCGACGCGTCGAGGAACGCCTGAACCTGCAGTGCGACAGGCGAGCCCAACCCGCCGGAGTAGCCGACGGCGAGCAGCGTGACGCCGGTCAGCAGGATGGCGATCAGACGACCGCGGGCGGGCATCGTCTTCATCGCCAGCCCCGCCAGGCCCGCGGCGGCGACCAGCGTGGTGGCCAGCACGGCGACCGAACCGGTCACCAGGGACGCGCCTGCCGTCGCGTTGGGGGCGACGAACGGGGTCCAGGCGTCGGTGCCGCGCAGCATCTCGGTCAGCGACATCCACCGCGTGGTGACGCCTGAGGATTCGATGAAGTCGAGGAACGGTGGACTGACCCGGCCCAGCATCACCAGCGCGACCGCCCACCACAGCACCGCCAGCGTGATGCCGAGCGCCCACCAAGCCGTGAACCGCCACCACAGCTTGGTGGGCCGATGACACGCCAGCCAGATGGCCGCGCACAGGCAGCCGGTGAGCGTGGCCACCGCGTTGACCGCACCCATCAACGCGATCGCCACCGCCGAGCGCATCGCCAGTACCCGTACGCGCGGATCGGCCCCTGTTTCTCCCGCCCCTCCGGACCCGCCCTTCAATACCAAGATCACCGGCAACAGCACCCACGGCGCCAGCATCATCGGGAGCGTCTCCGACGAGATCGCGCCGAGTGTGGTCAGCGCCCGCGGCGACAGCGCGTAGGCGACCGCGGCGATCACCCGCGACGTCGGGCTGCCGATGCCGAGCGCCTCGGCCACCCGCAGCACACCCCAGAACCCGACGACCAGCAGCAACGCCCACCACAGCCGCTGGGTGACCCAGCCGGGCAGCCCGACGATGTCGCCGATCAAAAAGAAGGTGCCGTGCGGGAACAGATACCCGTAGGCCTGGTTCTGGGCCTGGCCGAAGGGCAGCTCGCTGTTCCACAGGTTGAACGCGCGCGCGAGGAACCGCAACGGGTTGGCGGTCAGGTCGAGCTTGGTGTCGGGTGAGATCTGTCCGGGTGACTGGGCGAACGTAAGGACCAACGCCGCCGCAGCGGCCACCCACAACCAGCGCCGGGAGAGCGGGGCCGTCTCAGTGGCGGCCCGGGATTCAGCTGCGGTCGCCGTACTCGACCCTGTTGAGCACCGAAGACGCCGGATCGCCCGCTTGCAGAGGAGGCTTGTTGTCCTGCTGCACCATCAGCGTCACACCGAAAACAGCCGCCGCACCCAACAGCAGACCGACCACGATGCTGGCGGCGGCGGGCACGAGGAACCGATCCATGCGGCAAAACTAGCATGCGGCCCATGTGCCCAGCTGAGCCCATGTTCTGGCCGCACACGCCGACCACGAGATAGAACTGAGCCACCACAGCCGTTAGTGTCGAGGCCCATGGCCTTGCCCCGCGCATTGTGTGCCCTTGTTGCCGCTCCCGTATTGCTGGTGGCGTGCTCGCCTGCCGCGCAGGAAGCCGCGCCGTCACCGACGTCAGCGCCCATCACCAAGGCGGCCACCGCCGTGCCCGCGGCCCCGGCCGCGCCGGCGGCCCCCGCGTGCGGAGCCGGTGAATCGCTGCTGTCGTCGATGTCGACGCGCGACAAGCTCGCCCAACTGCTGATGGTGGGCGTCTCCAATGCGGGCGACGCACGCGCGGTCGTCGACAACCACCACGTCGGCGGCATCTTCGTCGGCAGTTGGACCGACCTGTCGATGCTGTCCGACGGCTCGCTGGCAGCCATCGCTGGATCGGCGACCCCGCTGCCGCTCGCTGTGAGCGTCGACGAGGAGGGCGGCCAGGTGTCGCGGCTGGCCGGGCTGATCGGCAGCCAACCGTCGCCCGCCTCGCTGGCGGCCAGCAGCACGCCCGACGAGGTGTACAACATCGCTCTGAAGCGGGGCCAGGCCATGCGCGGGCTTGGTATCACCGTCGACTTCGCGCCGGTCGTCGACGTCGATGGGGGCGGTGCCATCGGCGACCGGTCGTTCGGCTCCGATCCGGCCGTCGTCACCGACTTCGCCGGCGCGTATGCCCGTGGTCTGCGCGACGGCGGCGTGATGCCGGTGCTCAAACACTTCCCCGGCCATGGGCGCGCCTCGGGCGACTCGCACACGGGCGGCGTCACGACGCCACCGATCAGCGACCTGCAGACAACCGATCTGGTGCCCTACCGGACGCTGACCAGCCAGGCGCCGGTCGGAGTGATGGTCGGTCACCTGCAGGTGCCCGGGCTGACCGGCAGCGATCCAGCCAGCCTGAGCCCGGCGGCCTACGCGCTGCTGCGGTCGGGCAACTACGGCGGCCAGCCGTTCAACGGCCCGGTGTTCACCGACGATCTGTCCGGTATGCGGGCCATCACCGACCGGTTCGGGGTCGCCGAGGCGGCGCTGCGGAGTCTGCAAGCGGGCGCCGACGTCGCGCTATGGCTGAGTACCGGTGAGGTGCCCGCCGTGCTCGACCGGCTGGAGAAGGCGTTGGATGCCGGGGAGCTGTCGATGTCCAGCGTCGACGCCTCCGTGCTGCGGCTGGCAGGAATGAAGGGGCCCAACCCGCGCTGCTGATTCCCGCCCACGCCCACTGCTAGTTTTCACCCGCCGCCCGCTGCTGACGCCCTGGTGCCGCGCATTGCTTACCCTGGTGGAATGGCCGGAGGTACCAAGCGGTTGCCGCGCGCGGTGCGCGAGCAGCAGATGCTGGACGCCGCCGTGCAGATCTTCTCGGTGAACGGCTACCACGAGACGTCGATGGACGCGATCGCCGCCGAGGCGCAAATCTCCAAACCGATGCTGTACCTGTACTACGGCTCCAAGGAAGAGTTGTTCGCGGCATGCCTGGACCGTGAGCTGGCGCGGTTCGTCGACGAGGTGCGCAGCCAGATCGATTTCAAGCAGAGCCCGAAAGACCTGTTGCGCAACGCGGTCCTGGCGTTCCTGAACTACATCGACGCGAACCGGGCCTCGTGGATGGTGCTCTACAGCCAGGCGACCAGTTCGCAGGCATTCGCCCACACCGTGCGCGAAGGCCGCGAGCGCATCATCGACCTGGTGGGCAGACTGCTGCGCTCGGGCACCCGAAATCCCGAGCCCGACACCGACTTCGACATGATGGCCGTCGCGCTCGTGGGTGCCGGTGAGGCAGTGGCGTCGCGGGTCAGCACCGGCGATGCCGGCGTGGACGAGGCCGCCGAGCTGATGATCAACCTGTTCTGGCGCGGCCTGAAGGGCACCCCGTCGGACCATTCGGACTCATCGGTTCACTCTGCGGCTGCGGCGCAATTGTCGGAGTAGGCGACGTCCTTGGCGCAGAGTCAGCCCGACTACAGCGAGCGCACCGTCCCGAACAGATGCGGCTCGCGCTTCTTCATGTCGCGCAACGTCAGATCCCAGCCGTCGGACACGCGGTCGACGTACAGGCCGGCGTTCGCTGGCAGCACGACCGGCTTGGCGAACTTCACCGAATACTTGACCGCATCCGGCAGCTGACCCTCGATGTTCGCCAGAACCGCTGCCGCGCTGAACATCCCGTGCGCGATGACCGTCGGGAAGCCGAACAGCTTGGCCGCGACCGAGTTCGTGTGGATCGGGTTGTGGTCACCGCCCACGGAGGCGTAGTGCCGGATCTGCCCGGGGGTGATGCGCAGCATCGCGTTCGGCGGGCCGAGTTTCGGCGGCTTCTGCGGCGGCGGCTTCGGCTCGTCGGACAAACTCGTCCGCTGCTGGTGCAGGAACGTCGTCACCTGGTGCCACGCCTGCTCGTTGCCGACGTTGACGTCGGTCACGATGTCGACCAGCAGACCACGCCGATGCTCACGCAGATTCTCCGCGTGCACCTTCACCGAGACGGAGTCGGTGACCGCGATCGGCCGGTACTGGGTGATGTGGTTCTCGATGTGCACCGAACCCATTGCCGCGAAAGGGAAGTCGAACCCGGTCACCAACGACATCAACGTCGGGAAGGTCAGCGCGAACGGATACGTCAGCGGGACCGTGTCTCCGAACTGCAATCCCGTCACCGACGCGTAGGCCGCCACGTTCTCGGGATCGATGCGCAAATCCTCGACGGTCAGCGTGCGATCGGGCAGTGTCTCGCCACGCGGCACGAACGGCAGGGCGCCCGCCGCCGCGCGCGCCAGGTTCATCAGGCCCGACGGTTGGCTCATGTCACGCCCCCAGCCACGCCTGGCCGCACACCCGCACCGTGTTACCGGTGACGGCGTTGGACGCGGGGCTGGCGAAGTAGGCGATGGTCTCGGCGACGTCGACCGGTTGACCGCCCTGGTACAGCGAGTTGAGCCGACGGCCCACCTCGCGGGTGGCCAGCGGAATCGCCTCGGTCATCTTGGTCTCGATGAAGCCCGGGGCCACCGCGTTGACCGTGACGCCCTTGTCGGCGTAGGCCTCCGACAGGCTGTCGGTCAGCCCGATCATGCCGGCTTTGGTCGCGGCGTAGTTGGTCTGCCCGCGGTTGCCCGCGATGCCGGCCATCGACGACAAGCCGACGATCCGGCCGCCCTCGCCCAGCACACCGTTGCTCACCAGCCCTTCGGCGAGGGCAAGCGGCGCAACGAGATTCACCGCGACGACGGAGTCCCAGCGACCCTCGTCCATGTTGGCCAGCAGCTTGTCGCGGGTGATGCCCGCGTTGTTGACCAGGATGTCGACGCGACCGTCGTAGTGGTCGCGCACGTGCTCGGTGATGCGGTCGACCGCGTCGTCGGCGGTCACGTCCAGGGCCAGCGCGGTCCCCCCGACCTTTGTGGCGGTCACGCCGAGCGCTTCCTGCGCACCGTCGACGTCGATGCAGATCACCTTCGCCCCGTCGCGGGAGAACACCTCGGCGATCGTCGCGCCGATGCCGCGCGCGGCACCGGTGACGATCGCGACCTTCCCGTCCAGCGGCCGGTCCCAGTCCGCGGGCGGAGAAGCGTCGTCCGCACCGATCCGGAACACCTGCCCGTCGACGTAGGCCGACTTGCCCGACAACAGGAACCGCATCGTCGACTCCAGGCCCGTCGCGGCGGGCTTGGAGTCGGGGGAGACGTAAACGAGGTTCACCGTCGCGCCGCGGCGCATCTCCTTGCCGAGCGAGCGGGTGAAGCCCTCGAGCGCGCGCTGCGCGATGCGCTCATGTTCACTGCCCGCCTCCTCGGGGGTGGTGCCGATGACGACGACGCGGCCGGACGGTCCGAGGTTGCGCAACAGTGGGGTGAAGAACTCGTAGAGCCCCTTGAGGCCGCTCGGTTCGGTGATGCCCGTTGCGTCGTACACCAGCGCGCCGAACGAGTCGGCCCAACGACCGCCCAGGTTGTCGGAGACGACGTCGTAGTCGTCGGCCAGCGCGGTGCGCAGCGGTTCGACGAGTCGGCCCTCGCCGCCGATAAGCAGCGTGCCGGCCAGAGGCGGATCACCCGGCTTGTAGCGGCGCAGCGTCTCGGGCTGGGGGATGCCCAGTTGCTTGGCGAGGAACGATCCGGGCGTCGAGTGGACGATTTGCGAGTACAGATCCGATGCCATGAGGACGAACTTACTCCAGAGTAAGAAGGGTGGGTACTATGGGTGCATGCCTAGTGATACCCGCCGACGCGTCGCCATCCTCGGTGGCAACAGAATTCCTTTCGCCCGCTCCGATGGCGCGTACGCCAATGCGTCGAACCAGGACATGTTCACCGCCGCCCTGGGCGGCCTGATCGAGCGCTTCAACCTCGACGGGGAGACGCTCGGCGCCGTGATCGGCGGTGCCGTGCTCAAGCACAGCCGCGACTTCAACCTGATCCGCGAATGCGTGCTCGGCAGCGCGCTCTCGTCCTACACGCCCGCTTTCGACATCCAGCAGGCCTGCGGGACGGGTCTGCAGGCGGCCATCTCCGCGGCCGACGGCATCGCCGCGGGTCGCTATGAGGTCGCGGCGGCCGGCGGCGTCGACACCGCTTCGGATGCGCCGATCGCGCTCGGCGACGACCTTCGCCGCACGCTACTCGGGCTGCGCCGTGCGAAGTCGAACGTCGACCGGCTCAAGCTGGTGGGCAAGCTACCCGCCTCGGTGGGCATCCAGATCCCGGTCAACAGCGAGCCCCGCACCGGCATGTCGATGGGCGAGCACGCCGCCGTCACCGCCAAGGAAATGGGCATCAAGCGCGTCGACCAGGACGAGTTGGCCGCCGCCAGTCACCGCAACATGACCGCCGCCTACGACCGCGGCTTCTTCGACGACCTGGTCACGCCGTTCCTCGGCGTGTACCGCGACAACAACCTGCGTCCCGACTCCTCGGCCGAGAAGCTGGCCAAGCTCAAGCCCGTCTTCGGTGTCCGCAACGGCGACGCGACGATGACGGCGGGCAACTCCACGCCGCTGACCGACGGCGCCTCGGTGTCCTTGCTGGCGACCGACGAGTGGGCCTCGGCGCATGGCATCGAACCGCTCGCCTACTTCGTGGACGCAGAGACCGCCGCAGTGGACTACGTCAACGGCAAGGACGGATTGCTGATGGCGCCGACCTATGCGGTGCCGCGGCTGCTGGCCCGCAACGGCCTGACCCTGCAGGACTTCGACTTCTACGAAATCCACGAGGCGTTCGCGTCGGTGGTGCTCGCGCACCTGCAGGCGTGGGAGTCCGAGGAGTACTGCAAGGAACGCCTCGGCTTGGATGCCGCGCTCGGGTCGATCGACCGGTCGAAGCTCAACGTCAACGGGTCGTCGTTGGCCGCGGGCCATCCGTTCGCCGCGACCGGCGGGCGGATCGTGTCGCAGTTGGCCAAGCAGCTGGCCCAGAAGAAGAAAGAGACCGGTCAATCGGTGCGCGGGCTGATTTCGATCTGCGCCGCCGGCGGGCAGGGCGTCGCGGCTGTTCTGGAGGCCTGACCAGCCCGGCAGGACCGCATCAAATATATTTACGGCAGCGTGTAACGCCCCCCGAAAGCGCGCCGATACACCGGATAGCTCCGTGCTGCCGTCTGACCCCCCGACCCGACGACAGCACGGGGCTCTTAACTTTTCGGGCCTCAGGCCCGGGCCGTGTTCCAGCAAGCGTGAAGGCTCGCCGCCGGTCGTGCTTCGATGGTGGGGTGCAGACCAGCGTCGCCCTCACCGGGCTCATCAGCGATGCCTACGGCCGCTCGCCGCTTGAAGGCGTGCTGGCGAAGCTGACGTCGTTACGCGACGAAGGGTTCCGCCGGGTGTGGATGGCACAGCTGCCTTACGACCCCGACCTGTTGACGATCCTGGCCGTCGCGTTCCGTGAGATCGACACCATCGAGGTGGCCTCGGGGGTGATCCCCATCCAGGTGCAGCACCCCACCCAACTGGCGCAGCGCGCGCTGACGCTGAACGCCATCGCCGGCGGCCGCTTCACCCTGGGCATCGGGTTGAGCCATCGCATGGTGACCGAAGGGGTGTGGGGCATCTCGTACGACAAACCGGTGCGGCAGATGCGCGAGTACCTCGACGCGCTGCTGCCCCTGCTGGCCGGCGAGCCCGCCGACGCCTCCGGAGATATCTGGACGACCCGGGGCTCGCTGAAGGTCCCCGGCGCTCCGCGGCCCGACGTCTACCTCGCAGCACTCGGCCCGCAGATGCTGCGCCTGGCCGGTCGTCGCAGTGCCGGGACGATGACGTGGATGACGGGTCCCAGGACGCTGGCCGACCACGTCGTCCCGACCCTGCGCACGGCCGCGGTGGAGGCGGGCCGCGACGAGACCTCGGTTCGGGTGGTGGCGTCGTTGCCTATCAGCGTCACCGACGACATCGACGCCGCCCGGGCCAACGCCGCGGAGGAGTTCGCCATCTACGGACAGTTGCCGTCGTACCGCGCCATGCTCGACCGCGAGGGCTACGCAGAACCCGCGGACGCGGCGATCATTGGCGACGAGGAAACGGTGTCACAGCGGCTCGACGAACTGGGCGCCGCCGGCGTCGACGAGTTCGTCGCCAGCGTCTTCGACTCAGACCCCGAGGCGCGTGCGCGCACCCGGGCGCTGTTGCGGTCCAGGGACGCCTGACCGAAGAAAATTCGCACTGGTGTGATCGAGATCACGGGCGTACGATCGGTCGCACGACGGGTTCGGGAGTGACTTTTCCGAAGAGTCGGCAAGGGTTGAAAGCCGACCGCGCGAGACTGATGTGACGCACCTGGTGTCCTCCCGAACCCGCCCTTATGTGAACTTGATTCCGATGCAAAACGCCCCCGGGAAGAGACCGGGGGCGTTTTGTTTCAGCGAAGCGACTGAAGGCTCTCTTAGAAGGCCGCCTCGTCGAGTTCCATCACCTCGTTGTCGAGGTTCTCGATGATCTGACGCGTGCTGGTGAGCATCGGCAGGAAGTTCTTCGCGAAGAACGACGCCACCGCGACCTTGCCCTCGTAGAAGGCGCGGTCGTCACCGGACACACCCGCGTCGAGCTTGTCGACAGCCACCGCGGCGTGCTGCTGCAGGAGCCAGCCGATGACCAGGTCGCCGACGCTCATCAGGAAGCGCACCGAACCCAGGCCGACCTTGTACAGCTCGGTCGAGTTCTCCTGCGCCGCCATCAGATAGCCGGTGAGCGAGGCCGCCATCGCCTGGACGTCCTCCAGCGCGGTCGCCAGCAGCGCACGCTCGGCCTTGAGCCGGCCGTTGCCCGACTCGTTTTGGACGAACTGCTCGATCTGGCCGGCCACGTGAGCCAGCGCCACACCCTTGTCGCGGACGATCTTGCGGAAGAAGAAGTCCTGCGCCTGGATGGCCGTGGTGCCCTCGTAGAGCGAGTCGATCTTGGCGTCACGGATGTACTGCTCGATCGGGTAGTCCTGCAGGAAGCCGGATCCGCCGAGCGTCTGCAGGCTCTCGGTCAGCTTGGCGTAGGCCTGCTCCGAGCCGACACCCTTCACGATCGGCAGCAGCAGGTCGTTGACCCGCGCCGCCAACTCGGCGTCCACCTCGTGCACGGCCTTGGCGACCGCGGCGTCCTGGTAGGTCGCCGTGTAGAGGTACAGCGCGCGCAGACCCTCGGCGTAGGCCTTCTGGGTCATCAGCGAACGACGCACGTCGGGGTGGTGCGTGATGGTCACGCGCGGAGCCGTCTTATCGGTCATCTGCGTCATGTCGGCACCCTGCACACGCTCCTTGGCGTACTCGAGCGCGTTGAGGTAGCCGGTCGACAGCGTGGCGATTGCCTTGGTGCCCACCATCATTCGAGCCTGCTCGATGACCTCGAACATTTGCGCGATGCCGTTGTGCACTTCGCCGACGAGCCAGCCCACAGCGGGAACCCCGTGCTGCCCGAACGAAAGCTCGCAAGTCGCGGAGACCTTGAGGCCCATCTTGTGCTCGACGTTGGTGACGAACACACCGTTGCGCTCGCCGGGTTCACCAGTCTCGGGGTCGAAGTGGAACTTCGGCACGAAGAACAATGACAAGCCCTTCGTGCCGGGTCCGGCGCCCTCGGGGCGAGCCAGCACCAGGTGCATGATGTTCTCGCCGAGATCGTCGGCGTCACCGGAGGTGATGAAGCGCTTCACCCCGTCGATGTGCCAGGTGCCGTCGGGTTGCTGCACGGCCTTGGTGCGGCCGGCGCCGACGTCCGAGCCGGCGTCGGGCTCGGTGAGGACCATCGTCGAGGTCCAGCCACGCTCCGCGGCCAGCACGGCCCACTTCTTCTGCTCGTCGGTGGCCTGGTTGTAGAAAATTTGCGCGAAGCCGGCGCCCATCGCATACATGTAGACCGCCGGGTTGGCGCCCAGCACGTGCTCGACCAAAGCCCACTGCAGGGCCCGAGGCATCGGCATACCGCCGAGTTCCTCCAGGACGCCGATCTTGTCCCAGCCGCCGTCGACCAGCGCCCGCACCGACTTCTTGAATGACTCCGGAAGGGTCACCGTGTGCGAGTTGGGGTCAAAGACCGGGGGATTGCGGTCGGCGTCGGCAAACGACTCGCCGATCGGGCCCTCAGCCAACCGGGCGATCTCGCCGAGCATCTCGCGGGCGGTGTCCACGTCCAGTTCGGCGTAGTCACCCTCGCCAAGCGCCTTGTCAACGCCGAAGACCTCGAAAAGGTTGAATACCTGGTCACGAACGTTGCTCTTATAGTGGCTCACGGTTCCTCCTCGGTGAGACGGCCACTGTTGGTTGGGTACTTCTTGCTTAAGTTACCCACCAGTAACTGCCCGAACTATACCCATCAGTAACTTCAACTCAAACCACCTCGAAACAATTTCCGGGACCTAACTAACCCCCCAGTTGGTCGGGGAACCAAATCCGCAGTTGACAGGTGTCTGGCCAGGCGTTGATGCCCATTGTGAGAATCGTCACGCGGGTCCGGATAGGGTGTTGCGATGCTTCGTATCGCGGTCTGGGGGACGGGCAACATGGGGGCGGCGGCCATCCGCTCAGCGGCGGCCTTTCCGGGCTTGACACTGGCCGGCGTCATCACGTCATCGCCGGACAAAGCGGGCAAGGACGGCGCCGCGTTCGCCGGACTCGACGGGTCGACCGGCGTCACCGCCACCACCGACGTCGACGCGGCGCTCGCCGACTGTGATGCCGTCGCCTACATGGCTTCCGGCGACATTCGACCGGACGACGCCGTCTCTGACATCGAACGCTGCCTGCGGACGGGCAGGCACGTGGTGACGCCGTCGCTGTACTCGCTCTACGACCCGCGTTCGGCGCCACCTGAATGGGTCGACCGGCTCACCCGCGCCGCCGAGGAGGGCAACTCCACGCTGCTCGTCAGCGGCGTCGACCCGGGCTGGGGCAACGACGCGCTCGCGGTGATTGCCGCCGGTCTGTGCACCAGGATCAACAGCATCCACTGCCAGGAGATCTTCGACTACTCCACCTACAACCAGCCGTTCGCGGTGAAGGTGTCGTGTGGTTTCGGGGGGTCCATGGACGAGACGCCGATGATGTTGCTTCCGTCGATCCCGACGATGGTGTGGGGCGGCAACATTCGGCTGGTGGGCCGCACCCTCGGAATGGAGATCGACGAGATCGCCGAGGAGGTCGAACGACGCCCGCTGGAGGAGCCCGTCGATACGGTGATGGGCCGGTTCGAGAAGGGCACCCAGGGCGCGTTCTGGTTGAAAGTGATCGGAAAGTCGGGCGGACGCGAACGAATCGTCATCGACCACATCACCCGCATCCACTCATCGTGTGCGCCGGATTGGCCGTATCCCGACGAGGGCGTCGGCGACCACCGTGTGATCATCGACGGCGATCCGCGATTGACCATTACGACGCGCGCCGACGTGCCCGGCGGGACCCGCGCCGACGGCGGCAACACCACCGCCGCCAATCGGCTGCTCGGCGCGCTTGCCTGGCTCGTCGAGCAGAAGCCGGGCATCTACGACGGGCTCGACGCGCCGCTGCAGACGACGCTGCCTCCCGAGGTGCAGGCGCAGCGCTGGGCATAGCACTCTGGCGTACCTCTCCTTTGACCAGCGCTCTTCTGATGAGAGGACGAACACAACTGTGCGCTCGGCGGCATCAGGTGGCGTCCGGAATCGCTTGCGACTCCGAATTCATCTGCGGTTCCAGAGCTTCTATTTCCGAAATCATCTGGGTTTGCAGAGTTACCGTCTCCGAAATCGCTTCCGTCTCCGAAGTTTCCGTTTGCTCGGCGTCAGGCAGTTGGCCAACGAGGTACTCGGCTAACCCGCCGATCGTCGGATAGTCGAACACCGCGGTCGCATTGATCGTGAACGCGCCGCCGAACTGGCTGTGCAACCGGTTGCGCAATTCGATCGCCATCAGCGAGTCCGTCCCGAGATCCAGGAAGCGGCTGGTCGCCGCGGGTGGCTGTGCCAACCGCAGGAAGTTCTGCACCTCGCGTTGCAAGAACTCGGTGACGAAGGCGGCGCGTTGAGGTACCGGGATCTCCTGCAACTGGCGCAGCAACTCACTGTCACCGGTCGTTTCACCTTCGGGGCGAGGCAGCACGAGGTCCAGGATCGGTGGACGGGCAGCCCCCAATATCTTTGCGGCCCGCTGCCAGTTGGCCTTCACGACGGTCGCCTGGCTGGTGCCGTTGGTGACAACTTCGGCCAATGCGCTCAGTGCCGCCGACGGTTCCAGCGGTGCCAGGCCCTGTGCGTTGAGGTTGTTGCGCACGGCTTCCGACGATGCCATGCCACCTTCGGCCCACGGGCCGAAGTTGACCGATGTGGCGGGTAAGCCCTGTGCGCGACGACACGCGACCAGCCCGTCGAGCAGTGCATTGGCTGCCGCGTAGTTGGCCTGTCCGGGTGATCCAAACACGCTGGAAACCGACGAGGAGACGATGAAGAAGTCGAGATCATCAGCTCGCGTGAACCGGTCCAAGTGTAACGCGCCAAAAGCTTTGGGCCGCAGTGTTGTCCGGAAGCGGTCGAGGCTCTGTTGAGGAAGCAATGCGTCGTCGAGCACGCCGGCAAGATGCACCACGCCGGCGAGTGGGGGCAAGTCCTCGCGGATCCGTTGCAAGAGCTGAGCAACCTCGGACTCGTCGCCGACATCGGCCGCAAAGGTGTGGATACGGCACTTGTAGCGCTCGGTGATCTCGTCGACCGTGCGCCGCGCGTTCGCATCGGGCTCGCGGCGGCTGGTCAGCACGATGTCACCAGCGCCCAATTGCGCCAGATAGGCGGTGGTGTGCAGACCGATCGCCCCGAGCCCGCCGGTGATCAGATAGCTTCTATCGGACCTTGCCTGCAGCGGGTTCGGTATCTGCATAACGATCTTCCCGATGTGCCGGGCTTGCTGCATGCGGCGAAACGCTGCCCTTGCCTCCGTAATTGGATAGATCTCAGCGGGCAGTGGCGTCCACTCGCGGCTTGCCATCCCATCCGACACCTCAGTCAACAAGCGCTTGACATGGTCAGGGTTTTGCAAGGCGGTGAGGTCCAATGCGACGATCTCGTAAGCAATATCGGGTCGGGCCGCCGCCATCTGCTCAGGTGTCCAAATGTCGCGCTTGGCGATTTCGGCAAAGCGACCGTTGAGCGCGGTGGCCCGCACGGTGGCTTCGACGAATCCCTCGTTGGTCAGGCTATTGAGGACGACATCGACGCCTGAACCATCGGTGTCCGCCAAAATCTGGTCCGCGAAATCCGTAGTGCGCGAGTCGTAGACGAACTTGACGCCCATTTTGCGCAGCGTCGCACGCTTGTACTTACTGGCGGTCGCAAAGACGATGGCTCCGTGTTGCTGCGCCATTTGAACCGCGTATAGGCCGACACCGCCGCTGGCGGCGTGAATGAGCACGCGGTCACCGGCTTTCAACTGCGCCCAGTCAAACGCGAGCCTTACCGTCAGCGCCGCAGCGGGGATGGTCGCTGCCGCAACCGCGCTTAGTCCCTTCGGCAATGGCGCCACCAGCTGGAGCGGGACATTGAATCGGCTGCAGAATGCGCCCTGCATGAATCCGTATACACGTTGGCCCACTTCAACGCCTGTGACGCCGTTCCCCAGCTGCGTGACAATACCGGCGAAATCCCCGCCGATAGGCCCAGGATCACCCGGGTACAGGCCGAGTACGTTGAGCACATCTCGGAAATTAAGGCCCGCAGCCTCCACCTGAACCTGCACGTAACCATCGCCCGGTGGTGACAACTCGGTTTCAGTCAGACGCAGATTGTCGATCGCGCCGCGTTCGGTCGGCGCGAGGACGTAGTCCCCCGAGCGGGGAACGGTGAGATGGCCGCTGCGCGCCCAGGGCAATAATCTCGAGGCCAAGAGCTTTCCCTGCCGGATAGCCAGCTCGGGTTCGTCGATCGCCGCCGTCAACAGGTTGGCGAGTATGCGCACCGCATCCGGTGATCCGTCGCTATCGACCAATCTGCAGCGCAGAGCCGGTTCCTCATTGATAGTGGTGCGCCCGAGGCCCCACAAAGCGGCCTGTAAGGGATCAACCGGTTCGCCCGACTCAGTGGCCACGGCCCGCTCGGTGACGACCCAGACACCACCGGGAAGCTTTACACCGCCGCTTCCCGAATTCGCTTGAACGGTGTGCACAGCGCTGAGGAGGTTGACGATCTCGGCTTCGAGCCGCGCGACGGCTTCAGCGCTCGACTCCTCCGTCTGAGGCACGGACGCGCGCCAAACGACACCGGAGAACCCGACACCGCGGTCGTACGCGTCTACCAACAACGTCCCCAACGTCGCCGAATCAGTGGTCCGGTCGAATGAAGTGCAGCCGGGGACAGTGCTGGCAAGTTCATCGAATCCGGCGATCAGCCACGTCCCATTCGCCGGGACGGCGGAATCATCGAGCGGCGCTAGCGGCACCTCGTGCCAGCCAAGGGTATAGAGCAGCCGGGTGGCGTCCCCACCTAGGCCCCGAAGTAGCGCCTCACGTGGCGCCCGCTTGACTGTGAACTCGCGAATTCCTCCGAGGAGCCGACCGTCTCGATCGACGAAGTCCAGATCGAAGACTTGAGTCTCATTGTCGACGCCGCTGGCGTGCCACTTCGCCCGGCAGTAGAACCTGCGTGGAATCCTCTCCTGCAACCACACTTGTCCGTACCGCAACGGTAAGAACATGTCGTTGACGCCTCGTTCGAGAGCGAGATGCGACGGAAATGCCGGGAAGGTGACACCGGTGCACAGATCCATCAGCACCGGGTGCATCGGCTCGGTGCCGAGGTGCTCGGCCAGCATTTCGCCGACGAGAATGTCGCCAATCGCCTCGCCCTCACCGACCCACAGTGACTTCAGGGAACTGGACCAGACCGGCCCCCAAACCAATTCCGCGTCAGCGAAGGTTTCGAACAACTCTTGGGTGCGCATGCGCCCCAGCCGCTCCACCACTTCACTGATTGGTTCAGTGCTCTGCGCTACCGGTTCATCGCTCACAGCGGAATCGGCGCTCAGGACGGTGCCGTCGGCGTTCAACGACCATTCGGCATCACGAACTCCGTACGGTCGACTATGCAGTTTGAAGCTCACATCTCCGCCGTCCTCGAGCGGATGCAGCGTCAGCTGTACTTCGCGAGAAGCCTTCTCAGGCAGGATAATCGGTTCATAGAAGAAGATGTCTCTGGCCCGGGCCGGCGCTCCGGCGGCGGCTAAGACCATGGCCACGTACGTGGCACCCGGAACAACGACCGTTCCGTAGATGACATGGTCGGACAGCCAAGGCTGTGTCTTGACGGACAGCCTTGTGGTGTAAACGGAGTCGCCGGAGGCGAGATCCTTCGCGCTCCCGAGTAATCCGGATGTCGCGGGTCCATCCACCGTGATGCCTGACGTCTTGGGCCAGAAGCGGCGGCGTTGGAACGGATATGTTGGCAATTCGACTTTGGGACGGCGCTGGCGGTTGAGCGCAGCGAAATCGAGGCGGTGACCGCCCACGTACGCCGCGGCCACCGCCTCCGCGATCTGACGGCGGTCATCAACGCCTTTCCGCAGTGAGACCACTGCCCGCGGTGCAGGCATGTGCTCCGGCCAGATCTGCACCGCGGCGCCGGTTAGCACCGGTTGCGGACCGATCTCCATCAACACCGAACATCCGAGCGCGGCTGCGGAGCGCACACTTTCGGCGAATTGCACCGGCTGGCGGGAGTGTCGCCGCCAGTATTGTGCATTCAGCGGCGTTTGGGTGGCGAGCACAGCACCGGTGCGATTACATACCAAGGGGAGCGTCGGTGCGGCGAACTGCAATTGCTCTGCGTACGACTCGAATTCGTCGAGCACCGGTTCCAACAGCTCAGAGTGGAAGGCGTGGCTGGTATCCAGCCAGGTGCAACGGATGCCTTCATCACTGAATTTCGCGACTATCTGCTCCAGATCCTCGCCGGGACCGGAGAGGACTGTGTTCGGCCCGTTGTAAGCGCCGATCGACACTCGTGTGAACTCACCGGCGATATCCTCGACATGCTTCGCGTCGGTGAAGATCGCTACCATGCGACCGCCTTCGGGCAGGCTACCGAACAACCGGCCGCGCTCGGCCATCAGCCGTGCCCCGTCTTCTAGGCTCAATACCTCGGCCACACAGGCCGCCGCGTACTGTCCGACGCTATGACCGAGGACGACGTCGGGTTCAACGCCCCACGACTGCCACAGCCGAGCCAGGCCCATCTCGACCGCAAAAAGTGCAGGTTGCGCAAATGACGTGTGCTGTAACACTTCTGCATCGTCACGGTTTGTAGAAAAGAGGACATCGAGCAGTGGGCGCGGAAGCATACCGTCAACCGCGTCCGCGCAACGTCGTACCGTTTCAGCGAAAACCGGTTCGGCACCGTACAACTCGCGAGCCATGCCCGGATACTGACTTCCCTGTCCCGTGAACAACCACGCGGTCGTCGGTCGATCGGCGCACTCGCCACGCAGGACACCTGGGCGTTGCCGGTTCTCGGCCAACTCGGTCACGCCCTCACGGGCGCTCTGGAGCGAATCGACGACCAACGCAGCCCGATGCTCGAAATGGGAACGGCCCGTTCCCGCGGTAAGGCACACATCAGTGAGGTCGACGTTCGGATATTTATCGAACCAGACCCTGTACCGCCGGGCCAAGGCGATCAGAGCTTCGGGAGACCGCGCGGAAAGCGGCAATACGTTGACCGGTTGCTCATTTTCTGAGGACGCCGAGGACGTTTCGGTCGGCGCTCCTGCTGCGCCTTCAGCGACCTCAAGCGGCGGTGCTTCCTCAATCAGCACATGAGCATTGGTGCCGGTGAAACCAAAAGAACTCACGCCGGCACGGCGCGGCCTCCCGTTGGTCTGCCACGGAATTGCCTCATCGACGACTCGCACCGGCAGCGAATCCCACGGGATATGCGGCGAGGGGTTGTCGAAATGCAGGCTCCGTGGCAACAATCCGTTCTGCAAAGACAATACGACTTTGATCAAGCCAGCTGCTCCGGAGGCGGATTCGAGGTGACCGACGTTGGTTTTGACCGATCCCATCAGCAAGGGTCGGTTCTGATCGCGTGAGGCGCCGTAGACCGCTGCGGCCGCTTGCACCTCGATCGGATCGCCCAACGGCGTGCCGGTCCCGTGCGCCTCGAGATAATCGACATCGTTGCCCGTTACACCCGCGCGGGCTAGCACAGAAGCGATAAGCCGTTGCTGCGCGCCGCCATTGGGCACTGTCAAGCCACTGGAAGCGCCATCCTGGTTGACTCCGCTGCCAGAGATCACCGCCTGGACACGGTCACCGTCGCGGAGCGCGTCGCTCAACCGCTTGAGCACCAGAACGCCGCAGCCTTCACTGCGCACATAACCGTCAGCTGATGCGTCGAAAGTCTTGCAGCGACCCACAGGAGAAAGCATCCTGGCGCGCGATGCGGCGATCACCGTCACCGGGCTCAGCAGAACGTTCACGCCACCGGCCAGGGCCATATCGCAATCGCCGGTGTGCAATGCCTGGCAGGCTTGATGGACCGCCACCAACGCCGAGCTACATGCGGTATCAACCGCGACCGCCGGCCCCTCGAGGCCAAGGGCGAACGCAACGCGGCCGGATACCGCATTGAGCGCGTTGCCGGTGATGAAGTACGGCTCGATTTTGTCGACCGACTCGGAGGACAGCAGGTGTGCGTACTCGTTGGCCGCGACTCCCATGAAGATGCCGGTTCGGCTGCCGCGCAATGCGGCTGGCGCATACCCAGCCCGTTCGAGACCCTCCCAAACCGTTTCGAGCGTCAGCCGCTGCTGTGGCTCGATCCAGACGGCTTCGCGCGGAGAGATACCGAAGAATTCGGGGTCGAATCCGTCGATGCCATCGAGGAAACCGCCGCATCGCGTGTAGATCTTGCCCGGTGTCTCGGGATCGGGGTCGTAGAACTCGTCGATGTCATAGCGATCCTCAGGGACTTCGCGGATCGCGTCGACACCGTCAGAAAGTAAGTCCCAAAAAGCTTCTGGGTCTGGCGCGCAGGGAAAGCGGCACGACACCGCGATAACCGCGATGGGCTCGTCTGTACGCGTCCCCAATGACGAGGCCTGCGGGGTGGGAGCAGCTTGCTCGCCGAGGCCCAGTACGTCGTCGAGCAGGTACTCGGTTACATCGGACAGGCGGGGATGATCCATCACCAGCGTGACAGGAATCTCACGGCCCACTCCCTGTTCGAGGCGCCGCCGCAATTCGACGGCCATCAGAGAATCCATGCCGAGGTCGAAGAATCCTGTGTCTTCGCGGACTTGGCCGGTATCTACCCGCGTCACATCTGCTACCGCGTTGCGCAAGTAATCGGTCAAGAGCTTCTTGCGTTGCTGCACCGGGGCTTTGACCAGCCGCTCGACCAACTCAGTGTTACCCGATGGCAGCACAGGCGTTGCCGGCTGGTCGGTAGGCGCCTCTGCGGCCAGCTGCTGCAAAAATGCCCGCCTGCCTGATTGATCGTAGAGCGGCAGGAAACGATTCCAGTCGATCCGGGCCACCACTGCTTGCACGGAAGAAGCTGCGATCACATCAGCGAACCCCGCAAGTGCGTCGGCAGGGGATAACGTCTTGACACCCCGTTGATCCAACCGTGCGCGGGACTCCGCGTCCGCCATGCCGGATGCCCAAGGACCGAAATTGACGCTGAATCCAGGGACACCTCGCTCGCGCATACGCCAGGCCAACCCGTCGAGAAAGGCGTTCGCTGCGCCGTAGGCCGTTTGACCGTATCCGCCCCATACCGACGCGATCGACGAGGTGCTAATAAAGAAGTCTAGGTGGAGCGTGGCAGCTGCTTCACTTAAATGCCAGGCGCCCAGAGCCTTCCCCGCAAATACCCGATCCATTTCGGCTTGCTGTGACTCGGAGTCCCCGGTGAGCGGAGTGGTTCCCACCTCCCCCGCTGCGTGGACGATACCGGCCAGCGGCGGCAACTCAATTTGCATTGTGCTCAACAGGTCCCCGATTGCGTCCGCGTCGGCGACGTCGGCGGTCATGACATGGATTTCGCAGCCATGGCGTTCGCTCAATGCTTCAATGCGTTGTCGGACAGAATCGGCGGGAGCGCGGCGACTGGTCAGCACCACCTGCTTGGCACCCTGTGTCGCGAGGAAGTCGGCGATCTCCAGTCCTATCGCACCGAGTCCTCCAGTCACCAAGTAGGTCGCATCATCGCGGAGTATCAGCGGTGTACCGCTCGGCTGACCGGCGCGCCGTACCAGTCGCGGGACGTAAGCTTCGTCGTCGCGAAGGGCAAATTGATCGTCTCTGAGTGCGGACTCGGTTGAGGACTCGACCCGTTGGAGCAACCGAGACCACTCGTCGGCTCGGATCTCCTTGCCTTGCGGTAAGTCTGCCAAACCGCCCCAGACCTGTGGTAGCTCCAGCGCCGCGGCGCGACCAAAGCCCCACAGACAGCTTTGATCCGGTGCTACGACATCCCCGTCCACGACTCGCTGGGCACCCTTGGTCACCAGCCATATCGGGATGCGCACACCACTCGCGCTCGCTGCGCGAAAGAGCCGTCGTGTTGCGCTCAAGAATCGGTGTTGCATCTGCAGGAGAGATTGCAACGACGGTGTGGTCTCGGAGCCGACGGTGGGAACATGCAGGATTCGGACCATCGAATCGTCCGCGGCCGCAACGCGTAATTCGTCGGCGAGATGTTCCTCGTCAGAGTCGGACAAGGGCAATCCGACGATCCGGTGCCGATGACCTCTCGTCGTCAACGCCTCAATCAGAGGTCGTACCGTATCGGCAGACTCGGTGATCAGAATCCAGGTGCCCGTCGCAGCGGCAGCGCTGGAAGTGAAAGTGCCGGCTTTCTCCCAACACACCTCGTAGCGGTCGTCAGCGATGGAGTGACTCGCCCGTTGTCGGTTGTGTTGCGACGCGAGCTTGGTCAGCACATCGATGGTCCGGTGGTCGTTGTCCGGCCCGTCGAGTAGGGATGCAAGTTCTTCGATCCGGCCGTCCTCGAGAAGGCGGACGGTGTCGGTACGGGGCCCTTCGAGGTTCTGCTGTTGGTGAGGACGCTCCCGGTTGTCTCGATACCAATATTCGCGATGCTCGAACGGATAGAGGGGTAGGTCGACCTTCCGTGCTCGGGCATGCCTCATTGCGCTGAAGTTGGGCAGGTGGCCCAACACATAAGCCTCGGCAACCGCTTCAATGATCTGGCGTTGGTCGGGAGTGTTCTCTCGCAGGGACGCGATCACCCGTGGCGTGGTGGACGGATCCGGCCATGCCCCCAGAGCCGCGGCTGCGAGTACGGGTCGGGGGCCGATTTCGAGCAGCACCTTGCAGTTCTGGTCGGCAAGGGTCCGGACGCTCTTGGCGAACTCCACGGGTTGACGCGCGTGACGGCGCCAGTAAGTGCCATCGAGTTTCACGCTTCTGCCAAGCGCAGCGCCGGTTCTGTTGTCGATGAGGATTCGTTGGGGTGAGTTGAATTGGATCCGCTGCGCTGTCGCCTCAAAGTCATCCAGGATCGGCTCAAGCAGCGCCGAGTGGAACGCATGGCTGGTTTCGAGCCAGTCGCATCGGACACCGTCAGCGACTAGGCCAGCCACTGCCTTCTGCAGATCCTCTGCGGGACCAGACAATACGGTGTTCGTGCCGTTGTACGCGGCTACCGACAAGCTGGGGAACTCATCGGTCTGAGTCTCGACAAGATCGGCGTCGGCGAACACTGCGGCCATTCGGCCGCCGGAGGGCAAGCTGGCGAATATGCGTCCGCGCTCGGCCATCAACAGGGCGCCGTCGTCGAGGCTGAAAACACCCGCGAAACAAGCCGCCGCATATTGGCCGACGCTGTGACCGACGACGACGTCTGGTTCCAACCCCCAGGACTGCCAGAGAGCGGCCAAGCCCATCTCCACCGCGAATATCGCAGGCTGTGCATAGGAGGTCTGCCTCAGCGTGTCTGCGCTGGCGGGAGTGTCCTGGTCGAAAATGACCTCGAGCAAGGGCTTTTCGAGGATACGGTCCGCAGCAGCTGCACACCGTTGTAGCGTTTCGGCGAACACCGGCTCGGTATCGAACAACCCGCGCGCCATCCCGGGGTATTGGCTGCCCTGGCCGGTGAACAGCCACGCCGTCTTCGGCGCCTCCGAGGATTCTCCGCGCACCAGACCCGGCGCTGGCCGGGACTCTGCGAGAGCACCGAGCAGCTCAATGGCGGATTCTCTTGAGTTGGCAACGATTGCGGCCCGGTGTGTGAGGGGCGCTCGACCCGCCCCAGCGGTGTAACACACGTCCGCGAGGCCGGCCTCCGGGTGTGCGCTCAACCAATCGCGGTATCGCGCGGCGACCTGTGCCAACGCGGACGGTGTTCGCGCAGAGAGCGGGAGAAGATCGAACTGCCGGTCCGCTACATGGACGACCGGACCCTTGACGGACCGCGTTGTCTCCATCGGAGCTTCTTCGACGATGACGTGAGCATTTGTGCCTGCGAATCCGAATGAGCTGACTCCGGCGATACGTGGCACGCCGTTGCGTTTCCACGCAGTGGGGTCCTTGACTACCTCGACCGGGAGCCGGTCCCACGGAATGTGGGGTGAGGGATGTTGGAAGTGAAGGTGCTGCGGCAGTAACTCGTTCTCGAGCGCCAGGATGACCTTGATGACACCCGCGATACCTGCTGCTGCCTCCAAGTGGCCGATGTTCGTCTTTACCGACCCAAGCAGCAGCGGGTGGTTCACGTCGCGTCCCTCGCCGAGCACCGCACCTGCCGCCTGTGTCTCGATCGGGTCGCCCAGCGAAGTCCCGGTACCGTGCGCCTCCAGGTAGCCGACCGCACCGGGTTCGACGCCAGCTTGCTTCAACGCATCAGTGATAACGCGTTGCTGGGCAACGCCATTGGGTACGGTCAATCCGCCCGACGCACCGTCTTGGTTGATTGCGCTGCCGCGGATCACGGCTCGAATCCGGTCACCATCCCGAACTGCGTCCTCAAGTCGCTTGATGACGATGACGCCGCAACCCTCGCCCCGAACATAGCCGTCGGCGGCCGCGTCGAACGTCTTGCAGCGACCGTCGGGCGCGAGCATGTGTGCGCTGGAGAAGGTGATCATGGTGGCGGGAGTGAGCAGAAGGTTCACTCCGCCGGCAAGGGCGAGATCACATTCGCCCAGACGCAGCGCTTGGCACGCCTGATGGATAGCAACAAGCGACGAACTACACGCTGTGTCGACCGCGACCGCAGGTCCCTGTATTCCCAGCCTGTAGCTGATCCGACCCGCCGCCGCAGCGTGCGACGTCCCGATGGCCATGTAGGCCTCGATTTCCGGATAGGTCAGCTCGTCGGACGCCATTCCGAGGTAGTCGTGAGTCGACATGCCCACGAAGACCCCGGTTGTTGTGCCGGCTAAAGCCGTTGGCGCAGTTCCCGAATGCTCCACTGCGTGCCAGGCCGTCTCCAGCAACAACCTATGTTGCGGGTCCATCAACCTGGCCTCGCGTGGGGAGACGGCGAAGAACGGTGCGTCGAAACCCGTTGCATTGTCAATAAAACCGGCACGACGGGTCACGATCTTGCCGGGCGCGTCCGGATCCTGGTCGAAGAATTCATCGACGTCCCAACGATCCGCCGGCACCTCCGACACCGCGTCGCGGCCGTCGCGCAGCACCTCCCAGAACTCGTCGACGTCTCTGGCGCCCGGGAAGCGCGCTGCGTATCCGATGACTGCAAGATGCGGAGCCGGCTCGGTCGGCTGTGCGGCGGATGCGGATGCCATGCGTGGTCCTCCCTTGCGTCGGCGAAGAAGGTGGCCGCTGAGGCATCTCTCACGCCGAAAAATGCATGTCCGCAGGGGACACTATGGCATCTCCGCGCGCCATATGGGTGTGTTGGTCTTCCGATGTTCGACAAACGTCGAGCGGCCGCGTTCGATGCGGAGGTATGTTGAGCCGCACGGCTGGCGTGGGTCCGCAGCCGAGCGGAAGGACGGCGATTTGCGCATCGGCAAGATCACGGTTGGCGCACTTGACGAATGGTCGCTGAAGCCGGGAAATGTCACGTCGTGGCATCCGACAGACGCCGCTCGGGAAAAGGCGCGGCACGCGCCGGTCAGTGCGGTGCCGATCAGTTACATGCAGCGCCAGCATCTCCGCAATTTCTGCGAACGGACAGCCGCGGGACTGAACTTCTCTCGACAAATCATCGCGAGCTGCGACGTGGTCGGTGAGTGCGACATCACGGCGATGGATCACGCCGTCAACGCCTATCTGCGCCGACACGACACCTTCCGCAGTTGGTTTGCAACCACCGACGAGGGGGAGTTCATTCGGCATGCCCTCGCGGATCCCTCCGACATCGAGTTCATGCCCGTCAATCACGGCTTCCTGACTGTTGATGAGATACACGCCCATGTGGTGGGCATACCGAGCCCACTGGAATGGGCATGCTTCACTTTCGGGATCATCCAGAACGAGGACTACTTCACTTTCTTCGCTGCCGCGGATCACGTCCACGGAGACGCGACATTGATCGGCACGACCATGTTGGAAGCAAATGGCATGTATTCGTCGTTCAACGAGCGTGGAACTGCGCTCACACTTCCGGATGCCGGTAGTTTCGACGATTTCTGTGTCCGCGAGCGTGAGCGCACGTCAGCTTTGACCGTGGATTCGCCTGAGGTTCGGGCTTGGATCGATTTCGCCGAAGCCAACAACGGCGGCTTCCCAGAATTTCCGCTCCCGCTAGGTGATCCGCTCAAGTCGAGCAGCAGTGACATGATGTCGGAAGTCCTCATGGACCCAGCTCAGACGGAGCGCTTTGAATCAGCTTGCACAACCGCCGGCGCGCGCTTCATCGGCGGCTTGTTCGCCTGCCTTGCCCAGGTCGAACACGAGCTGACCGGTGCCCTCACCTATTACGGGCTCACTCCTCGGGATTCGCGAAGCGCGACGGACAATTTCATGACGCAGGGATGGTTCACCGGCCTGATTCCGATCACCGTGCCGATTGGCGCTGCGTCCTTCGCTGACGCCGCTTGGTCAGCGCAGGCGGCTTTCGACTCGAGCCTGAATATGGCGAAGGTACCCTATTACCGCGTTCTGGAATTGGCGCCGGGGCTGAATTGGCCCCAGCCGAATTTTCCGGTCTCGAATTTCTTTCATGGTGGCGCCGCTCCGCTCAACGCTGTTCTGGCAGCCGCCGACATGGGTCTCGCCAACAATATCGGAATATATCCGGATGGTCGTTTCTCGTATCAACTCACTATCTACATCTTCCGCTACGGCGAGGGCACGGCGATGGCGGTCCTGCACCCCGATAATTTGGTCGCAAGGAAATCGGTCGCCCGCTATATGAACACGATGAAGACGGTGTCGGAAATGGTCGCTGACAGCGGGAATTGGGGGGGGTGTCGCATAGCGTGGAGCGGCGGGGGGTGAGAGAGATATGCGGCGGTTAGCCCATCTCGTCGTGCGGTGGCCCTGGGTGGTGATCGGGGTCTGGCTCGCGATGGCGTTGGCGCTGCCGCTGGCACTCCCATCCCTCGATGAGATGGCCGAGAAACACCCGCTCGTCATCTTGCCCGACGATGCACCGTCGAGCGTCACCGCCAAACGGATGGCAGAGGCTTTCGACGAGTCGGGCTCGGACAACCTCTTAGTGATCGCATTCATCAACGAAGCCGGGCTGGTGCCTGCCAACGAAACCACCTACCGCAAGGTGGTGGATGCGCTGCGCGACGACGTCACCGACGTCGTATCGGTGCAGGATTTCCTGAGCACGCCACAGCTGCGCCCTTTTCTGACGAGCGAAGACAAGACGACCTGGGTACTGCCAGTCAGCCTGGAGGGCGAGCTGGGGACACCGCGGGGCTTCGAGTCATTCAATCGGGTGTCCGACGTCATCAGGCATAACGTCGGCGGAAAGGACGTGACCGGAGCCCTCACCGTCTACGTCACCGGTCCCGCAGCTACAGTCGCCGACCTCACCGTCGCCGGCCAGCACGATCGCCTGCCGATCGAGATCGCGATCGCTGTCCTGGTCCTTACCGTGTTGTTGTTGGTGTACCGCAGCTTGGTCACCATGTTGCTGCCATTGGTCACCATTGGCTCGTCGATACTTATCGCGCAGGCCGTCGTAGCCGGTTTTTCCGAGCTGACAGGTTCGGGTGTCTCGAACCAGTCCATCGTCTTCCTCAGCGCGATCATGGCGGGTGCCGGAACCGATTACGCAGTATTCCTCATCAGCCGCTTCCACGACTATCTCCGGACAGGTGTCGATATCGAGCGAGCGGTCACAGCCGCGCTGGTCTCGATCGGCAAGGTGATCACCGCATCTGCCGCCACTGTAGGCATCACCTTTCTGCTGATGAGCTTCACTCAAATGGGCGTGTTCAAGACGATAGGGGTCTCGTCGGCGATAGGGATCGGCATCGCTTTCCTAGCCGCAATAACCCTGCTGCCGGCAATCTTGATGATCGCCGGACCTCGTGGGTGGGTTAGACCGAGGCGCGAACTGACGGCGCAGTTTTGGCGACGCTCGGGTATACGGATAGTGCGCCGACCCGTGCCGCACCTTGTTGTGAGTCTGCTCGTCTTGATTCTTCTGGCCAGCTTCGCAATGTCCGCGCGGTTCAACTATGACGATCGCGAAGCCGTGGCGGCGTCAGCGGCGAGCTCGGTCGGATACGCGGCACTGGAACGTCATTTCCCGATCAGCCAATCAATCCCGCAATACATACTCATTCAGTCCCCGCACGATCTACGCACACCACGTGCCCTCGCGGACTTGGAGCAAATGGCGTCGCGCATCGCGCAACTGCCCGATGTCTCTGTGGTCAGCGGTGTCACACGACCGCTGGGAGAGGTACCCAGGGAGTTCCGGGCGACATTCCAGGCGGGACTCGTCGGTGACCGGTTGTCCGCGGGCTCCGCCCAGATCGGGCAGCGCACAGACGACTTGGACGAACTGGCAACCGGCGCCAACACGCTGGCCGACTCCCTGGTCGACGTTCGTGCACAGATCGATTCAATCGCGCCGAGTATCAAGAGTCTGCTGGAAACGGTCTCGTCGGTGAAAACTCAGTACAGCGGCGACACCTTAGTGCGGTACGTCGAAATCGCAGCGCAGCTCATCGACAGCCTCAACAAGCTCGGAACCGCCTCGGGCATGAGATTCGCCGCCGTCGAGGACATGTTCGCCTGGATGGGTCCCGTCCTGTTTGCGCTCGATGGCAACGCGGTCTGCGATGCCGATCCGTCTTGCAGAGCCACCCGTGCCCAGTTCCAGCGCGTGGTAGATGAAAATAACGACGGAAGCCGGAATGAGATCAATCAGCTCGCGGGCGAATTGCAGAGCGTCGAGAACGAGCAGGCCTTCAAGGCCACGATGAACAAGCTCAACGGCGCGCTCACCGCCGTCGGCGAGGCGGTCAGTGAAATGGGGCTGGACAAACCGGGTGGTATTGAAGAAGGTCTGTCCGATCTGCAGAAGGGTGCCGCCCGCCTGGCCGGGGGAAGCCAGCAAGTGGCCGACGGAGTCGACGAACTTGTCAAGCAGGTCAAGCTGGTGGCTACAGGCCTCGACCAGGCATCGGATTTCTTGATGACGATGCGGCACGACGCGGCAGACTCGTCGATGGCAGGGTTCAATATCCCGCCCCAGGTGCTGGACTCAGTGGAGTTCAGGAAAGCCGCCGAGGCTTTCGTCTCGCCAGACGGCCGCTCGGTGAGGTATTTGGTGCAGACCAAACTCAACCCGTTCAGTTCTGAGGCGATGGATCAGGTCAAGACGATCAATGACATCGCCCGCGGGGCTCAGCCCAACACTGCCCTCGCAGACGCGTCGATATCGATGGGCGGATTTCCCACCGCTCTGCGGGACACGCGCGACTACTACCAGAACGACATCCGATTCATCATCGTCATGGCACTCATCGTCGTCATGCTGACGTTAATCGTGCTCTTGCGTTCGATCGTCGCTCCGCTTTATCTCGTCGCTTCGGTCGTGGTCTCCTACTTCGCAGCTATCGGTCTCGGCGTCTTGACGTTCCAAGTGATTCTCGACGAGGAGTTGCATTGGAGCGTGCCTCCGCTGGCGTTCGTGGTGCTGGTCGCAGTGGGCGCCGATTACAACATGCTCTTCGTGTCGCGTCTGCGGGACGAATCGCCCCACAGCGTGCGTTTTGGCGTCATTCGCACCTTGAGCTCGACTGGTGGTGTAATCACCGCGGCGGGCCTGATTTTCGCCGCCTCAATGGCCGGGCTTCTGTTTTCCAGTATCGGCACCGTGGTCCAGGGTGGTTTCGTGATCGGCGTGGGGATCTTGCTAGACACCTTCGTGGTTCGCACTATCACGGTTCCTGCCGTCGCCGCGCTGATTGGGAAGGCGAACTGGTGGCCCTCACGGATTCGGCCGTCATCGTCGAACACGCGGATGCCGGCCGAGGTCACCTAGCAGACGCTGGCCCAGCGCCACAGGTCAGATATTGAAACAACAAACGGAGCAGCCAGGATTGTGACTACCACGACCCAGTCATCGATTCTGTCGATGCTGCACGGACGAGCCAGCCTGCGACCCGATGAAATCGCATTCACGTTCACTGATTACATCGACGCCTCGGCGGTTGCCCAGAGTGTCACTTGGTCGCAACTGGCACGACGAACAACGAACGTGGCACACGAAATTCGGCGCCATGGCTCGCCCGGCGACAGGGCCGTGATCCTGGCCCCGCAGAGTCTCGAGTACATCCTGGCATTCCTGGGGTCCATGCAGGCTGGACTGATGGCGGTGCCGCTCCCCTTGCCGCACCCCGGTTCCGGTCACGAGAGAGTTAGAGCGGTACTTGCCGACACTGAGCCGTCGGTCGTCCTCACGACGTCAGCGGCTGGAGACCACGTCCGCGATTTCGTGAATGTGGCTCGCGAGAAGGCCGCACCGCAGATCATCGAGATCGATGCACTGAACATCGAAGCCGAGAACGACGTAAGTGTTGCGCCGGACGAGTGGCCCTCCGTTGCGTATTTGCAGTACAGCTCGGGCTCGACCCGGCTACCGACGGGAGTCATGGTTTCGCATCGCAATCTCACCGTGAATTTCGAGCAGCTGATGAAGAGCTTTTTTGCGGACTCTCCACTCCCACAGGACGCCACGCTCGTGTCGTGGCTGCCGTTCTACCACGACATGGGTCTGGTGTTGGGAGTCTGTGCCCCGATTTTGTGCGGTCGTCGCGCTGCGCTGATGAGCCCCGTTGCGTTCCTGGAAAGACCGGCCCGATGGATGCGTGCGCTGGCCGAAAACCCGCACGCGTGGTCATCGGCACCCAACTTCGCCTTCGACCTAGCCGCGCGCAAGACGTCTGACGAAGATTTGAATGGACTCGACCTCGGCGGGGTGGTGGGCATCATCAGCGGCGCGGAACGGGTGGAACCGGCGACCTTGCATCGCTTCGTCGATCGATTCGCGCATTTCAATTTCCGCGACCACATGATGCGCCCTGCGTACGGGTTGGCCGAGGCGACGGTCTTCGTCGCGACGGGCACGTGGAGTGAATCGTCGCCCGCGGCTCACTTCGACGCGGAGGCGCTGGGTGTTGGCCGCGTTCAACCCTGCGGATCCGGGGAAGGGACGGGGCTGGTGAAGTATCGGACGCCCCAATCCCCGTCGATACGGATCGTCGACGTCCAGACGCACCAGGAGTGTGCGGCGGACGTGGTCGGGGAGATCTGGGTTCACGGAGAAAACGTCGCCGAGGGCTACTGGCGCAAATCGGTTGGGGAGCAGAGCTGCTTCGGCGCAACCCTTGTCGACCCATCACCTGGCACGCCGGACGGACCATGGCTGCGCACTGGAGACCTCGGCTTCGCCTACGAGGGCGAGTTGTTCATCGTCGGCCGCATCAAGGATCTGCTAATCATCCGTGGTCGCAACTATTACCCCGAGGATATTGAAGCGACAATTCAAGAGATCACTCGCGGTCGCGCCGCGGCGATATCGGTTCCCTTGGGCAGTACCGAAAAACTCGTCACCGTCGTCGAGGTCAAGACCCCGGGTGAGCTCGACGATACGGCGAAGCGCTCGCTGAACGCCGTCAAGAGCGATGTCACTGCCGCAATATCGAATACGCACGGTCTCAGCGTGGCAGACCTCGTCTTGGTGGCTCCCGGGGACATTCCTACGACGACGAGCGGCAAGATCCGTCGCTCTGCGTGCGCCGAGCAGTATCGACGCAATGAATTCCATCGATTGGACGCCTGAGGAAGCCGATGACTGGAGTAAGGTGCATCGCACTGAAGCCGAATAGGGCGGAGGCGTATCAGAAAGCCATGAAACGACTTCTCGCACTCGGCGTCACGCTCGCCACGATCGGCACGACAGGTTGTTTCGGAATCGGCATCGCTATAGCCGACGAACCGCCGTTCGTACCGCCTACACCTGACAACCCGGCGAACGTTCCCCTGCCTAAGGGAACCCCAGGGAAGGGTTACGCCCTTGGCGGCGCCCGCGTACTGGGCATCCCCTATGACGAATACATCATGCGTACCGGCGCGGACTGGTTTCCGGGACTGGACCGTCAGATCGTCGACTATCCCTCCGGACAGGTGCAGGGTCACACCCTGGAACGACTGTTCCCGGGCATCGGTCGACTTGACGACGAAATCATGCCCGGAGCGGGTCTCGACGGCCCCAGCGTCGCGGAATCGGTCGACGTAGGAGCGCCGAACGTCATCAATGCGATCCGGGAGGGCGGGCCCGGCACAGTCCTTGGGTTATCCGAGGGCGCAATGGTGCTCAATGAGGTCCAGGCGCGACTCGCGTACGACCCTGCCGCCCCGCCCCCGGATCAGTTGAGCTTCGCGATGTACGGCGACCCGGTGGCGCGGCACGCGTTCGGTGAGAGCTTTCTGACGCGTTCGTTCCCGGTGGGAACCCTGACGCCGTTCCTCGACTATCGGGTCCCGCCGCCCGTGGAGAGCCAGTACGACACCTATCAGTTCGTCACCGCGTATGACAGCATCGCCGACTGGCCGGACCGGCCGGACAACTGGATGTCAATCATCAATGCGCTTGCTGGCCTCGCGTCCGGTCACACCTCGGTGGCGTTCACCAAACCGAGCATGGTGCCGCCGCAGAACATCCGAACGACTGTCAACTCACGGGGCGCGAAGACAACCACCTACTTCATCCCCGAGGAGCACCTTCCGTTGGTTCTGCCGTTCAAATACGTCGGGGTCCCCGAAGAGACGCTGCTCAAGCTCGATGCGGTGCTGCAGCCTTACGTGGATGCGGGATACTCGCGAGCCGACAATCCGCTGACCGCGCCCATCACCGTGGCTCCGGGTAACGGTTACGACCCTGCGGCCGTCACGGCGCCTGCGACCCAGGCCGCCTTTGGCGGCGCCGCTGATCCGCTCTCGCAGATGCTGGCCGGGATGCAATACGTCTTGAAGAACGCCCCTTAGCCGCTGCCCCCGTTACAGGCCGGCGAAGCCTACAGCAAGCAGCACGCCTCCCACGGCCACCAACAGCAGAGAGACTCCGCGTCGGCCTTGCTCCCGCACCCAGTCGTAGAGCGCGGACAGTGTCGCGCGCGTGCGGTCCGGGGCCACCAGGTAGCACAGCAGCGGAATCTCTACGAGCGCGAATGCCACCACGTTGAACAGGATTAGTGCACCGAACTGGATTGTCGCCGCAGTTCCGGAGGCGACGATAAGTGCCAGCGCTGCCAGGTAATCGACCGACGGCAGGGCGATGCCGAGGCCCGCGACGCCCGCTGTCCACAGCGACCGGCTGTCCAGCAGTCGTCGAGCCCGTGCCGCAAGGTGCGCCGACATCCGAGTCAGGGGGCCGGGGGACGCGATGCCACCGGAACGTCCAACGATCCCCGTGTACACCAACGCAGCGTTGATCAGAACGACCGCGCCCACAACGATCTGCACCCACGGAAGCGTCGAATTTCCGGAGGCAAGCGGTGGGCGCAGCACGAACAGCACGATGGCGCCGACTGAGATGCCCATGACGAAACCGCCGATGATAAACGCGAGTAAGTGGAGTGCAGGCCGTGGGCGATTGAGCATCACGACCGTCATGCCGACGCGGAACGGCTCCAGACTGACCGCAAGTGCCATCAAGAGGAGCGGTATCCACATATGTTCGTCGATTCCCCGACCTACCGGTCATCCGCTGGCGGCTCGAGCATGGGCGTCACGTTACCGGTTGCCGTCACGCCGATTCCGACCGTCACCAGGTGCCGCGTCCACGACGTATCGCGGTCCGGTCAGCGGGCCGGACGTGGCCGCCGCGTGCGGTCGCGTGTGAAGATGGACGGGATATGAGCGCAACTGATCTGAGCCCGGCGACACTTCGCGAAGCGTTCGGGCACTTCCCGTCCGGTGTCATCGCGATCGCCGCGGAGATGGAAGGCACCCGTATCGGACTGGCCGCGAGCACCTTCGTTCCGGTCTCGCTCGACCCGCCGCTGGTGTCGTTCTGCGTCCAGAACACCTCCGAGACGTGGCCCAGGCTCAAGGAAGTCCCGTCACTGGGGATCAGTGTGCTCGGCGAAGCACACGACGAAGCCGCGCGGATGCTGGCCGCCAAGACCGGTGATCGTTTCGCCGGCCTGCACACCGTGTCGCGAGAATCCGGCGCGGTCTTCATCGACGGCACCGCGGTATGGCTGGAAAGCGTGATCGAGCAACTCGTCCCCGCCGGCGATCACACGATCGTGATTCTTCGGGTCTGCGACATCACCGTGCATGCCGACGTCGCGCCGATCGTGTTCCACCGCAGTACGTTCCGCCGCCTCGGCAACGGCTGATCTGGGTGCGCTACCGGTCGCTCAGCGATCGGTGATGCACCAAAGCCGTCGGATCAGGGCCGCGCGCTGAGCTCCTCGCGATACCCGGCCACCCGTCGCTCCAGCTCGTCCGCGTCGGCGGCTCGGCCTTCCTTGCGGGCGAGGACCGCGCGGGTGCTGAGCTCGCGGATCGCGGTGCGAATGTCGTTGATGCTATGCGGGTGTCGAAGTGCCACGATGCAACCTTTCGTCGTTGATTGGCCGCTACCCGCAGGGTACCTGCGGAATCGTGCCCGTCAACGGCCTGCCGTCGCCCCGCTGCACGGCGGAGAGCCTTAACGGGTTGATCGCAAGTAACTCGTGCATGCGATCAACCCGTCAGTGAAGTTCCCGGCTCTACCGTCGCCGGCTCAAGCTGTTTGTTCCGGCTCCTACCGTCGCCGGAAAAGCTTGTCGCCGAGCCACACCACCGGGTCGTACTTGCGGTCGGCGGCCCGCTCCTTCATCGGGATCAGCGCATTGTCGGTGATCTTGATGTGTTCGGGGCAGACCTCGGTGCAGCACTTGGTGATGTTGCAATAGCCCAGACCGTGCACTTCCTGCGCATCCTCGGCGCGCCGCTCGTGCACGTCGAGCGGATGCATGTCGAGTTCGGCCTGACGCATCAGGTACCGCGGGCCGGCGAACGCCTCTTTGTTCTCCTCATGATCGCGGATCACGTGGCAGACGTTCTGGCACAGGAAGCACTCGATGCACTTGCGGAACTCCTGTGACCGGTTGACGTCCTCCTGCGCCATTCGGTATTCGCCGGGCTGCAGGTCCTTCGGCGGCGTGAACGCCGGGATCTCCCTGGCCTTCTGATAGTTGAACGACACGTCGGTCACCAGATCGCGGATCACCGGAAAGGTGCGCAGGGGAGTCACGGTGATGACCTCGTTTTCGGCGAAGGTCGACATCCGCGTCATACACAGCAGACGGGGCCTGCCGTTGATCTCCGCCGAGCAGGATCCGCACTTGCCTGCCTTGCAGTTCCAGCGCACGGCCAGGTCGCCGGTCTGGGTCTGCTGCAGCCGGTGGATGATGTCGAGCACCACCTCACCCTCGTTGACCTCAACCGAGT
This sequence comes from Mycobacterium sp. 852002-51152_SCH6134967, assembly GCF_001667105.1. Classification (NCBI taxonomy): domain Bacteria; kingdom Bacillati; phylum Actinomycetota; class Actinomycetes; order Mycobacteriales; family Mycobacteriaceae; genus Mycobacterium; species Mycobacterium sp. 852002-51152_SCH6134967. Next base: position 170,895 of record NZ_LZIK01000063.1, on the reverse strand, counting down.
AGTCCTGCAGCGCGCCGGCGTTGTCGTCGCCACGCCACACTCGCATCTTTGCCTGGTAGCTCATGCGTCTCTCCTAGACGAGTGGTTGGCGAGTTCTTCGGGGGTGAAGTACTTCTCCAACTCTTCGATGTCGATCAGCTCCAGCAGGTCGTCGCGCATCGGCACCTGGTCCTGCCTGGTGATGTCGATGTCGGGAACCACGGTCTCACCTTCGGCGCGGCACACCAGCAGCGTCTTGCGCCACTCGGATTCCATCGACGGATAGTCGTCGCGGGTGTGCCCGCCGCGGCTTTCGGTGCGCTCCAGCGCGGCCTTGGCGATGCACTCGCTGACCAGGATCATGTTGCGCAGGTCGATGGCCAGGTGCCAACCCGGGTTGAAATGTCGGCCACCCTCGACCCGAACCCGCTTGTACCGCTCGCGCAGCTCCTTGAGCTTGTCGATGGCCTCGGTGATCTCGTCGGATTTACGGATGATGCCGACCAGGCTGTTCATCGTGTCCTGCAGGTCCAGCTGCAGAGTGTACGGGTTCTCGGCGTTGTCGCCGTTGGACGGGCCCTCGAACGGATGCAGCGCCAACTTGGTCGATTCCTCGACCGCCGCGTCGGATACCGTCGGGCGCTCACCGAGCGCGCGCACGTAGTCGGCCGCGCCCATGCCGGCGCGCCTGCCGAACACCAACAGGTCCGACAGCGAGTTGCCACCCAGCCGGTTCGAGCCGTGCATGCCGCCCGAACACTCACCCGCGGCGAACAGTCCCGGCGTCTTGGCCGCACCCGTGTCCGGGTCGACCTCGATGCCGCCCATGACGTAGTGGCACGTCGGCCCGACTTCCATGGGCTCTTTGGTGATGTCGACCTCGGCCAGCTCCATGAACTGGTGGTACATCGACGGCAGCCGCCGCTTGATCTCCTCGGCCGGCAGCCGCGACGCGATGTCGAGGTAGACGCCGCCGTGCGGGGTGCCGCGCTCGGCCTTCACCTCGGAGTTGATCGCACGGGCCACCTCGTCGCGGGGCAGCAGGTCAGGGGTGCGCCGCGCGGAGTCGTTGTCCTTGAGCCACTGGTCGGCTTCCTCCATGCTCTCGGCGTACTGGCCTTTGAACACCGCCGGGATGTAGTCGAACATGAAGCGCTTGCCATCGGAGTTCTTCAGCACTCCGCCGTCGCCGCGCACACCCTCGGTGACGAGGATGCCCTTGACGCTGGGCGGCCAGACCATGCCGGTGGGGTGGAACTGGACGAACTCCATGTTGATCAGAGTCGCGCCCGCCCGCAGTGCCAGCGCGTGGCCGTCGCCGGTGTACTCCCATGAGTTCGACGTCACCTTGTAGGACTTGCCGATTCCACCGGTCGCCAACACCACGGCCGGCGTCTCGAACAGGACGAAGTTGCCGCCTTCGCGGTAGTAGCCGAACGCGCCCGCGATCCGATCGCCGTCCTTGATGAGGTCGGTGACCGTGCACTCGTGGAAGACCCGAATGCGCGCCTCGTAGTCGCCGAACTCCTCTTTGTCTTCCTGCTGCAACGAAACGATCTTCTGCTGCAGGGTGCGGATGATCTCCAGGCCGGTGCGGTCACCGACGTGCGCCAGCCGCGGATAGGTGTGCCCACCGAAGTTGCGCTGGCTGATCTTTCCGTCCTTGGTGCGGTCGAAGAGCGCGCCGTAGGTCTCCAGCTCCCACACCCGATCCGGGGCTTCCTTGGCGTGCAACTCGGCCATGCGCCAGTTGTTGAGGAACTTCCCGCCGCGCATGGTGTCCTTGAAGTGGACCTGCCAGTTGTCCTTCGGGTTCGCGTTGCCCATCGCCGCGGCGCAGCCGCCCTCGGCCATCACCGTATGGGCCTTGCCGAACAACGACTTCGTGATCACCGCGACCTTCAGGCCGCGTTCGCGCGCCTCGATGACCGCGCGTAAACCCGCACCGCCGGCGCCGATCACGACGACGTCGTAGGAGTGCCGTTCCAGTTCCGCCATTAAGAAAACCTCACTACCGATTGAATTAGGCGCTCAGCCAATGAATCTCAGGTCGGAGATGGCACCGCTGGCCACCAACATGATGTAGAAGTCGGTCAGCATCAGCGTGCCGAGGGTGATCCACGCATACTGCTTGTGGCGCACGTTGAGCCTGCTGATCTGGGTCCACATCCAGTACCGCACAGGATGTTTGGAGAAGTGCTTGAGGCGGCCGCCGGCGACGTGACGGCAGGAGTGGCACGACACCGTGTACGTCCACAGCAGGATCACGTTGCCGACGAGAATCACGTTGCCCAAGCCGAATCCGAAACCCGAGGGCGAGTGGAACGCCGCGATCGCGTCGTAGGTGTTGATCAGCGAGATGAGCACGGCGATGTAGAAGAAGTAGCGGTGGGTGTTCTGGATGATCAGCGGCAGCCGCGTCTCGCCCGTGTAGTGCGCCCGAGGTTCCGGCACCGCACAAGCCGTCGGCGACTGCCACACCGACCGGTAGTAGGCGCCGCGGTAGTAGTAGCAGGTCAAGCGGAACAGCAGCAGGAACGGCAGCGACACCGCCGCGTAAGGCAGCCACCACACATCGGGCAGGAACTGGCCGAAGTGGCTGGACTCCGGGATACACCCGGACTGCTCGGCGGCGTTCCACTTCGCCAGACACGGCGAGTAGAACGGCGTCAAGTAGTGGTAGTCGGCTACGTAGTACCACTTCTGCATGAACGCCCGCACCGTGGCGTAGATCAGGAAGGCCGCGAAGCCCAGGTTCACGATCAGCGGTGACTGCCACCACCGGTCGGTGCGCAGCGTGCGTTGCGGAATCTCGGCACGGCTCGGCGAAAAGACGCCGGTCGCCTTGCGGTCGGCGGTGGGTGCGCTCACTGTTGCCTTTCGGTGTTGAGTTGTCCCGGTGCCCGGGGGTCCGCGTCAGCGGACGCCGCCGAGCCCTTCGTCATCGACGCCGCGCCAGAAATCGGTGTCGTACTGGGTGTCCGGGATCGGGATGCGGTCTCCGGCGTGGTGGTGCACCACGCCTCGGGTCAGCTCCAGCTCTTCGGCGTCAATGTCGAGACGGTCGATGTCGTTGAGGATGCGTTCGGCGTCGTTGACGATCCGACGCGTCGCGGGGGTGTCCCCGTACCTCGACGCCAACGATGTCACGCACCGCCGCAGGCTTCCGATTAGCTCGTGCAGCTCGGCAAGTTCGGTAGTGCTGGACAATTGACCTCCTTGGGCTGAAGGGTGTCAGGCATCACAGTACGACACCCGATGCTAGCTCCATCATGCAGTGCACCGTGAGACAGATCACGTCAAACTAAAAGGAGACGGCCCGATGCCCGACCAAGTCCTGCAAGAGCGGGCCGAGGCCCTGCTGGCCTTACACGTACCGGGGAACCCGGTGATCCTGCCAACCGTCTGGGACGCCTGGTCGGCCCGGCTGGCGGTCGACGAAGGATTTGCTGCGCTCACCGTCGGAAGCCATCCGCTGGCCGATTCCGTCGGTAAACCGGACCAGGAGGGCATGTCGTTCGACGACGTGATCGCCCGCGTCAAGCAGATCACCGCTGCCGTCGACGTGCCGGTCTCGGTCGACCTCGAGTCCGGCTATGCCCAGCCGCCCGCGCGGCTCATCGACGGCCTGCTGGAGGCGGGCGGGGTCGGGTTCAACATCGAAGACACCGTGCACAGCGAGGATGGCCGGTTGCGCTCGGCGACCGAGCACGCGGAACTCGTCGGCGCGCTGCGTGAGGCGGCGGACGCGACCGGCGTGCACGTGGTGATCAACGCGCGCACGGACTTGTTCCTGCGCCAGGACGGCGACGAGTCCGACCGGGTCGATCGCGCGATCGCGCGGTTGACCGAAGCCGCCGCCGCAGGAGCCGACGTGCTCTACCCCGTCGGCCGGCATGATCCGGACACGTTGCGGCGCTTGACATCCGAGTTACCTCTGCCGGTGAACGCGATCGGGCTGCCCGACCAGGACGACCCCGCGTCGTTCGGGCCGCTCGGTGTGGCGCGAGTCAGCTTCGGACCGTTCCTGCAGCGCGCGCTGTCGGCACAGGCCAAGGAACTGTTGCAGCGCTGGGTCTAGGACGAAAGACGTGCCCGACGACGATTTGAACTGGCAGGACGACCAGTCGCTGGTGATGGCTGCGGGCGTGGTCGCGGCGGTCCTGGTGGCGATCCTGATCTACGCGGTGGTCCGCACCTCGGACGCGGCCAGGGTGCCCGCTTCGGTGCCGCCGCCGGCGGCGACGTCGATTCCGCTGTCGTACACCACCACGACGACAACCACCCCCAGCTACACGATGCCGAGCGTGGAGACGACCGAGATCAGGGCACCGGAGCCACCGCCGACCACCACCGCCGCGGCCCCCACGACGACCGAGCGTTGAGACGACGAAGCCGGTGGAACCGAAGTTCCACCGGCTGCCGTATCGAGGTGCTTACTTGTTTTCGATCGCGATGCGCTGCGTCTGGCGGCCCTTGTGGGCGTCGGGGATCCGCACCGTCAGCACACCGGTGTCGTACTCGGCCTTGATGTCCTGGCCGGTGACGTGCTCGGGGAGCTTGAACGATCGACGGAACGACCCGTACCGCACCTCGCGAAGCGTGCGGCCATCAGTCTCTTCGGACCGCTCGTCGCGACGTTCGCCGTGGATCACGAGGTAGCCCCGGTCGACCTCGACGTTCACATCCTTCTCGACGTCGAGGCCCGGAAGCTCGACGCGGACGAGCGCGTCGTCGCCCTCCCTGACGATTTCCGCGGCGGGGGTGAACGCCCCCGCGGCCCAGCTTTCAGCGGTCGCGGGACCGAAGAAGTCGCGTACCCAACGGTCCAGATCCCACGTGGGACGAGTGCGTAATGCCAAAGTGCTCATGTCTGCCCTCCTCGCTGTCGAACCGGCACTGTGCCGGTTTCTCAATCAGTAAAACTTGAGTCACCCACACTCATATTCCGCTAGGTCGTTCGCCGCGAGCGAAGCCGCAGCATCGGGCTCACAGCGGCCGCGGGTTGATGTGAGCACACCGTGATCGCTGCTTCACACGAGGCGACATTGCGGCAATATCGGCTGCTTAGCGTCGGCGGCATGCGGTCAACAAGAAACGTGGTCGTGGTCGGCCACGGCATGGTCGGTCACCGATTCGTCGAGGCGCTGCGGTCCCGTGACGCCGACGGCCAGTGGCGGGTGACGATCCTCGCCGAGGAGGCCGACGCCGCCTACGACCGGGTCGGGCTCACCGGGTACACCGAACACTGGGACCGCAGCCGGTTGGCGCTCGCGGGCAACGACTACCCGGATGACGAGCTGGTCGAGCTGCGGCTGGGCACGCGGGTCACCGGGATCGACCGGACGGACAAGGCGGTGCTGACCGCTGAGGGTTCCCGCATTCCGTACGACGCCTTGGTGTTGGCGACCGGCTCGTATGCGTTCGTGCCGCCGGTGCCGGGCCGCGACCTGCCGGCCTGCCACGTCTATCGGACCCTCGACGACCTCGACGCGATCCGGGCAGGCGCCGAAACGGCACTCGCGTCGAAGGCGCCCGTCGGTGTGGTGATCGGCGGTGGCCTGCTCGGCCTGGAAGCGGCGAATGCGCTGCGCGCGTTCGGGTTGAAGACCCACGTCGTCGAGATGGCGCCCCATCTGATGGCCGCACAGCTCGACGAGGCAGGCGGCGCACTGCTGAGCAGGATGGTCAAGAGCCTGGGCATCGAGGTGCACACCGGTGTGGGCACCGAAACCATCGCGCCGGCACAGCGCAACCGGCCGCTGCGCAAATCCGACCAGGACGACTCAGTGCGGTTGTCCCTCAACGACGGAAGCCATCTCGACACCGGTCTGATCGTGTTCGCCGCCGGCGTGCGCCCGCGCGACGAACTCGCTCGCGAAGCGGGCCTGGACATCGCCCAGCGCGGTGGTGTGCTGACCGACCTATCCTGCGCCACAAGCGATCCCGACATCTACGCCATCGGCGAGGTGGCCGCGATCGAGGGCCGCTGCTACGGGCTCGTCGGCCCCGGCTACACGAGCGCGGAGGTGGTGGCCGATCGCCTGCTCGGTGGCGCCGCCGAGTTCCCGGAAGCCGACATGTCGACCAAGCTCAAACTGCTCGGCGTCGACGTGGCCAGCTTCGGCGATGCCCAGGGCCATACGCCCAACTGCTTGAACGTCGTGGTCAACGACCCGGTCAAGCAGACCTACGCGAAGCTGGTGCTCTCCGATGACGCCAAGACCCTGTTGGGCGGGATCCTCGTCGGTGACGCGTCGGCCTACGGTGTGCTGCGTCCGATGGTCGCCAGCGAGCTGCCCGGTGACCCGCTGTCGCTGATCGCACCCGCCTCCGACGGCGACGCACCGGCTTTGGGCGTCGGCGCGCTGCCCGACATCGCGCAGATCTGCTCCTGCAACAACGTCACCAAGGGTGACCTGAAGGAGGCCATCAGCGGCGGATGCGCCGACGTGCCCGGCCTGAAGAAGTGCACGCTCGCGGGCACCTCCTGCGGTTCGTGCGTGCCGCTGCTCAAGCAGCTGCTGGAAGCCGAGGGCGTCGAACAGTCCAAGGCGCTGTGCGAACACTTCTCGCAGTCGCGCGCCGAGTTGTTCGAGATCATCAGCGCCACCGAGATCCGCACGTTCTCCGGGTTGATCGAGAGGTTCGGCACCGGAAAGGGTTGCGACATCTGCAAACCGGTGGTTGCGTCGATCCTGGCCTCGACGAGCAGCGAGCACATCCTCGACGGGGAGCAGGCCTCGCTGCAGGACTCCAACGACCACTTCCTGGCCAACATCCAGCGCAACGGCAGCTACTCGGTGGTGCCACGGTCACCGGGCGGTGAGATCACACCGGAGCAGCTGATCCTGATCGGCGAGATCGCCAGGGACTTCGGCCTGTACACCAAGATCACCGGCGGACAGCGCATCGACATGTTCGGCGCCCGCGTCGACCAGCTTCCCGAGATCTGGCGCCGCCTCGTCGACGGCGGCATGGAGTCCGGGCACGCCTACGGTAAGTCGTTGCGCACCGTCAAGAGCTGTGTCGGCTCCACATGGTGTCGCTACGGCCAGCAGGATTCCGTCGACATGGCCGTCGAAATCGAGAAGCGCTACCGCGGGCTTCGCGCACCACACAAGATCAAGATGGCGGTGTCGGGATGCGCGCGCGAATGCGCGGAGGCGCAGAGCAAAGACGTCGGCGTCATCGCCACCGAACAAGGTTGGAATCTTTACGTCTGCGGCAACGGCGGCATGTCGCCCCGACACGCGCAGCTGCTGGCTGGCGACCTCGACGACGAGACGTTGATCCGGTACATCGACAGGTTCCTGATGTTCTACATCCGCACCGCCGACCGGTTGCAGCGCACTGCGCCGTGGCTGGAGGCGATGGACGGGGGACTGGACCATCTCCGCGATGTCGTCTGCAACGACTCCCTGGGCTTGGCAGCCGAATTCGAGGCCGCGATGGCCCGCCACGTCGAGGGCTACGCATGCGAATGGAAGGGCGTACTCGACGACCCGAACAAGCTGTCGCGCTTCGTGTCGTTCGTCAACGCCCCGGACGTCGCTGACCCCACAGTCGAGTTCACCGAGCGGTCCGGCCGCAAGGTGCCCGTCCCCATCGGAATGCCGAAGGTGCCCCAAAGATGACAACTCTCAACGATATCCAGGTCTGGACGACAGCCTGCCGCTACGACTTCCTGATCCCGAACCGCGGGGTCGGCGTGTTACTCGCCGACGGCAGCCAGGCGGCGCTGTTCCGGCTGGACGACGGGTCGCTGCATGCGGTCGGCAACATTGATCCGTTCTCAGGCGCGGCGGTGATGTCGCGCGGCCTCGTCGGCGATCGCGGCGGCCGACCGACCGTGCAGTCACCGATCAAGAAGCAGGCCTTCGCGCTCGATGACGGCGTGTGCCTCGACGATCCCGAGTTCTCGCTGCCGGTCTACCCGACGCGCCTCACCGCCGACGGCCACGTCGAGGTCCGCGGCTGACCCTTACCCGTCTTGCGCGAAATTGCATTCCAGCAGCGAAAGTTCGAGTGAACACCTGCTGGAATGCCATTTCGCGGCGGTGAGTCAGGCTGCCAGCGGAACGCGGGCGCGGCGGAACCGGTTGGCGATCAGCCGCACCATCGCGGGATGGGTGCCCAACGGGTCGGCGACCGCGTCGGCACCGCTGGCCCGCAGCCGGTCCTGAAACAGGCCCTCGGCCAACAGGTAAGAGGCCACGACCGCCCGCCGCGCACCAGCGCGACGCAGCCGTGCCACCGCGTCGGCGACGCGCGGCTCACCGGTCGCGGCGTACGCCAGTTCGACCCGCTCGCCGATCACCGCCGACAACAACGCCGACGTCTGGCGCAAATCAGATAGTGCACCGGGATCGGACGTGCCCGCCGCCGCCAGCACCACCGAATCGCCCGGCCGCCAGCCGCACTCGATCAAGCGATCCATGAGTACCCGCGTCAACGCAGGGCTGGGTCCGAGCGCCTCGGACACGGTCACGTCGGGATGCCCACTGGCCGCGACGTGTGCGGGGATGTCGACGTTGACGTGATATCCGCGCGCCAGGAATGCCGGCACGAGGATCGTCCGATCGGACAACGTCTGCAGCACTTCGCTCGGTGTCGGGCCGAGAACGTCGACGAACGCGACGTGGATCGGGGTGCCGAGCACCGTCGACACCCGGTCGGCGAGGTTTCCGATCAGCGCGACACCGCTCTGTTTACGCGTGCCGTGCGCTACCAGCAGATAGCTCACGGCGCACTCACCAGGTTGTCCTCGACGGCCAGGCGGTAGCCGCGCTTGACGACGGTCGACACGATGTTCTTGTCGCCCAACGCCGTTCGCAGCCGCAAGACGGCGGTTTCGACGGCGTGGGTGTCGGTGCCGGTGCCGGGCAGAGCCCGCAGCAGGTCCGCGCGCGACACCACCGCTCCCGGCCGGTGGGCGAGCGCGCGGATCGTCGCCATGCCCGCCGGCGACACCGGCTTGACGACACCGTCGACCAGGACGCACGTGCCGCGGATCTCGAGCAGGTGCCCGGCCACCCGAATGGTGCGCGTGCACAACAGCGGCAGTTCATCGGTGATGTGACGGGCCAACGCCCCCAATCGCATTCGCTCCGGAGCCGACGTCGGTACACCCAACCGAACCAGCGGGCGGGCGGTCACGGGGCCGACGCACATGGCGTGCACGTCCCGGCGGAAGGCGGCGATCACCTGGTTCTCCAGGCCCATCTCCTTGGCCCGCAGCAACACCGACGCGACAGCGGGCGCCGACGTGAAGCTGACCGCATCGAACTTCTCGTCGGCGATGCCGGCCACCAGTTGGTCGAAGTCACCGTTGTGTGGCGCCGGATGCCACCGGTACACCCGGATCGGCACGACCTCGGCACCCGCGGCGCGCAACTCGTCGAGGAACTCGGGAAACGGGTCCCAGTCATCGGTGGCTCCGTGCAACTGCACCGCGATCCGCTGCCCGGCGATACCGCCCTCGACGAGGTAGTGCAGCAATTCGCGTGACGACTCCGAGTCGGGGGACCACTCCTCGGGCAGCCCGGCGGCGCGCAGCGCACCGGTCGCCTTGGGGCCGCGCGACACGACGCGCGCCTTCGCGAGCGCGGCGGTCAGATCGTTGGCCAGCCCCCAGCCGTCGGCCGCGGCGACCCAGCCGCGGAACCCGATGCCGGTGGTGGCGATCACGATGTCGGGCGGGACGTCGATCAGGCCCTCGGTGTGGGCACGCAGTTCGTCGTCGTCGGGCAACGGCACCATCTGGATCGCCGCCGCGCTCGTCACCGTCGCACCGCGGCGGCGCAGCAGTGCACTCAGCTCGTCGGCGCGCCGAGCGGAAGTGACGGCCACCCGGAATCCGGTCAGCGGCGCCCAGTCCGGCTCAGTCATGGAACCTGTGTAAGCAGCGCATGTTTCCAAGTGATTACTTGGCCATTTCCGAGGCGTGTCGGCACCGCCCGCAGCCTGCAGAACGTCATGAAACCCGACGTTAACGAGGCGTTATTGCCTCAACGTGCCGCGCGGTGACCCCGCCGTGAAATTCCCCTCACCCCACACCCGGTGTGGGTGTGAGTCTCACCAGACGTCGCCGTCGCGCCAGTCGCAGGTGATCTCGGCGCTGGTGTCGAGTTCCACACTGACCGGCAGCACGAACAGTGCGTTGTCGTCGTCGGGAGTGCGAGTCAACCCGGCCGGTGCCAACACCGACGTCGGTCCCTGCCACGGCAGCCAACCGCGGGCGGTGTAAATCGGCCTGCCGGCTTCCGTCGCGCTGAGGGCCCCGAGCTGATACGCCCCGCGGATCACCTGCTCTGCGGCGTCCATCACCGCGCGAGCCAGGCCCTGCCCACGCCAGTCCTCACGGACCGCGACCGCTTCGACGTAACCGCACCGCAGCGCGGTATTGCGGTACAGCAGCCGCCGCTGCACCACTGCCGCATGCGCGATCAGCGCACCGTGGTCGAAGATCATCGCGTGCATGCCGCCGAGCGAGTGCTCCCAGTCGACGTCGGTGAACGAGCCTTCGAAGGCGTCGATCACCATGCGCTTGGCGTCCGAGCGCGTCTCCGGGTCGAGGTCGGAGGTATGGATCAGCCGTGCGCTGTGGATGCGCACGACGGGAGCGTACGGATCCTGAACATGCACACTGCTTTTCTACCAGCGCGGTGAGACTAACGGTCCCCGAACGGTCGGCGCGGCCGCGACCAATGCATCCGCACCGTTTGCCCGGGTCGCACCTGAGCAACCTTGTCGATGTCCTCGTCGGCGACCACACCGATCACCGGGTACCCGCCCGTGACCGGGTGATCCGGCCCGAGAATGACGGGAAAACCGTTCGGCGGCACCTGAATTGCGCCCCTCGTGGCACCCTCGCTCGACAGTTGCCGGTCCGGCCAGCGGTACTCGAGTGGCCCGCCGACCAACCGCATGCCCACGCGGTCGCTCTTGTTGGTCGCCTGCCAGTTCGTGCGAATCAATACATCCGGATCGACGAACCAGTCGTCGCGCGGGCCGGGCACCACCGTCAACTCGAGCACGTCGTCCTCGATGGCCGCGACGGGAGCCTGGTCGAGCTCGGGGAAGTCCTCGGTGTGCTCGCCGACGGGCAGCACATCGCCCGCCCGCAGCGGCTGCGGACCGATCGCCGACATCACGTCATACGACCGCGAGCCCAGCACCGGTTCGACGTCGATGCCGCCGCGCACCGCCAGATATGTCCGAAGGCCGGCGCGCGGCGCGCCGAGCGAGATCACCTCACCGTCGCGGGCGTAGTGAATGCTGTTGGTGCCGAACAACACTCCGTCGACGGAGGGATCGGTGTCGGCGCCGGTGACCGCGATCGCGATATCGTCACCGTGCACCCGCGCCGCCAGCCCGCCGAACGTCACCTCGATGGTGGCCCGATCGCCGGGGTTGGCCACCAGCCGGTTGGCCAGTGTGTGCGAGCTGCGGTCGGCGGCACCGGAGCGGCCCACGCCCATATGCGCCAACCCGGGCCGGCCCAGGTCCTCGACCAGAGCCAACGGGCCGGAGCGCAGGATCTCCAGCGTCGTCGTCATGACTTGACCGCCCGGAACTGGACCCACATGCCCGATGTCAGCAGCGCCGGGTTGTCTCGGTTGATGTCCCACAGCACCGCGGAGGTGCGGCCGATCAGCTGCCAGCCGCCGGGCGACTCGCGCGGATAGACACCGCTGAACTCGCCCGCCAGACCCACAGCGCCGGCAGGCACCTTGGTCCTCGGCTCGGATCTCCGCGGCACCTCGAGCCTGCGGTCACCGCCGACGAGATAGGCGAAGCCCGGTGCGAACCCGCCGAACGCGACCCGCCACATGCTGCCGGTGTGTGCGGCGACGACGTCGTCACGGGTCAGCCCCGTCAGTCGGGCCACCTCGTCGAGATCGGGTCCGTCGTAGACGACGTCGATCGTGAGGTCGGCGTGGCCGCCGGCGGGCGGTGTCAGCTCGGCCTCCGGATCGGCGTCGATGCGCAACCCGCCGAGACGCTGTCGCGTCGGCGCCTGATACCCGGGCTCGGCTAGCTTGACCAACACGGTTCGCGCGGCGGGCACGATGTCGAGGACGCCGGGCAGGTCGGCCCGTCGGATCGCCTCGTTCCACGCCAGCACCTCGGCGGTGGTGCCGAACTCGAGCAACAGCGCCCGATCCCCGTAGTCGCGGATCGGCATCGCGCCGGCGCCCGGCACGTCACGTTCCATTTCGGCTGTCACGGTCATACCTGCGAAATTACCCGCGAGTAGCTTGCAATACGCCTGCTCTATGAGCCTTGCCAGAGGAGTTTTAGCGATGCCTCAAGCGGCGGGCCGATACGTCGGCTCGCGGCGCTTGATGAAGGCGATCACCCGGTACGTCACGGGCAGCACGACCACTTCCACCGCGGTCTTGTAGACCCATCCCAACGCGGCGTACACCACGAACGAGCGCATGTCGCCGAATCCGATGATCGGTGCGGCGATGGCACAGAACACCAACGTGTCCGCGAACTGGCCGACGACTGTCGAGCCAAGCAATCTGGCCCACAGGTGCTTCTCTTTGGTGCGTGCCTTGATACGCACCACCACCCAGGCGTTGACCAACTGTCCCACCAGGAAGCCGGCCAGTCCGGCGGCCGCCAACCCAGTGATGGACGCGACGGTGCTGGCAAGCGCCTCCTGGTTGGTGTAGTCGGGCGCAGCAGGGAGGTGCACGGTCGCCCACAACACGAGTACCGCCAACGCCTGCATGCAAAAGCCGATGATCACGGCGCGCCGGGCGGCTTTGAACCCGTATACCTCGCTCAACACATCACCGATGACGTAGGTGAGCGGGAAGACGAGGAATCCACCGTCGGTGAGCAGCGGGCCGAACGCGACGCCTTTAGTGGCGGCGATATTGGAGATCAGCACCAGGCCGGTGAAGACCGCGACCAGCGTCGGATAGTAGGCCGATCCCGTGGTCGCGAACCCGCGGTGTTCGGCCTCAATGTCGGCGGTCACCGCGCAATCTTCTCAGGCGAGGGCCTGGGCGATGCGCGCCGGCAGTTGGTCGGCCACCAAGGGATAGGACAGCGGTGAGGCGAAGGCGATCGCGCCCGCGAGTTCCTTGCCCGTGAAGACGTTCGCCTTGCCGCGCTCGGCGACCCTCGGCGCGGCCAGCAGCGCGGACTGTTCCTCGTCGGACTCGGTGGCCCAGATCAGCACGTCGGCGCCGAGTCCGTCGGTGACGTTCAGGCCCATGGCGGTGAGGAACTCGGTGCGCCATGCGGGCGTCAGGGCTTGCGGTTCCCCATTGTCCAGGCGGCCGTGCAACAGCGCCGCCGTCTTGCCCGCGAAACCGGGATTGCTTTCGGCGACCGCGATGAACTTGTCGCCGACGGCGACGAGCAGCGCCTGCATTTCGTCGTGTTTGAACACCGCATGCCCGATGGTGGTGGCCTGGTGTTTCCACGGCTCGAAGAACGCCTCGGCGCCGGACTGCGCGACGGTCGGCGCGATCTCCGACAGCCTCGAGTAGGTGTCCGAATCGAGTCCGGCGTTGGTGGCGACGATGAGGTCGGGGTTCAGCCCTGCGATCTGGTCGACCTGAATGCCCTCGGCGAGGCTGAGCACGGCTGGTTGTGCAGAGCCGAGTTTGGCTCGCGCCCAGGGCCATACCGCGAACGGTTCGCCTCCGAACCAGTCGGTCACCGCGACCGGTACGACGCCGAGCGCGAGCAGGTCGTCCTGCTCGGTCAAACCGGCGCTGACCACCCGCTTGGGCGGCGCGGGGATTTTGGTCTCGCCGAAGGCGTGCTTGACGGTGACCGAGCCGTCCTTGGCCACGGCGCCGGGTTTGTCCGAACCGCAGCCGGCCGTGAATCCCGCGGTGACGAGCGCCGCGCCGGCGGTCATCGTCAGGAAGCCTCGTCGATTCAGCCCCGTGGCCACCCGGCGAGCGTAGCTAACCGACCTGGAAGTTCCCGAACAACACGACGGCCAGACCCAGTGCCACGACGATGTTCACCACGGTTGCCGAGGCGAACAACGCGACCGGTCGCCAACCGGCCTCCCTGAGTCCCCTCAGAGAGAACTCGAGACCGATCGCGACGAACGCGAAGATCAGGAACCACGTCCGCAGGTCGTTGACCGTGCTGATCGCCGACTTGTCCCCGCCCCACGCCAGATACAGCGTGCCCACCATCGACGCAGCGACGAAGCCGAGCACGAACTTGGGGAAGCGCTCCCAGAACTGCCCGATCGACGGCCGCGCCTCGGCGCCCGATTTGCGCTCCACCTTCAGCGCGAAGTAGGCGGTCAGCGCGATTGCGACGACCCCGATCAGCGCGTTCTGGGTGGTCTTGACGATCGTCGCGATCTGCAGCGCGTCCTCCCCGGCGATGGCCCCGGAAGCGGCGACGGCGGCCGTGGTGTCGATGTTGCCACCGATCCAGGCGCCGGCCACCGCATCGGAGAGGTTGAAAACGTCCGCCAGCCAAGGCAACAGGAAGATCGACGGCAGCGCGAACGCGATGACCAGGGACGCCGCGTAGGCGAGTTGCTCGCGTTTGGCCTGCACGGCGCCTGCTGCCGCGATGGCCGCGCTCACCCCGCAGATCGACACCGCCGATGCGAGCAGCGCACGCAGTTTGTCCTCGAGCCGCAGCACTCCGCCCAGCCACCAGGTGAAGCCGAACACGATCGAGATCAACAGCAGCGCCTGGACGATCGCCGGGCCGGCCGCGGTGACAAGCACCTTGAGGTTGATCGACGCGCCGAGGAGCACCAGGCCCGTCTTGATGAAGAACTCGGTACGGAAACCACCCGACAGCGCGTCGCGAAGGGCCAAGCGTGACAGCACGACGTTGCCCAGTAGGCCCAAAGCGATGGCGTAGAACGGGAATTCGATGGATTTCGCGACACGCTCGAACGCGGTGCCGTCGGCCCACTGCGGCACGTGCGTTTCCAGGTAGCGCGTGACGGCACCCAGCGCGAGCACCACGAGAACCCCGGCGACGGCGTAGCCGACCCCCGAGGGTGAGGTCTGCGGCTTCGTCGTGGTCGTCTGTTCGGTCACGGGATCGCGCTTCCCGGAATCGCACCCACCAGGATGAGCGCGAGCAGCGAAAGGCCGACAATGACCGCGAGCCAGTCCTCGTTCATGCGCGGACCGTATGTCGGCCGCCGCGTAGGGGACATCCGTTGCGATCAGCCCGATTTGAACCTCAACAGATGCCGGTGGGCGTCAGGATCGTGACAGCTTTTTGTTCGCGTAACGGGTCAGCCAGCCCGGCGAGAACCGGGAGGCGATGGTCATCACCTTGGTCTGTTTTCCGACGGGGAAGTGCACCTGGTGGATGGCGCGCCGCAGCCGCGACGGTTCGATGGCCTCGAGGATCGCGTCTGCGATGTCCTGTGCGGTCAGCCGGATGCCGAGCGAGTCCGTCGTTCCGGTCTTGACGTCCTGGGTCATCGCCGTCTGCACATATAGGGGCCACATCGCGATGACCCGGATGCCGTAGCGGTTCCACTCAATGTCGAGCGCCTCGGTGATCCCGCGGACGAAGAACTTCGTGGCGCTGTAGTTGGCCAACTCGGCCTGACCGTAGATCGCCGACGCGGAGGACAGGTTCACCACGACCGAGTTCGGGGTCTTACGCAGGAAGGGGAACGCCGCATAAAGACCGTTGACCACACCCTTGGCGTTGATGTCGATCTCCTTGTGGTGGCCGGCGATGTCCATTTCCTCGAAGCGACCGGCGCGCAGGATCCCCGCGTTGTTGATCATCACGTCGAGCCGGTCACCGGCGGCCTCGGCGAACTCCCGCACCCGCGCGGCCATCTCGTCGGGGTCGGTGACGTCGAGGTGGCCGGTGTGCACGACACCGCCCAGCTGCTCGATGTCGTCGGCCAGCGACTTGAGCCCGACTTCGTCGATGTCGTAGCCGCCGACGACGAATCCGTTGCGGGCGAACGTCAGCGCCGTGGCTCGCCCGATACCGGCGGCGGCCCCAGTGATGAAAACGGTCTTACCTGAGGGGGAGGGTTTCGTCATCACCTCTTCATACCCGCTTCCGCGACCCTGACATCAGGACGGTGGTGACAAGCCAAGGTGAGCGATCGCCGCATGGGGGGCTATCCGACGCGCACCTTGTCGCCGATACTGACGGTGCCGACCGCGACCACCTCGGCGTAGACCCCCGCACACGGCGCCTTACCGAAGCCCGGCACCTCGACGCGATTGTGTTCCAGCAGGTAGCGCACGGCGTTCGGAAGTCGTTCGGTCGCACCATGTCGCAGTGTCGGAACGGCGCAGCGTGGGGTGGGCAGGGTGACGCGTAGCGTGGCCTTACCGAGCTCGATTTGGGCTCCCACCCATTCGTTCTCGACGAAGGGCTCGGACCCGACGTCGATGACGACGTTGGGTCGGTACCGCAGCGCCTCAGCCGCGCCCACGCCGATCGCGTCGAGCGTGGCAGTGGTGATCAGATGCACCGGCGAGTGGTCGACGAACGCGCCGCCGGGTGCACCCTGCCCGAGTTCGAGCAGCACCGGTTCGAACTCGGCGTCGATGCCGTGTGCGAGCACCTCCATCGGATCGGAGCGCTCGAGAACCACGCCGGCAGCCCGCTCGTCGGCGACATGCACTGTGCGCCCGAGCACTTCGGACAGCGGCTCGGCCGCCTCGGTGACCGGCATACTTCGCCCGTCGGGCAGGGTAACCGTGACGCTTCCGTCCTCGCCGGTCGTCGACGCGCACTGCAACAGGGTGCTCCATCGCCGCGGGTGCTTGGCGGTGGCGACTCGTCCGGTCTCCTCGTCGATTAGGGCGTACCGGCGGTCGCCGTCGATGCCCAGCGGCCCGATCCGGACCCGGTCGCGTACTTCTCCGAGCATCGATTTCACGGGGTAGCGCTGCAGTGCGGACACCCGTCCGGCCATGTCGCTCAACCGATCTCGATTTCGTCGGGACGTGGGGAAGCGGTGGCCTCACCAGAGGTCAGATGTTCGAGCAGGCCGGTGATCTCGAGGACGCGGTCGAGCTGTCGTGGCCGATTGTCGAGGTGCAGCACGACACCGGAGCGTGTCACCTCCCGGTGGATCACCAGCAGCGCCGACAGCCCGGTGGAATCGAGGAACGCCAGCTCGGTGAAGTCGAGGTGCAGGTCTTTCACGCCGGTGTTGGTGGCGAGCATTTCGGAGACGGCATCCACCAGGGACGCGGTGTGTCCGTAGTCGAGGTCGCCCGCGACGTGGATGCGTGCCGAGGGAATCGTGACGTCAGACTTCAAGGTGAGCTTCATGCGATCGATGTGGTGTCGGAGGCCAGGGCGGTGCGCGCAGCGGCCAGGTGGCGCTGAGCTCGGGGAAAGTCTTGCAGCTGAGCGGACAGCAGCTCCAGTGCGGGGATCAGCGAGGCCGCCGGTACGTCACGGGAACTGAGCACCTCGGCCGTCCACACGATGAACCCGGTGAACAACTCGTGGTCGTCGATATAGAGCGCGGTCGCGAGGAAGTCGACGATGTGCGCGATGTCCTCGGTGGTGTGTTCGCGTTGCGCCTCGCTGTAGTCCCGCATCGCGGGGAAGCGGTTCTCCAACTCGGCGACGGTGGACTTGACCAGTTGCGGTTTGGCGGTGCTGATCATCGAGTACTCCTGGTCGGCCAGGTGCGGTAGCTGGTCCGCCGCCTGCCGGTTCGGGGTGAGGCGTAGTCGACCGATGTCGGCGCGCAGGCACTGCGCGGCGGCCCGGGCATCCGGTGCCCACGCGTCGGCACCGAGAAGCCGTGCGTAGCGGCCGTCGGGGCCGAACGCGGCGCCGCCGACGAGCACCGAGACGCCCGCGGCCTGGCACGCCGTGATCGCGGCGTGCGCGGTGGGCAGGCGAGTGGGGATCGAGCACGACAGCGCGACCGCGTCGGGTGCGTGCTGATGCAGATGCGCGATCAGGTGCGGAGTCGGCACCTGGGCGCCGAGAAAGTCCACCCGCCAGCCGCGCAGGCGCAGAACTTCCGCGAGCAGCCGGGCGGGAAGCGCGTGCCATTCCCCGTCCACGCAGGCCACGGTGACCCGCCCGGCCTCGTCGGTGGATTCGCCGGAGGGGTGCTGCGACAGAGCCGCGATGACGCGGTCGTTGATCGCGGTGGCCGCGTGCTCCTGGGCGACGGTGATCCGGTTGGCCGCCCATTCCGCGCCGACCCTGCGTTGGACGGGCGCGATCACCTCGAGTAGCGCATCCTCGGGCGTCAGTCCTGCGTCCACCGCCGCGAAGAGGACTGCAACCGCGGCCTGTTCGTCACCGTCGAGCGCCGCTTTCCACAGTCGCTCGCGCACCGCTGCGGGATCGGTCGCGGCTGTTCCCGCGCCGATGTCCGGTCTGCTCACGCTATATACCTGCCTGCAGTGTGGCCGTCGACCGCACTGAGATGTGTCCGGCGCGGCGCCGTGATGGCCACGACGGCCATGTCGTCGTGTTCCCGATCGGTTACCCACTGCGAGGCAAGCATCATCATCCGCTCGACAACCGCTTCGGCGGGCAGCGCCGCGCATTGCGCCAACGCACCGATCAGACGTTCTTCGCCGAAGGCCTCCTGGCCGAGTGGGCCGCCCCGGGCTTCGGACAGGCCGTCGGTGTAGAGCAGGCACGTCTCGCCGGGGGCGAGCGAGACCTCGGTCGAGCGCGCTTTGAACTGCGGCAGCGCGCCGACCAACATGCCGCGGGTGTCCGTCTGCTCCACCGTCCCGTCGTTCCGCACGATCAGCGGGGGTGGGTGCCCGGCGCAGGTCAGCCGTAACTTCAACTGACCGTCGCGGTGCGCGACGGAGGCGAGCACCACCGTGGCGAAACGGCTGTTGTCGGGGGTCAACAGCGCACTGTTGAGGAGTTTGAGCACCGCTTCGTGCTGATCGGCCAGTGGCGCGAGCGCTTGCAGCGTGTTGCGGATCTTGCCGCTGAGTACAGCGGCCTCCAGGCCCTTGCCGCAGACGTCACCGAGAACGACAAGGGTTTCGCCGTCGGCGTCCACGGCGGGATGAACGTCGTAGAAGTCGCCGCCGACCAGCTCGTGGTCTGCCGACGCGCGGTAGCCGCCTGCGAGCTCGAAGTCCCCGTTCGGTGTCAACGGAGGGGGCAGCAGTTCGCGCATCAGGGTGCGGGTGATCGCCGACTGTTCGGCATACAACCGCGCCGCGGAGAGCGCCGCACCCGCACGTGACGCGAACAGCCGCGCGAACCGTTCCTCGTTCTCGCTGAATGCCGTGTGCGAGTCGCGGCGCAACAACACGAGTGCGCCTGCCGGAACACCGTGGCCGGGCAGCGGTGTGATCAGGACCGACCCGACCTGCCCGACGAAGTGCGATGGAATCAACCAGTCGGGCACCGACGCGGGGTCGATCCAACGCGACGGGACCGGCGGGAACCCGCGAAGCGCCTCGCGCAGGCCCGACACCTCGGCGGGGTCGGCTTCCACGCTGCGGTGTTCGGCGGCACCGTCGGCTCCGCTGCAGACGACAGGCATCCGCTCACCCCTGACAGGTGCGACGACCACCGCGGCGTCCGCCAGATGACGCTCCGCCATCTGCGCGGTCGCCTCCATGCAGCGTTCGAAGTTCAGCGATGCCATCAGCACCGCAGAGACGTCGTCGAGAAGCGCGGCGCGCCCGCGTTCCCTGGCGAGCTCCTCGTGCGCGTCCTGCAGAGTCCGGTGGGTGTCTTCGACCAGCCACCACGCGACCTCGCCGCCGGGCAGCGCCGAGGGGCGTGCCTCGAAATCGCGCCCTGTGAGCTCGCCGATGGCCGACGCCTGCGCGGCGTCGGCCGACGTGTCTCGCAGAAATCGGTCATGGGCGCACGTCAACCACGGCGGCGCCGTGTCGGCGAACCCGGCCCCGACCTCGGCGTCCGGCAAGAGGGAGCGCGCGGAGTCGCTCAGTCCCCGTATGACACCGTCGCGGTCGACCATGACCACGGGGTGAGGAACGGACTGCCAGCCGGCTGCTTCGCCGGGCGCCTCAGTTCTCACGGTCCTGTCGCTGGTCATCGGTCACCGTGGAAAGCCACGTCGGAAATGGAAACCATCACACCCCTGCACTCACGCACATTCACTGTGAGGCGTGGGCTCAGCCCCTGAATGAAACCGACTCTACCCTGCACGGCTGCGAGTCGTTTCGAAACGCCGTCGCGGCTCGCGTGCTAAAAGGCGCTACTTACTAAAAAGCGATGACCCCACGGATGTTGCTTCCGGATCTCAGATCCTTCATTGCCTCGTTGATGTCGTCCAGCTTGTACTTCTGCGTTATCAGTTCGTCGAGCTTGAGGGTGCCCGCCTCGTACATCGACAGCAGTCTCGGCATGGCTTCGCGGGGGTTCATCTCGCCGTAGAGGACCCCTTTGAGGGTCTTACAGGAACTCACCATGTCGGGCAGGCTCAGCGGGACCATCAAGTCGCTGACTTTCGCCATGCCGGTGAGGACGCAGGTGCCGCCCTTGCGCAACAGCATCAGCGCCACCATCACGAGGTCGGCCGGCACAACTCCCGGCGTCAGTACGACGCGGTCGGCCATGACGCCCCAGGTGATCTCCTTGACCAGTTCCAGAGCGGAACCGGCGTCGACGGCGGTGTGAGTGGCGCCGAAGGTGGGAGCGATCTCGCGTTTGAACTCGTTGGGGTCGACGGCGACGATGTGCTTGGCGCCGGCGACCTTCGCACCCTGCACGGCGTTCATACCGATGCCGCCCACACCCACCACCACGACGGTGTCGCCGGGTTCGGTTCCTGCCGCCACCGAGCCGGAACCGAAACCGGTTGTGACACCGCAGGATACGAGAGAGGCCGCTTCCAACGGTACCCAGTCGTTGATCTTGACCAGCGAGCGTTCGGACGCCACCACGTACTCGGAGAAGGTGCCGACCTGCATCATCGCCATCAGGTCCTCGTCGCCGACGTGGCGCCTGCACGTGCCGTCGGTGGTCATGGCCTTGCTGTAGATGTCGGCGCCGACATCGCACAGATAGGTGTGTCCGGTCACGCACCAGCGGCAGGAGCCACACGCGGGGAAAAACGAGACCGCCACGTGGTCACCGGGTTTGAGCATCTTCACCTCAGGGCCGACGTCTTCGACGATGCCGGCTCCCTCGTGCCCGCCGAGCATCGGGAACCACTCCGGCACCGGCACGCCGGAGGCCCGCATCAGCTCTTCCATCTCTGGACTGGGCACGCTGTCGCCGGTGTAGAAGTGTTCGTCGGAATGGCAGATCCCGGCGTAGGCCATCTTGACCAGAACCTCACCGGCGCGGGGCGGGTCCAGTTCGATGTCGGTGACTTCCCAATCGATGCCCACGCCGCGCAACACGGCCGCACGTGATTTCATCTACGCCTCCTTCGGCCAGCCGACAGTCTTGGTTTCAGTGAAGATTTCGAGGCCTTCGATGCCGCACTGCCGTCCGATGCCGGATTGCTTGTAGCCGCCGAAAGGGGCGTCTGCGCCATACCAGAGGCCGCCGTTGATTCCGAGGGTTCCCGTGCGGATCCGGCTCGCGACCGACTTGGCTCGGTCCAGATCGTTGGCGAACACCACACCCGACAAGCCGTAGATGGAGTCGTTGGCGATGCGCACCGCATCGTCGTCGTCGTCGAATCCGATGACCGACAGCACCGGGCCGAAGATCTCCTCCTGGGCGATCGTCATCCGGTTGTCGACGTCGGCGAAAACCGTTGGCTCGACGAAGAAACCCTTCTCGAGGTGCGAAGGAACGTTGCCGCCGGTGACGACCCTTGCCCCTTCCTGCTTACCCTTCTCGATATAGCCCATCACCCGGTCCTGCTGGCGCTTGGAAACCTGAGGGCCTTGCAACACGGAGGGGTCGGTGGGGTCACCGTACTTGTTCTTCTCCATGGCGACCTTGACGATCTCGACCGCCTCGGCGTAGCGACTGTTGGGCACCAGCAACCGGGTCGGCATGGCGCAGCCTTGTCCGGCATGCATGGATATGAACGCGCTGCCGCCCACCGACGCACTGATGTCGCCGTCGTCGTCGAGTATCAGATACACCGACTTGCCGCCGAGTTCGAGGAACGTCGGTTTGACGGTGTCGGCGGCGGCCTTCATGATGCGCCGGCCGGTCGCCGTCGACCCGGTGAAGGCCACCATGTCGACGAGGGGAGAGGTCGAGAGCACCTCGCCGACCAGATGATCCGACGAGGTGACGATGTTGATCACCCCAGGCGGAATGTCGGTCTGCTCGGCGATGATCCGGCCGATGCGGGTGGCGTTCCACGGCGTATCGGGAGCGGGCTTGAGCACCATCGTGTTGCCCATGGCGAGAATCGGCCCGATCTTGTTGAGGATGATCTCGAATGGAAAGTTCCACGGCGTGACGACGCCGACGACTCCGACGGGTTCCTTCCACACCTCACGGGCGGCGAGGGTGCCCATGCCGAACGCATCCTTGTCGGGAAGTGTTCGCTTCCAAGGGAACTGGCTGATCATATCGGCCGGCCACCCAAGGGCTTCCTTGAGCGGCACGTCGAGCTGTGGTCCGAACGTGCTCAGCAGCGGGCAGCCGGCCTCCGCGATGAGCTCGCTGCGGATCTCCTCGCGTTCGGCCTCGAGCGCCGCCTGCAGTTGACGCAGTCCGGCGGCACGGGCCTGTCCGTCTCGCGACCAGTCGGTGTGGTCGAACGCGTGGCGGGCGGCCGCCACCGCCCGTTCCATGTCGGCGCGGGTGCCGTCGGCGGCGCCGCCGAGGACCTCCTCGGTCGCGGGGTTGACGTTGTCGAACTGCCGGCCTGTTTCTGATTCGACGAGCTTGCCGTCGATGAGCATGCGCGATTCGTGTGTCACGAGTGTCCTTCACCACTGTCGAAGTTCGGCCACCGCGCCCGACGGTCTGGGAGCCAATGTCAGGTATGGGATGAAACTGCTGTTTCCGCAACGAAGTACGTTGTGCACGACGTCAACGAGGTGATCGGCTTCCACCAGACCGCCCTGCATATAGCCGTTGTCCATCCAGAATCGGATGGCGTTCTCGAGCGCCTGCGGATCCCAGGTCTTGTTGAACTCGGTCTGGGAGTCTCCTTCACCGCCGAAGCAGTCGCCGACCGCCAGGCGGGTGAAGCCGATGTTGGGGTGTTCGATCCGCCAGGCCTCGACCAGTTTGTCCAACGCTGCCTTTGATACCGCGTAGGCACCCAGCAGGGGCCATGGGGCGGAGTAGGAAGCGCTGAGCGACGAGAGGTACACCGCCGAACCGGCGTTGGCGGCCAGGTGAGGTGCAGCGGCCGCGGTGATGAGTGATGCGCCGGTGACGTTGGTGGCGAAGAGATTTGCCCATTGCTCGGCCGTCACCTCGGTCAGCGGGGCGAGAACACCGACGCCGGTCGTGTAGACCAGCGCGTCGAGACCGCCGAATTCTTCGACGACGGCTGTCATGGCGCGTCGACAGGCATCCGCGTCCGTGACGTCACACGCGACGGCCACCGCACCGCTGCCCGCCTCCTCGGCGGCGTTCTCGAGGCGGTCACGACGACGCGCGAGGAACGCGACCCGGGCACCCTCCTTTGCGAGCCCGACACCGATGCAGCGGCCGAGACCCGCGGACGCACCGACTACGGCGACTCGCAGTGGTGGCGCGTCTGACATCAGATCTCCTTGAGACGAGGGCGAAGAAACATTATCAGTCCGGTAGAAGAACAATAATCAAAAATGGAAACGCTCATTTCCATACGGTAGGCCATCATCCCGGGTCGCGAATCAACCACTACTACCGCCTGACCACCTTGCGCGGCTCCGTAGCGAAGCTGAGCAGAAGCCGGTCGAGAATGCGTGCCGCCCGACCGCGCGCGCGGCCGGGGCTTTTCGCGTGTGCCACCAGGAGCGCGCCCTCCTCGAGCGATGCGACGAGCATATGCGTGAGCTCGGCAACGGGCAGATCGTCGATGCTGCCTTCGGCGATGGCATTGCGCACCATCTCGTTGATCAACGCGATGCTGTTGTCCTCCTGGATCGCGCGCAGTGTCCGCCAGCCCAACACGACAGGCCCGTCGACCAACATGATGCGCTGCACCTCGGGTTCGAGTGCAGACTCGAGGAAGCCGTGAAGACCTGCGCAGAGTCGCTCCCACGAGTCCGCGCCGCGCGGCGGGGAGGACAGCGAACGCAAGGTGAGGTCCCGCTCGACCTCCTCGAACACCGCTCGGAAGAGTTCGGCCTTGTCCTTGAAGTGGTGATAGAAGGCGCCGCGGGTGCCGACGCCCGAGGTCGTGACCAAGTCGCCGATGCTGGTGTTGAAGTAGCCCTTCTCCACGAACAGGATGCGTCCGGCATCGATGAGATGACGCCGAGTTTGGTCGCCGCGAGCGCGTCGCTCGGAGTCCGTGCCACCACGCATGGCCATAGGGGCATCCTAGCGACATTCATTGTGTATGTTGCGGGGATGGCAGAGGAACAGGCCCGCGCATACGGTTCAGTGGCCCCGCTGAAAGTCGGTCTGCTCAACGACTATCCGACCAGGTCCAGCACCGAGGACGATACGCTGGACACGTTGCGGCTGGTGTTCGAGGAAGCGGGCTCCGCCGGGCTTGTCGACCGGCCGATCGAAGTGGTGCGGCGCGACGTCATCGGCCTGCCCAATGGCACCTACCATGCCGTCGAACGCGGTTACGACGAGCTGGTCGCCGAAGGCTGCCTGGTCATCTTCGGCCCGTACGTCTCCGATAACGCGGTGCCGCTGTCCGCGCACGCCGACCGCGTGGCCAAGGTTCCGAATCTCATCCTGTCGGGATCGGAGGAGGCGCTGGGGGAGTGGACGTTCGCGCTCAACAACGGATCGATGCCCGAGGAGCCGGTCATGCTGGCCGCGGTGATGCTCGGCGACGCAAGGTCGCGCATCGCCATCGCTTATGAGGCCTCTCTCATCGGCAAGGAGTATCTGGCGTTCGCCGAGAAGGCTTATTCCGCAGCGGGATTGAAGGTCGTGGCCACGGCGGCCATCCCTCAGGTCGAAGCGGACAAGGAGGCGGTGGTCGCCCAACTGCGGGCGGCCGGTCCCGATGCGCTGGTGCACGTCGGTTTCGGCCACGGGTTGTGGGGCTTCTCGGACGCCTTGGAGAGTGCCGGCTGGGATCCGCCGCGCTACACCACGACGGCGTTCGAGATGGCGCACATCAACGCCGAGTGGATGCATCACCTGCGCGGCTGGATCGGTCTTGACAGCTACGACGAGCGAAACCGCATCGGTCAGGCCTTCCTCGACCGGTTCGAGTCGCGCTACGGCCGCCGACCGGCGCACTCGATGCCGGGCCTGTGCCACGACGTCGCGACCGTGATCGCCCGCGGCTTAGCGGCTGCGAGGCCGCTGACCGGCGAAGGTGTCAAGCACGGAATCGAGCAGGTGAAGCTCGTGCCGTCGGCGAGCGGAGCCCCGGGGACGTTCCTCCGGTTCGGCCGTTACATCAGGCAGGGTTGGCTGGGCTCCGATTACCTGATCGCGCGCCGAGTGCTACCGGACGGAAGCGGACACGTATTCCACGCGGCGCCGAGCGACAACATCGCACGCGCGGTGAATTTTCACGAGACTGAGCTTGCGCACGAAGTGACGTGAATTTCCGTGCAGATCCTCAGTTTCGGCGCCGGCTCCCCAGCTGGATCGCACCGAACACCGGTGCCGTGACGATCCCCGGCGGCTGGGCCCTCACGTAAGGGATCGCCCGGACTGCGCCCATCGCGATCATCAGATGCCCCGGTTGCGCGTGCTGCCCGTTGGGCACCTTGCCGTCCCAGCCGACGTCGAGCGCGAGCTCGAAACTCGGTTCGCCCTTGATGACGGCGCGGATCAGCGGCGCCTTCTCTCCCGGGGCAAGCGGCGTGAGCCCCCACTGGGGCAGATCCCGCGTGAGGACCCATTCCTCGTGGATGGCCAGCAGCGGGCGGCCTGACCAGTGTCCGACCCATGAGAACCGTTGGCCGACGACCGTTCCCGCCTCGATAGTGCCTGCGGGCACCTCGAGGTCGTGAGGAAGCGTCGTGGCATCAACGGAGACCTCGACGTGCGACAGTGTGACGCCGAGGACGTCGGCGGTAGCGTTGAGCGCCTGACGGTACGCCATGTCGAGCTTCTGGATGATCGGCGAGTCGACACTGACGTCTTCGGGCGGTCGACCCATGCCCATGAGGTCGACGAGCATGGGTCTGCTGTCGACGGCCGACACGTCGGTCGCTTCGTAGAGGTCGATGCGGTCGATCGACTTGCTCAGTCCCGTCACCGTCGCCACCAGGCGTTCGAACATGAACCCCGGATTCTCTCCCGCGGCGTGGAAGCGGGACTGTCCAGCGCGACATGCTTTGACGAACGCCTCCTCGGTCTCGCTGCCGTAGGTGGGCAGGTGGTTGTAGGACGTCGTCGTGATGACGTCGGTGCCCGCCGCGAGCAGTCCGCAGATGTCGTCGGCGTTGGTGTCAACGGCATGGGCCTTGCTGGCGGTATGAATGACGACGTCAGCCCCTAGTCCGAAGATCTCGTCTTTGTCGGTGGTGGCGAGCACGCCCGTGGTCGGCGGGAGACCACACAGTGCGCCGGCATCCAGCCCCTCCTTGGCCGGGTCGTACACGAGGACGCCGACCAATTGAAAATCAGGGTTCTCGATCAGTTCGGCCAGTGCAGCGCGACCGACGGCGCCTGTGGCCCATTGGACGACCCGAGTTACCAATCGAACGCTCCCGGTGTGCTTTTCGCTGAGGCTATGGCTTGGCTTCGGCCAAACGTACATGATGGAGGTCGGCAACCACCAGGGTGTATGTTGATAGCGGCCGATCCGCAGTGAGGAGTCGTCGCATGTTCGAGCCGGCGAGCGTCGAGGATCTCGAGCAGAGCATTCGAGACGCTCAGGACAAATTCAATGCAGGGATGGGCGCGGACGGTGACGCCACCCCCTATCCCTTCCTCAAGGAGCTGCGGGCACAGGCGCCGGTGCATGCTGGGTGGCCGGAGATGGGCATGATCGGTAATTCGGGAGACGGCCCGCCAACCTTCACGGCGTACACGTTCGACACCGTCAAGGCGATCTTCACCGACAACATCACCTTCAGCACCCGGTGTTACGAGGACGTAGTACGGCCACTTCAGGGCCCCACCATCCTCGAGATGCAGGACCCCGAACACGCGATTTACCGCAAGCTGCACGAGTTCGCCTTCGCTCGCTCATCGATGAAGCGTTGGGATACCGAACTCGTCGGCCCGCTGGTGGACCAGACCATCGCGAAGATCAAGGCTGCCAAGCGGGCCGACCTGGTCGACGCGGTGTTCATGCCGATTCCGGTACGTGTGATCGCTGCCCTGTTGGGTTTGCCCGATTCCGATGTGTTGCATTTCCACCGACTCGCGATCGACCTGCTGGGCTTCCGCGCCGACATGGACCGCGCGATGCGGGCGTCGGCGACGATGAAGGAGTACTTCGTCGGGATTCTGGCCGAGAAGCGGAAAGCGCCCAGGGATGACATGGTGTCGATCCTCGCGGGTGCGGAGATCAACGGCGTCAAGATGTCCGACGAACAGATCTACGGTTTCATGCGCAACCTACTGCCCGCGGGCGCCGAGACCACGTCCCGCTCGACTGCCAGCCTGGCCTACGCATTGCTCACCCATCCTGATCAGCTCGACGCGGTGCGCGCCGACCGCAGCCTGCTGCCGCAGGCGATCGAGGAAGGCATTCGCTGGGAAACCCCGCTGCTCAATTTCATGCGCGAGGTCACCCGCGACACCGAGATCGGCGGGGTTCACGTACCCGAGGGTGCGACGATGATGCTCAGTCTCGGCAGCGCGAACCACGACGAAAGGCGGTGGAATGAACCGGAGGAGTTCGACATTTTCCGGGAACGCAAGCCGCACATCGGGTTCGCGCACGGCGCCCATGTCTGCCTGGGCATGCATCTGGCTCGGCTCGAGACCACGAAGATCTTCAACGCCTTGTTCGACGAATTGCCCGGACTCCGGCTCGATCCGGACGCGCCGGCGCCCTACATTACCGGAACGATGTTCCGGTCGCCCCCTCGCCTCGACGTCGTGTGGAATTGAGGGAGCACCCGTATGACGCGAGTGATTCAGTGGGCGACCGGCGTAACGGGAATGATGGCGCTTCGCCACATCCTCGGCCGGCCGGATCTCTCTGTCGTCGGTGTTCGGGTCTACGATCCGGCGAAAGCCGCTGTCGACGCGGGCACGTTGTGCGGTGCCGGTGAGGCCGGAGTGGTCACCAGCGACGACCGCGACGCCATCATCGCCACCGATGCCGACGTCGTGCTCTACATGGGCAAGGTCGAGACCGACACCCCGGGATGCTTCGCCGATGTCTGTGACCTGCTCGCTTCGGGTAAGAATGTTGTCGCCACGGGTAGCAGGTTCGTCCATCTCCGCTCACTGCACGAATCGCTGGCCGACGACATCGAAACTGCCTGTGAAACAGGCCGATCATCATTCCTCGGGGTGGGCCTGTACCCGGGCTTCTTCGGCGAGTCGATCGCGCCTCTACTGTCGCGGCTCACACAGCAGACGAACCGGATCAGCGTCCGCGAGGTGCTCAACTACTCCACCTACGCCAGTCACGACTTGATCTTCAATGCCATGGGTTTCGGGCACGCACCCGACGACACCACCCCACTGCTCGCCAACACCGAGTATGCGGCGAGCGCGTGGATCGGTAGTGCGACGGTTCTTGCTCAGGCGCTCGGACTGCGAATCCGCGCGGTCGATGGCTTCCGTGAGGTCGTGACGACGCCGCGGGCGTTGACCGTCGCCGCGGGCGAGATCCCCTCGGGCACCGTCGGTGCGATGCGGTTCGGCGTGGTCGTCGACTGCGGCGAGACCACGCTATCGGTCGAGCATCTCACCCGCATGGCTGATGATCTGGCGCCGCACTGGCCGAACGAGACCGGATACGATCTCGCCTTCGAAGGCGAGCCGAACATGCGAATACACCTCGAAATCGGTTCTCCCGGAGAAGACCACGCCGAACAGGGGTGCTTGGCCACCGCGATGCATGCGATCAACGCCATACCCACGGTCGTCGCGGCTGAGCCGGGGCTTTATGACCTGTCGGACATCGCGCCGTTCGTCGCGCATTGGACGAACCGCAGGGGCTAGCTGGGCCAGCGACGTCAGGGCTTGTTTCCGAATCCTGTGTAGCTACGGATGAGGGGCAGGTCCGCCATCGTCGCGAACCCTGCGGGGGCCGCGCAGACCGCCGGGATGGCGTTGACGACCTGCATCGCCACCGTTATGAGACCGGCGCGGACGTGCTCTGAGATCGATGCCTCGCGCGAGAAGCTGGCCAGTGGAAAGAAGTGCGTACGCATGGACGGGTCACCCTCGATGGTCAGTGTCCAGCCATCGAGCGGTTGCGGCCAGTGGTCGGGATATTCGCCGCCGACGGTCCAGAGCGTTTCGAATTCGATCAGCGGCTCACCGCGGCGATGGCCGATGAAATTCCAGCGCTGTCCGGCCGTGCTGCCCTGCCGCACCACGTGATCGAAGACCTGGAGGTCCTTGGTCGCCTGCGCCGTTTCCAGGGACACCGAGACGCCGTCGATGTCGGCATTCAAGCTGTCGGAGATGAACCAGGTCTGCTCGACGAACAGCTTCGTCAGAAAACTCAGGTAACCATTGGCGGTGGGGGTGACGTCATCAACCGGTCGGCCGAACCACATTCCATCGAAAGTGATTTCGGTGCTCTCCCACAGCGTCCAATCAGCTCTCTCCTGCAGGGTCAGGCGCTCGATTGTGCGGCTCATGCCCGACAGCGCCAGCGGCAGCACACCGGACAGATTGCCCGGGTTGAGGCCACTGCCGTGGATGGTGCTGTTGCCCTTCTCACACGCCGCCAGAAGCTTGTCCCTGTCGGCCTCGGGAATGCGCCGAGGATGGAACAGAAATGACGGCGTTGCCACATTCTTGCCGCTCTCGAGCAGAGCACAGACATCGTCGAGATCGGTGAAAGACGGCGCGTACAACACGAGGTCGGCTTCCAGCGCGAGGATGGCGGCGACATCGGTGGTGGCGGTGACGCCGATGGGAGCTCTGTTGACGAGCGTCCCGATGTCGACCCCGTTCTTGGCGTCGGAATACACGCGGGCTCCGACCAACTCGAGGTCGGGGCGGTGATCGAGGATGGTGGTGATCATCTCGGAGCCGACGGAGCCGGTCGCCCACTGAATGATGCGCAATGGGCGAGCACCGGCGGTCATGGGGCGGCCCCGTTCGAAACCGTCACGGTGCGACAGTACACCGGTGATAACGTAGGTTCTCACAATCGGTAAATGAAGTTCTCGACAGGAGCGTGCCGTGGACGATGTGCTGAGGTACCGGGGCAAGTCGGTGGTCGTAACGGGTGCGGCGTCGGGCATGGGCCAGGCGACCGCGCAAATCCTCGTCGAGCTCGGTGCGACGGTCACCGCCCTGGACATCAAACCCACGACCGCGCCGGTCGCCCGCGCGCTACAGATCGATCTTCGCGACCCGAAGAGCATCGATGAGGTCGCGGCGTCCATCGACGGCCCCGTCGACGGGCTCTTCAGTTGTGCGGGGCTGCCCGGTCCGCCGTTCAGCGAATGGGACACGATTCTGGTCAACTTCGTCGGAGCGCGTCACCTGGCCGAGCAGCTCGTGCCGAAGATGCCCGAAGGGTCGGCCATCAGCGTGATTTCGTCGTCGGCCGCGATCGGCTGGCAGGACCACATCAAGGTCATCACCGGGCTACTCGAGACCAAGGGGTTCGAGGCAGCCGTCGAATGGCTGACCGCCAACGAAAAGTTGTGGTCGTGGAGCGGCTACGCCTACTCGAAGTACATCATCGATGCGTGGGTGGGCTGGTGGTACCCCGAACTCGGACGCCGCGGCATCCGCATCAATTGCATCAACCCAGGCCCCACCGAGACGGCGATGATGCCGGCATTCCAGGACCTGATGGGCAAGGACACCGTCGATCAGGCGGTCGGACCGGTCGGACGGTATTCGACTGCCGAGGAGCAAGCCTGGCCGCTGGTCTGCCTCGGCAGCCCGCGGTTCAGTTATGTCGGCGGTGAGGTGCTGTGGACCGACGGCGGTTGGAACGGTGCTATGACGATGGGCCGGCA
This sequence comes from Mycobacterium sp. 852002-51152_SCH6134967, assembly GCF_001667105.1. Lineage (NCBI taxonomy): Bacteria > Bacillati > Actinomycetota > Actinomycetes > Mycobacteriales > Mycobacteriaceae > Mycobacterium > Mycobacterium sp. 852002-51152_SCH6134967. The sequence goes on along the minus strand of NZ_LZIK01000063.1, from coordinate 139,816 downwards.
CCAAGCGCAGTGGGCCGACACGGCCGCCGCAGAGATGTCGAAGAACAGCTGAGCGCCCCGGAAAGACGCTCGCATTCAGATGAAGTCCGAGCCGCCGTCGACGTTGACGGTGGCACCGGTGACATAGCCGTTACGGCGCGACGCCAGATAAGCTGCTGTCGAGGCGATTTCCTCCGGTAGCCCAGCCCGGCCGAGATCACAGGGGTGCCCGTAGGTCCGCTCCACCCACGTCATCACATCGTGCGGATCCGCGGAGTCCAGTCCTTCGGCGGCCAGCACGTCCTTGAGGATCTCGGTGAAGCTCGCGGTCACGATGGTGCCCGGGCATACGCAGTTGACGAGGATGCCCTCGGGCCCAAGGCTCTTCGATAAATTCTTGGTGAAGCTCGACAGTGCCGCCTTCGTCGCGGTATAGGCGACGAGCCGCGGGCTCTGACGCTGGATCGAGTGTGCGGACAAGGTGACGATGCGTGCCCACTCGGCGGCGCGCAGCAGTGGGAGCGCCATGCGTACCGACCGGACTGCCGCCATTGTGCCCAGGCCGAAGGCGGCATACCAGTCGTCGTCATCGAGTTCGTCGAAGGTGCCGGCACCCGGCCCGACCGTGTGAACCAACGCATTGAGCCGGCCCCAGGCTTCGCTGACTGCGGCGTACCCGGCCGTGATTGACTCGGCGTCGGCCATGTCGACGCTCAGTGCGAGCACCTCAGGCGCCCCGGCGTTGCGGATCCGCTCGGTCGCCGCGTCGAGGCCCTGTCGTCCGCGCGCCATGATCGCCACCGACGCTCCTTCGGCGCCCAGCGTTTCGGCGATCGCCAGTCCCATCCCCTTACTGCCGCCGGTGACGACTGCGGTCGCCCCTTCGAAGCCCAAATCCATTGACGGAGTCCTTCTATCGGCCTGTGCTCAGGCGGGGGGCCAGATGCACGATGTCGCTCACGACCGTGGGGTTGGCGCGAGACATGGCGATCAACGACAGCATGGCGTTGGCCACGTCGTTGACGGCGGACATTTTCGCCGGAATCTGACCCTCCTGTGCCCAGGCCCGGTACAGATCGGCCAGTAAGTCGCGGTCCGCCCCGCGGAGGATCTCAGTGCCCTCCGTCGGGCCGACGCTAACACGGATGACGGCCAGTTCCGGATGCTCGGCCCGCCATGACCGCAGGATTTCGTCCAGAGCGGCCTTGCTTGCGTGGTAGGCCGCGACGCCCGCGCGTGGCCTACCGACATCATGGCTCGACGCGACCAGCACAACCGCGTCGTCGGCGAGGTGGGGGAGGGCCGCACGCAGCGCATGCGACGCGCCTACCGCGTTGACGGCGTAGGCGTGTAGCCACGTCGTGACGTCGGTCTCCTCGATCAAGGCGAATGGCACTACAGCGCTGGTGAATACCACCGCATCGAGCTGACCGAACATCATGGCCACCTCGTCGACGACCCGCTCGATGGCGCGTGGATCGGAGACGTCGAGCTCGTGTGCGGAACCGTCGAGTTGCTCCGCGAGTCCGGACAGGGGCTCGACCCGTCTGGCCGCGAGCGCGACTCGGGCTCCCCTGGTGTGAGCCGCGCGCGCGAGTGCGTGGCCGATGCCCGACGATGCGCCGATCACGAGCATCCGCGCGCCCTCGATATTGGAGTGTCGATCGCTCATGCCGTGCTTCTCCTACCTGATTCCGTGCCCGCTTCCGCGGATTTGATGATCGAGCGGATCGTTCGTCGGCACCTACCGCAGTCCGATCCGGCGCCGCACGCGTCGGACACCTGCCGCGACGTCTTGGCGCCTGAGGCGACGGCTTCTGAGACCACCTCGATCGTTATGCCGAGACACAGGCAGACGTACATCAGTGCAGATCCGTCCCGGCCGTCTCGGCCAGTCGCATCGCGTGGACGAACCGCCCGACGAAGACGGGCGGATACGCGCCGACGCCGGCGGATGTCAGCCACTCCGAGGCGATGTCGGAATTCGCGACCCACTGCAGCGCGGTACGAGCCGTCGCAAGCTGATGGAGAAAGAGCACTTCGCGAGGGGTGTCGAAGGCGCGGTACACGAGTGTCCGGCGAATTCCTGAGCGGGCGAAGTCGGCGAGTGATTCGCGCACACGAGCCATGAAGACCTCGACGTTCTGGATCCGGGTGACGGCGGCGACCACCACCTCGGTACCCGGCGCGGGTGGTTCGCCGAGGTCGAAGCGCTCGACGACTTCGCCTGCGAAGACGGCGGGAAGATCTTCGATGCCGACCGCGTCGAACCAGTCAAAGAAATACGGCGAACGGAGGAGGTCGAGCAGCGGCCGTTCGGTTCGGATGCCGATGACGACCAGGACCTTCCCAGGATCGACCACCGACTCGTACACGAACGCATATCGGGCACCGAGATCGCGAAGACTTTCCTCGTGCTGCGCGAGTACCGGTCCCACGCGCTCGGATTCGGCGATGCGGAACTCGACGGCGAAGATGAAGCTGCGAACGGCGGCTGGAGCCATTCCCGCCTCCTTCGATTCCGTTTCTACCTAGGTGCACCCGACCTTTCTGCGATGCGAGAATTCATATTCTCATACGTGAGTTGGTCGCGGTAGACGGCGGTGACACTGGTGAACCTGGGCACGTATCTGGAGGGCGGCCGGTGAGAAATCCGCCGTGGCGGCCTTCGATAACGCCTATTCTCGCGGTGTGACCTACAGGGTGAAGGTTGAGCCGTACTACGACCCGTTCGACTTCGACATCGACGACGATCCTTACCCCGTGTGGAGGAGGCTGCGCAACGAAGCGCCGCTCTACCGCAACGACAAGTACGGTTTCTACGCGCTGAGCAGGCACACCGACGTCGCCCGCGAGCTGGCCAACTGGGAGGTTTACCGCTCGGGTAAGGGCACCACCATCGACATCATTCTCAACGGCGTCGAGGTACCGCCGGGCATCATTCTGTTCGAGGACCCCCCGATCCACGACTTCCACCGTCGTCTGTTGTCGGGTGTGTTCACGCCACGGCGCATGGCTGCCATCGAACCGCTGGCGCGAGAGTTCTGCCGGCACGCATTGGAACCACTGGAGAACGCCGAGACCTTCGACTTCATCGCCGACCTCGGAGCATGGATGCCGATGCGAACCATCGGATACCTGTTGGGCATACCGGAGGACAGGCAGATCGCCATCCGCCAGAACACCGACCGGCTTCTCGAACTCAAAGACGGCGAACTGGTCGATGTGGCCGACGACATGCTGACGCGACAAGGTTCGATGCTCGAGGAGTTCATCGATTGGCGTTACGACCACCCATCAGATGATCTGATGACCGAACTGGTCAACGCCGAGATCGAGGAACGCGACGGTAGCCGCAGGCGATTGACCCGCGGAGAGGTGTTGACCTATACCGGCACCCTCGTCGGCGCGGGAAACGAAACGACAACGCGGCTGATCGGCTTTGCCGGACAACTGCTCTCGGATCATCCGGACCAACGCCGCGAACTGGCGGCGGATTTCAGTCTCATCCCCGCGGCGATCGAGGAGGTGCTGCGCTACGAGGCACCGTCGCCTGTACAGGCGCGACACGTAGCTCATGATGTTGAATTCTATGGCCAGACGGTCGCCGAGGGCTCGGTGATGCTGCTGATCAACGGATCGGCGAATCGGGACGAGCGGCAGTACCCGGACGCAGACGGTTTCGACATCCACCGGCGGGCCACTCATTTGTCATTCGGCCGCGGAATCCACTTCTGCCTTGGCGCCGCGCTCGCGCGGATGCAAGCGCGCGTCGCGCTCGAGGAGGTTCTGAACCGATGGCCGGACTGGGAAGTCGACTACGCGGCGGCCAAACGCGCTCACACCACCAGCGTCAGAGGGTGGGCCACGCTTCCGGTGGTGGTCTGAGGTGACCAATACCGTTGACCGCACGCCGAACTCCGCTCACGGAGAACCGGCCGAGGCCCATATCTCGCCGTGGCCTGCCAGGATCGGGTGGTCGCTGTTCTTCATCACCTACCTCACCTTCGCCATCGTGACGGTCGCGAACATTCAGACAGGTCTGCAGGGGGACCCGAAGAGAGCGAACCCGAATCCCGGCCCCGATCCGTATCCGCCGTTTCTCGGCTTCGACAACTGGCCGCTGGCCGTATCCATCAGCTCGATCCCGTTGGCGATCGGCCTGATCGCCGTCCTGACGTGGTTGTCGTGGCGGCAACGGAAGGTGCACTGGGCGGTGATCATTGCGTTCGCCGGCCTGATCACCGGGGCGTTGGATCCATTGGCGAACTGGGCGACGTTCGCGATATTCGATCCGCGCATGTTGCACTTCCCGCTGTCCTGGCCGTACGTGAACATCTCACCGAACCTTGAACCGGCGCTGGCGTTCCTGGGGGGCTACGCCGCTTACTACCTGCTGAACGGTTTGGGCTTCTTGAAGCTGCACGACAGCCTCTTGGATCCGCTGATGCGTCGCGCCGGCTGGTTGGCGCCCCGCAGGCTGCTTCGGGTGTTCATCGGTGCGACGATCATCGCCGTCCCGATCAATGGGCTCATCCAGTTCACCTGGATGAGAGCCGGAATCTTCTACTACACAGAGGCCGTCGGGCCGGTGCTGCACATCGGACATATCCACTTTCCCGTGATCATGGCGGTGTACGACGCCCCGATCTTCGCCATGGTCGCCGTGATGTGCGTGCGGGACGAGAGTGGCGAACTGGTGTTGATCAATCGACTCGCGCGCTGGTTGCCCGCGAGGCGGGGACGCCCAAAGGTGACGCTGACTCGGCAGTTGTTGATATCTGTGACTGTGGGCCTGGTGTCGTTCGCTGTGCCGCTGGCCGTGTTGTCCGGGCTGAGGGAGGCAGGTCTGTCGCGACCCTCCTTCGATCAGAACCCGTATCCGGATGTGAACCTGTACGACCCATACGGTCATCTCGAGGAAGCCGGCAAGCCGGGACCGTTCTACCGCTGACATGGTCCATCCCAGGTCAGTCCCACGATAACGAGAACTGTTGCCCCGCAGGGGTGAGGAGGGAGACAACCATGACCGACTTCTCCGGCCGTCGCTATCGAGTTGTCCACGTCGGCACCGGGTTGACCGGTAGGGAGGCGTTGCGCGCCGTCATCGGGGACCCCTCGCTCGATCTCGTCGGGGTGAAGGTGTCGACACCGGAAAAGGCCGGGATGGACGCAGGCGAACTGTGCGGGGCGCCGTCGGTCGGAGTACGTGCGACCGATGACCTCTCGGCCGTTCTCGCGCTGCAACCCGACTGCGTGACCTATTGCGCGACCGCCGTTCGACGCGAAGAAGAGGCGATTTCCGACATCGCCACGTACCTCAACGCCGGGGTCAATGTGGTCACGTTCTCGCTGATCCCGATGATCTATCCCCGAGCCGCTCCCGCGCCATGGCGGGAAGCCCTGGAAAAGGCGGCCGCTCAGGGTAATTCAACGTTCTATGCCACCGGCAGCGAGCCGGGGTTCATCAGCCTGAACATCCCCACAGCGCTGCTGGCCGGAGCGGGTCGGGTCGACTCGTACCGGATGGACGAGTACGCGGTCGACCTCGACAAGTCATACCCGATATGGGACGTCCTGCATGAGTCGATGGGATTCGGTAAGCCCGACGGCCATGTGCCGGTGAGGATCGCGTCGGGGAAGGTCAACAAGGACTGGGGCACGGTGGTGACCTACATCGCCGACATCCTCGGATTCGAACTCGATGGAATAGAACTGGATTGGGAGACGCTGCTCGCGCCGGCCGACCTCCCGACCGCACTCGGTGCCATCCCCGAGGGGACGATCTGTGCGCATCGGTGGCAGCTCGCCGGCATCGTGGGCGGTCGCCCCGCCGTCGCGGTTCAGTATTTCGCGACGGTCAGTAGCACGCCGTGGCCCGATCGTTGGCCCAAACCGGCGCGTGAAGGCCAAGGTGGAATGGTCTTCCGCGTCAACGGCAATCCCAACATGAACCTCGAACTGCACCTGGAGCAGTCGCACGACGACCGGGTGAATCCCGGCGTCGCGGCCACGGCGTTCGCGGCGGTGAACGCCATCCCGAGCGTGGTCAAAGCGCCACCTGGCGTGATCACCAGCCCCCTGTCTGGGCCGTCGGTCGTCACCCGGCAGTCCAGCGCTTAGCTGCTTGACCGCTGACGCCTGCCGCGCTCACCTTCCTGACAAGCGATCACTGAGCCGCTTTGCGAGGTCCGACTTCTTGACCTTTCCCGTGGCAGTGAACGGCAGCGACTCTTTGTCTGTCACCCAAATGAACTTCGGAACTTTATATGCCGAAAGGCGACTGCGGATGTCTGCCCGCAAAGCCTCGGCATCCAGCTGCGCGTCGCCGCGCGGAACCACCGCCGCGGCCACGATCGTTCCGTTGTGGCCATCCTCGGCGCCGACGACGTATGCCTCGAGAACGCCGTCACAATCGGACAGGGCCGATTCCACTTCTCCCGGAGTGACGTTGGTTCCGCCGCTCGTTTTGATCAGGTCGCCCAACCGCCCGGTGAACTTGATCCAGCCGTCGTCGTACTGGACTCCACAGTCACCCGTGCGGTAGTAGCCGTCCGGAGTGAACACGTCCTCGCGCTCACGCTTGTACAGCCGCTGCATCAATGAGTAACCGCGTACCCAGATTTCACCATCACGACCCGGGGGCACGGGCTCTCCCGTCGCGGGATCGACGAGAACATGCGTCAACCCTTCGATCGAGTATCCGCCCGTCACCGAGCGATCGGCTGGCTGCGGTGGATACGGGTCGACGCCGATGTGGTTACCGCACAGTTCGGTCATCCCCAGCGCATTTGGGCCCTCAGGGCGTCGTTCGGGGGGCACCATGGCGGGCATGCTGGTCCGCTGCACCGAGCTGAGGTCGCGCCGCACGAAGTCAGGGTGTTCGGCCAGCGATTTCCCTTGCTGCGGCCAACCCAGCGTGATGGTCGCGCGATGACGCTCGATCAACTCCAGCGCGTCAGCGGCGTCGAACGCCGGTTGGGTGACAAGGGTCGCGCCGTGGTGGATCACCGCGTGGATGCCGGTGATCAGGCCGCCGACCCAGAAGAACGGCATCGCGGTGAACATCACCGTGTCGTTGGTGACCCCGTAGTGAAAGGTCAGGTTGTAGGTGTGGCGCACCAACGTGCCGTGCGTGTGCACAGGGCCTTTCGGATCTCCGGTGCTGCCCGAGGTGTAGATGATCATCGCGTCGTCGGCCGGCGTCACGCACGACTCGACCTCGGCTAGGAAGTCGTCGTCATATCTCCCAGCGGTGCTGACCGGTAGCGCCGTCGCCCACGGGCGGTCGCAGCGTCCCCACACCGCGATCGTGCGTAGAAACGGCGCGTTCGACACGGCCAGCCTGCCGGGACTGCCCTGGTCGGCGAGGCCGGGCAGCGCCTCCTCGAGGCGGTCGAGGAAACTGTGGTGCCGGAAGCTCGAGAGGGCGAGGATCGCGCGTAGATCGGCATGACGGGCGGTCCACGCCAGCTCAGACGATTTGTAGAACGTATTGAGCGGCACCGCGACCGCGCCGATACGGGTGGTCGCGAACCAGGCGATCGCCCACTCGACGCTGTTGGGCATCAGGATGCCTACGTGGTCGCCCTTTCCGAAGCCTTCGTCGAGCAGCGCCATCGCCAACCGCGCGGACTGCTGGTCCAGGTCGGTGTAGGTCAGCGTGTGACCATCCGAGATGAGAAACGGCTTGTCTCCGAACTGCGCCGCAGACGACCTGACAAGGGCGGGAATCGTTGGCGTGAGTGTCGGGAAGGGCACGAGGTGAAGTCCTTAGCAATCCTGCGCTCGAACGGGCTGGCCTCAACAGGATAGCCATCCTCACCCAAAACGAGAATATTGGTTCTCGCTGTTTAGTCCACGGGATTAGACTCCAGCCATGTCGATGTCCGACCGGGTGGATCGGCTCGAGTCCAGCATCGAGATCGCCCAACTGCCCAGTCGCTACGCCATGGCGCTCGATGCGCGAGATCTCGATGCGCTGGTGGGGTTGTTCGTCGATGACGTTGCCGCCGGGACGGAAGGCATCGGCAGGGCGGCCCTGAAACGGTGGTACGACGAGGTGCTGCGCAGGTTCTATCGAAGCATCCACCTGATCTGCGGACATATGGTCGATTTCATTGATGCCGACCACGCGACCGGGTCGACCTACTGTCGGGCCGAGCACGAGGACGGTGACGGCTGGTACGTGATCACGATGCGATACGACGATGTCTACGAGCGTCGCGACGGTGCCTGGTACTTCGTCAGGCGGCGCGAACATCCCTGGTACTCCGTCGACGTGACCGAGCGGCCCGGACCGGAATTCATCCGGTGGCCCGCTGACGTACTGCTCCGCGCACAGATGCCACACCGGATGCCGACTTGGCGCGCATTCTGGGACAGCGGTGACCCGACGCTTCCCGAGCGCCTGTCCCGGCGGCCGTAGCGCTCATGGAGGCCCCACGATAGTGTGATTCTCAAATCTGAAAATGCCCGTTAACGCTAATAGGAGGACGACATTTCCGTCGACAACGTACTCAGCGGAGTTCGGGTGCTCGAGGTCGCCGCATGGACATTCGTGCCGTCGGCAGGTGCGGTGCTCGCCGAGTGGGGTGCCGAAGTCATCAAGGTCGAGCCGCGTGACGGCGGTGATCCGCAGCGTGGCCTCGTCACCATGGGGATCGTCGACGAAGGTGGTGGCGCGGTCAACTACATGATCGAGATCCCGAATCGCGGCAAGAAATCGATCGCTGTAGATCTGAGCACGCCGGGCGGCCGGGATGTGGTGCACGCACTGGCGAAGACCTGCGATGTGTTTCTGACCAGCTATCTGCCGGATCGCCGCCAAAAGTTCGGCATCGATGTCGACGACATCCGGCGCGTCAATCCGAGCATCGTGTACGTGCGGGGATCGGGTCACGGCCCCAAGGGGCCGGACGCCGACAAGCCGGGTTACGACGGTGTCTCCTACTGGGCGCGCGGTGGCATCGCCACCGTCCTGACCGAGGACGCTGATGAGCTCGTACGCTCACGTCCCGCATTCGGCGATCTTCTCGGCGGGATGACCATAGCCGGTGGTATCGCCGCTGCGCTGTACAAGAAGGTGACGACCGGCGAGGGATCGGTGGTGGACGTATCGCTACTCGGGCTTGCGGCCTGGAACCTCAGCCCGGACGTGGCGGTGAGTCAGATTCACGGCGGCAGCGCGATTCCCAAGTTCGGGCACGCGGATGCCCCCAACCCGCTGGTGGGGACGTACCGCACCAAGGACGGCCGCTACGTCCAGCTGATGATGCTGCAACTCGACAAGTTCTACGCCGAAGCGATGCGCGTGATCGGGCTTCCGGAACTGATCGATGACCCGCGATTCGCCGACCCCGCATCAAGGTTCGAGAACCGGGTCAGCCTCATCGCCCTGCTCGACGAGGCGTTCGCCGAGCGCACGCTTGCGCAATGGCGGGAGACTCTGGCAGCACTCTCGGGCGCGTGGGGCATTGTGCAGACCCCTGGCGAACTCTGCGAGGACCCCGCCGTCACAGCCAACGGATATGTGGCCCATACCCAGACGGTCAACGGCGTGCCGTTCGCGCTCCCCACCAATCCCGTTCAGTTCAACGAGCGCTCGGTTACTCCCGGTGGCGCGCCCGAGCACGGTCAGCACACCGAGGAAATCCTCATGGACGCCGGAATTGAGTGGGACACCATCGAAGAACTCAAGGAATCCGGAGCGATCCTGTGAATGCGCCCTCGAGCGAGGTCGATGGACGGCCCGTCGAATTCGACCCGTTCTCGCAGGACTTCTTCGACGGCGCATACGGCACCTACCGCCGCCTGCGCGACGAGGCGCCGGTCTACTACAGCGAGAAGTGGGACTTCTGGGCGCTGACGCGCTACGACGACGTGGCACCCGCCACGAAGGACCACGAGACCTTCTCGTCGGCCAAGGGCGCCACTCTCGACATGGTCAAGGCTCACGACGACGCCATCCCGGTGCCGAAGGTGATCATCTCGATGGATCCACCGGAGCATCAAAAGATGCGGCGACTGGTCAGCAACGTCTTCACCCCCCGTGCGATCGCCGCGCTGGAAGACATGGTCCGCGAGAAGGTTTACGAACGCATCGAAGCGCTGGACCCGGAGCAGTTCGACGTCGTCGCCGACTTCTCGGCGCTGTTTCCGAACGAGGTCATCACGACCATGCTCGGCGTGCCGAAGGAAGATCGCGACCAGATCCGCCGGTGGCTGGATCTCCTTCTCGAACGCCGTCCCGGTGAGATCGCCGTTCCCAGAGAGGGCTACGAAGCCTCGATGAACACCGGGCTCTACTATTACGACCTCGTACAGCAGCGTCGGGCAACGCCACAGGACGACATGATCAGCCGTCTCATCGAGACGGAGATCGAGCGCGACGGAGTGGTCGAAAAGCTCACCGACGTCGACATCACGGGATTCGCCACGATGCTCGGCGGCGCCGGCGCGGAAACGGTCACCAAGCTGGTGGGAAACGCGATGGTCGCATTCGCCGACTTTCCCGATCAGTGGTGGAAGCTTCGCACAGACCGCAGCAGGATTCCCGCGGCGGTCGAGGAACTACTGCGTTACGAAGCGCCATCGCAGTACCAGGTTCGCACGGCGACACGCGATATCGACTATTACGGCACCACGATCCCGAGAGATGCAGCCGTATTGCTCGTGACGGGGTCTGCCCTGCGCGACGAGCGGATGTTCGCCGATCCGGACCGAGTGGACATCGACCGCGAACGCAAGATGGGCTTCAACCTCGCCTTCGGTTACGGCATACACAGCTGTCTGGGGGCGGCATTGGCGCGCATGGAAAGCCGGATCGCGTTCGAGGCGCTGCTCGACCTGCTCCCCGAGTATGAGGTTGACCGCGACGGTCTCCGGCGGGTGGCGATGTCAAACGTATGCGGCTATTCGAATGTCCCTGTGCGCAGGACGCGCTGAGGCGGTCCATCAGTCCGGAAGCGCCGGTTGGACTGCGGTGAGACGGTTGAGCCGACCCCTGAACGCTTCGTTGTTCGAGGAAGGTGCGTCTGTACCCACCGCTTTGAGCGCATGGTGCTTGAAGGCGTACGCGGCGGAGCTGAGGCGGTGTTTGAAGTCGGCCGCGGAAGCGGGTGCGGCAGGCCAGGTTCCGCCCCATGACGCCACGTCGGCGCCGTACCGCCGCGTGGCATCGGCGATGAAGCGGCGCACTCCGCGATGCTGGTGGTACATCGCGGCGGCAAACACGACTGCGTCCGGGCGATACGATTCGATATCGAAGGTGGGCGGCAGGGCATGGCCTGTGGCACCGAGGATTTGCAGTGCCTGTGCATGGGTTTGCGTCTCGAGGTAGATCGCGACGCGCCAGCCCGCGCGTAGGGCGTCGACGATGAGTCCGCCTGCCGCCGATACCGCGTCCGCCGTATCCGGCGCGAGGACGACGAGCCTGTAGGGCGCTGCGTGGTCCCGGTCCGGCGGGTGTCCCGTCCGTTTCGAGGTCGGCATCGGCGTTGCGGTCGCCACGGTGGGTTTCACCTTGACCCTCCTGGTGCGTACTGGCGGAAGCAGAAATACTCAGAATTGAGAATACAGATTTCCAGCAGGTCGCACCTGTCCCGTTGTCCATGAGCGAATCCTGCTAGCGCCGGCGTCGACCGCTGTCGACGAATCCGTTCACGGCGTATGCGCGCACGAATTCGGCCACGGCATCGTCGCTGCGCATGTCGATCACCGCTGACGGAGTCGTGAACAGTGAGAACAACATTCGGGCGAACCACTCACATGCAGATGCCACATCAAGGTCCGAACGAACCTCGCCGGTCAGCTTGGCTGCGGTCACGTAAGGGGCCAGAAAATCGGCGCATTCCTTCAGGAGTGTGGCGGCGTTCTTGGTCATCATGAGGCTGACTTCCGCTGCGTCGAAGTACACCTCGGGTTCGACCACCCGACGCGCCTGGGCGACGAATACCGCGGCGCGCACCAACCGCCCCTCCAGCGTGCTGCCCCCGTGCCGGTCGATGGCCTTGGCCATGTTGCGGTAGAACCGTTGCGACGCCGCTTCGGCGCACGCTTCGACGATCGTCTCCTTGTCCCGGAAGTACTCGTAGAAGGTGCTGCGCGACACGTCGGCGGTGCGGGCGATGTCGACGATGGTCGTCTTGGCCAACCCCCGCGTGCGGAAGCAGGAGAAGGCGGCCGAGATGATGACATCCCGGGTGTCGACCTCCACCGATTGGGTCATGTCCGACGCCACCGCATGACATTAACCGCTCAGCGGTCCGGTGCCAGAATGAGGCCGCTGGTCGGTACACCGGTGCCCGAGGTCACCAACACATGTTCGACATCGTCGACCTGATTGTAGGAGGTGCCACGGACCTGACGGACGCCCTCGGTGATGCCGTTCATCCCGTGGATATAAGCCTCGCCCAGCAGGCCGCCGTTGGTGTTGATGGGCATCCTGCCGCCCAGCGAAAGCTCGTCGACGGACACGAAGTCCTTGGCCTCACCGCGTCCGCAGAATCCGAGCTCCTCGAGCTGCGTGAACACGAACGGGGTGAAGTGGTCGTAGAGGAACGCGGTCGAGATGTCGTCGGGCTTCAATCCGGAGTTGCGCCAGAGCTTGTCGCCGACCACGCCCATCTCAGGGAGGCCGGTGATGTCGTCACGGTAGTAACTTGTCATGACCTCGCCGTCGTACGCGGCGCCCTGGGCCGCGGCCGTGATCACGGCTGGCGGCTTGGCGAGATCGCGTGCCCGCTCGACACTGGTCACGACCATCGCCACCCCGCCATCGCTCTCCTGACAGCAGTCGAGCAGACGCAACACCGGCTCGATGATCCAGCGCGACTCCTGGTGCTGTTCGAGGGTGATCGGTTTCTCATAGAACCAGGCGTCGGGGTTCTCGGCCGCATGCTTGCGGTCGATGACGGAGATCTTGCCGAAGTCGGCGTTGGTGACGCCATACGTCGTCATGTACCGCTGCGCGTGTAGGGCCACCCAGGCCGCCGGCGTCATGAATCCGAACGGGGCATACGGTGCCATCCACAGCGGGGTGACGCCGGGTTGACGTCCGGCGCCGCCGAACCGAAACCCGGAGCGCTCGTTGAAAGCCCGGTAACAGACCACCGCCTCGGCCGCACCCGTCGCGACCGCCATCGCGGCCTGCATCACGGTGCCCGCCGCGGCGCCCCCTCCGTGCGGTACGCGGGTGAAGAAGGTGAGATTCTCGATGCCGACGTTGCGGGCGACCTCGATCTCTTCGTTCTCGTCGACGGTGAAGGTCACCATGCCGTCGATGTCCTTGGGGCTCAGGCCCGCATCCTCGATGGCCGCCTTGACCGCTTCGCAGGCCAGTTGCATTTCGGTCCGGCCGGACTCCTTGGAGAACTCGGTCTGTCCGATGCCGACGAGCGCAGCCCGGCCGCCGATGCCGTCTGTCACGAGACACCCTCGAGCAGGCTCAACACAGCCGTGCCCTTGACGTGATCACCCAGGCTGTTGGTGCCCTTGAAGGTGACCTCGATGAGCCCCTCGCCGTCCGCCGACGACTTGTCGGTGACGCTGCCCTCGAACCGCAGCGGGTCGTTCGGATAGGCGGGCACGCCGAGCCGGATGGACAGCTTCTTGACCATGGCTTCGGGCCCTGCCCAGTCATGCAAGAACTTCACGCACAGCCCGTTGGTCGTCAGGATGTTGAGGAAGATGTCTTTGGAGCCTTGGGAATTGGCGAAGTCACGGTCGTGGTGCACCGGCATGTAGTCACGCGATGCGATTGCGCCGGCGACGATCAGCGTGGTGGTGACGGGAACGTCCAGCGGCGTCACCTGGTCGCCGACGTTGACGTCGTTCCACGCGAGCGTGGTGGTGCGATTCAGGGTAGAGGTCATCGGTTTGGTCCTTCCGCGTATGCATTGCCGAGGCGGGCCAGCTGTTGTGACGCCGATCCGAGCGCGAGTTCAATCTGCTTGGCCCACAGGAAATAGCGGGACAGGGGGTAGGTGACGTCGATCCCCATGCCGCCGTGTACCTGCTGAGCGGACGCGGCGACCCGCGCGCCCGCCTCGGCGGCCCAGAACTTGGCGATGGCCGCTTCGCGCTCGGCGGGCCTGCCTTGGGCGATCAGCCAGGCCGCGTGCCACGCGGTCCAGCGGATCGCTTCGGTGTCGATGAACGCGTCGGCCAGACGTTGTTGTACGGCCTGGAACGACCCGATCGGGCGGCCGAACTGCTCACGCTCACTGGTGTAGGACGCGGCCAGCTTCAGTGCTCGTTCGGTGACCCCGACCTGCATCGCGCACAAACCCACCAGGGCTCTGCTGTACAGCGCGCGGACGATGTCGGCATCGGCATTCTCAGTCAGCCGCGACCCGATGGCATCGGTCAACTCGATGTCGGCGAACGGCTCGCCGTTGGTCGTGGAGACAGGCGTCACATCCACGCCGCTGCCATCGGTTTCGATGACGAACAAGCCGGGTCCGTCGTCCGTCGTGGCCGATACGACGATGGCCGAAGCGATCTGCGCCGCGGGCACCAACTCTTTGACGCCGGTGAGCCGCCAGCCCTGCCCGTCAGCCCGTGCGGTGGTTCGCGGTACGGCCGGATCAGAGCTGCCCGGTTCGGCCAGCGCCGCGGTCAACAGGGTGCTGCCGTCGACCACCCTGGACAGCCACCGCCGTTGAAGCTCCGAATCGCCGTGCCGGGCAATGGTATCGGCGCCGAGGACGAGCGTCGCGTACACCGGGACCGGCGCAACGCTGTACCCGACCTCGCTGAGCAGCACACCCAACTCGAGGAAACCACCGCCGGTACCGCCGACGGATTCGGGCAGCGCGATTCCGAGCAGGTCGGCCGACACCAACTCGGCCCACAGTGCAGCGTCGTACCGCACCTCGCCCGCTTCGAGCTCGGTCAAATGCTCTGGTGTGGCGCGGTGCTCGAAGAGCTGTCGGGCGACCTTGGCGACGGTCTCCTGCTCCTCGGTGAAGGTGAAATCCATGTGTGGCTTCCTCTAGTTCAGCGCGCCGGTCGAAACTGGTGCAACACCAGCTCTTCGCCGCTTGGCAGTGCCTCGAAGGTCTCGTAGAAGACCTCGACGGGCATTCCGACCTCGATCGCCTCTGGCTCTATGTCGCACAGGTTCGACACGATGCGAACGCCTTCGTCGAGTTCGATCAGCGCGACGACGTAGGGATACTCGAGGAAGGGCAGCGGCGGGTATTTCGGCATCACGAAGCTGTAGACCGTGCCCCGTCCGCTGGAAACGACGTAGTCCCAGTTGAGTGACTGGCAGCTACCGCACATCGGTCGCGGCGGAACACGGAAGGTCTTGCAGTCGGTACAGCGCTGGATGCGGAGCTCCTGCTCCTTGAGTCCTGACCAGAAGAACTCCGTGTCCGGACTGATGCTGGGAGCGAGTCTGCTGGCCATCGATCACTCGCCGCCCGTCTTGAACCGCAGGGTGCGAAACCATTGGCGACCGACGACTTCGCCGTTCTGATCGCGGTATGTGGTCACCCATGTGACGAAGAACCCGTTGCCCATGGCCGTCTTCTTCTCATCGGAGATCGAGTCGAAGACCGTCTCGGAGGTGATCTCATCGCCGACTCGCGGATAGCGCTCGATCTCGAACTCGGAGTTCGTCGCGATGATGCCGGTGTAGCCGGCGTCGGCGAGAAACTGCAGGGGATTCTCGCCCTTCATTTCGATCGGCACACCGCCGCGCTCGTGGATGCCCTGCAGCTTTGGTGGCGGCATCGTCCAGGTCTGCAGCATCACCGGCGGTGACACGATGTCGCCGTAGCGGGAATTCTTCGCGAACTCGGGGTCGAGGTAGGCCGGGTTCATGTCGCCCAGGGCGTACGCCCAGTGCCGGATCATCGCGGCGTTCACCGGATCCGGCGCGCGTACCGGCTTGCCGACACCGTCGGTGGGCTTGCCGATGAGCGCGTCGAGGCGCTCGCGCAAATCGTCTTTCGTTGTGTCGGTCACTGCAGGATTCCTTTCTCAGGACGCTCGCATGTCGCGGGGTGCGCGTGGCATTCCGAGACCCGCCATGGCGATGATGTCTCGTTGCAGTTCGTTTGCGCCGCCACCGAAGGTGTTGATGACGGCGAGACGGTAAGCGCTTTCGAGTTCACCCTTCAGAGGCGCGTCGGGGCCCTTCCGGGTTCCGGTCTGCCCGACGACGTCGAGGAGCTCACGGGCCACCTGCTGAGTGAGTTCAGTTCCGAAAACCTTTGCCGCAGAGGCTTCTCCCATACCGAGTGCGCCGGAGCTCATGTTGCTGTTGACCCGAAGGTTCAACAATCGGTAGGCAGCGACCTGCGCCTCGACACGCGCGAGGGCCTGTTGGACCCACGGCTGGTCGATGACGCGTCCGTCGTCGAGCGGCGTGGTCCTGGCCCATTCGACGGTCTTGGCGAACAACGGTTCCAGCGCGCCGAGGTTGCCGAGCGCGGCGCGCTCCAAGTTCAGCTGGTTGGTCACCAGCTTCCAGCCCTGGTTCTCGCCGAGCACGATCGCGCTCTCGGGTACCCGCACATCGTCGTAGAACGTGTAGTAGGTCGACACACCCGGCATGGTGTGCAGGGGTTTCCACGAGAACCCCGGCGAGTCGGTGGGCACGATGAACACGGTGATGCCCTTGTGCTTCTTGGCTTCTGGATCGGTTCGCGCCGCCAGCCAGATGTAGTCGGCGAACTCCGCTCCACTGGTGAACATCTTCGAACCGTTGATGACGAACTCATTGCCGTCACGCACCGCGGTGGTTCGCAATGAGGCGAGATCGCTTCCCGCCCCTGGCTCGGAGTAGCCGATCGCGAAGTCAACGGTGCCCTTGAGTATCGCGGGAAGGAACTTCTGCTTCTGTTCCTCGGTGCCGTATTGAATGAGGGTGGGGCCGACGGTGTTGAGCGTGATCATCGGCAACGGCGCATGCGCGCGGCGCGCCTCCTCGCTGAAGATGTACTGCTCCAGCGCGGTCAGCCCTCGTCCGCCGTACTCCACCGGCCAAGCGACACCGAGCAGACCGGCCTCGCCGAGCGCGCCCCTGCACTCGGTCATCGCCGCGCCGCCCTCCATCAGGCCGGAGACCGCCGCACGCCGCTCGGGGGTCATGACCGCCTCGAGGCGCTCCCGGAACTCGGCGCGAAGTCGTTCTTGTTCGGGGGTGTAGTCGAAGTCCATCACACGCTCGCTTTCAGGCGTACCGGCATGCGTTTGACGCCCGGCACCATCGTGGCGCGCAGGCGGGTCACGTCCCCGGTGAGCTCGATGCTCGGATAGGTACCGAAGAGCACCTCGAACATAATCCTGGCTTCGAGCCTCGCCAGTTGAGCGCCGAGACACGCATGCTCACCGGCGCCGAAGGCGATGTGCGGGTTCGGGTTCCGGGTGATGTCGAACTCCTCGCTCGTGGGTCCGAAAACCTCCTCATCTCGGTTGGCCGCGCCGTACAGCATCACCACCGTGTCGCCGGCCCGGATCTTCTGTCCTCGGATTTCGACGTCGGCGGTGGCTCTGCGTGCCATGTGGGTCACCGGGCTGGTGAAGCGCAGCATCTCCTCGACCGCGCATGTCAGCAGTGTCGGATCCGAACGAAGCAGTGCGAACTGATCGGGATGATTCAGCAGCATCGCCGTACCGAGCGCAATCAGGTTGCGGGTGGTCTCGTTGCCTGCCACCAGGAGAAGGAATGCGAAGTTGAGCAGATCGGCGTCGGTGAGGCGTTCCCCGTCGACTTCGGCGGCGGCCAGGATGCTCAACAGATCGTCCTGTCCGGTTACCTCGCCGGAGCGCCGGGCCTCGATCAGTTTGGTGAAGTATTCGTACAGCTCACCGAGCGCCACCAGGTGGTCCAGCTCGATGTCGGGGTCGGCGGTGCCGACGGCGGCATCGGACCAGGTGCGGAACTTCTCCCAGTCTTCCGGTGCGGCGCCGAGCATTTCGGCGATCATCCGGGTGGGTAGGGGGGCCGCGATCTCTTCGGCGAACTCATACTCGCGGGAGGGGTCGATGCCGTCGACTATGCCGTCGACGATGCTGCGGATCGTGGGCTCCAGCAACGACACTTGACGCCGGGTGAACCCCGCGTTGATGAGCTTGCGCAGCTGCCGGTGTCGCGGCGGATCGGTGAAGATCAGGTTGCCCTCTTGGACGGGCTCGGGCTGGCTGGGATCCGGAATCGTGATGCCGCGCGTAGACGAGAACAACATCGGATGGCCGGAGACGAAGCGCACGTCTTCGTATTTGGTCAGCGCCCAGAAGTTCGTGACGTCGTTCCACACCACCGGAGTCGTCTCGCGCAATTCCCGGTAGGCCGGGTACGGGTCGCCGGCGTAGAAGTCCGGAGAGTGCAGAGGGTGAGCGGAGGTGGGTCGGGGCGTCGATTCCGTAGGCACGCAGACTCTCCTCAACACATCGGTCATCGGACAGATCAAACGCAAATGTCTGGTCGAACTGTGTCTACAGCACATAAGATCACCGTGTCAATGCACATCACCGCAGGACAACCGCCCCAGACGTTGACTCGGCCGGCCTCGCCGGTGTACACACAAGGCGCAGATGTCGGGCATTTCGATACCCCCGGGGACGACCCGACAGCCCGCAGCCGTAAAGCAGGAAGGTCCAGTGATCTGATGGCCGCATCCACCCTCGTCGACGACTATGACCTCTACATCAACGGCAGCTGGGTGAAACCGGAAAGCGGCCGATATGCAGTCGTCGATCCAGCCACGGAGGCTGTCATCGCGTCGGCGCCCGATGCCGGGGTTGCGCAGGTCGGACAGGCGATCGCCGCCGCGCGAACCGCATTCGACACCGGACCCTGGGCGACGACCACACCGCAGGAGCGGTCCCGGTGCCTGCAGCAATTGAGTGACGCGCTGCTCGCCCATGGCGACGACATCTACGCGCTCGCGCGGGCTGAGTGGGGTTGCACAGCAAACGAACGGTTGATCCACGTTGACGGCCCCGCATTCATGGCGGGGCACTCCGCGGAACTCGCGCTCGAGCCGGCCGAGGCGCCGATGGACGCGTGGGGGGCGGCGGGTACCACGCTGTTGCGGTACGAACCTCTCGGCGTGGTGGCGATCATGACGCCGTGGAACTTTCCCCACACCCTCAACGTGATGAAAGTGGGTGCGGCGCTGGCCGCGGGCAACACTGTCGTGTTGAAACCGTCACCGCTGACGCCGGTCGCCGGCTTGGCCCTGGCGCGGCTCATCGACGACGAGACCGATATCCCGGCCGGTGTCGTCAACGTCGTCACTCCCACCGGCATCGACGCGAGCAAGGCGCTGACCCTGGACCCGCGGGTAGACATGGTGAGCTTCACCGGCAGCTCCGCGGTCGGCCGCGACGTGATGGCAGGCGCGGCGAGGACGATGAAACGGATCCTGCTCGAATGCGGCGGCAAGTCGGCCTCGGTTCTGCTCGACGATGTCGAGGTCACCGACGAGCTCCTGGAACGGCTGTTGTTCGAAGGGTGCACGCTCCATGCGGGGCAGGCGTGCATCCTCAACAGCCGGCTCGTGGTGCCCGCCGCACTGCACGACGACGTCGTCACCCGGCTTGCCGATCTGGCGCGTGCGGTGACGGTCGGCAATCCCGCCGACGACGGGGTGGACATGGGGCCACTGATCAGCAGGGAGCATCTCGAGCGCGTGGAGGGTTTCGTCCGACGGGCGGAGTCCGATGGCGCGAAGGTGGTGGCGGGCGGAGGGCGCGCCGAAAACCACTCGCAGGGCTTCTATTTCGAGCCGACTATTCTCACCGACACCAGCCCCGATTCGTACATTGCGCAGGAGGAGGTGTTCGGGCCGGTGCTGACCGTTCTGCGCTATGACGGCGACGACGAGGCGGTGGCCGTGGCGAACAACTCGGCGTACGGGCTCGGCGGTGCGGTGTGGGGCGCCGATATCGAACGCGCCGTCGGCATCGCACGACGCATCAGGACGGGCCAGGTCTCGATCAACGGCACGATCCCCGGCGACGCTCCGTTCGGCGGTTTCAAACAGAGCGGCATCGGTCGTGAGGGCGGGGTCATGGGATTGCGTGCGTATATGGAGCCCAAGGCGATCGGGGTTCCGGCGTGAGCGAAGCCCTGGCCGGACTGCGGGTCGTCGAACTGGGCAGCGACATCGCGGCGCCGTACTGCGCCAAGCTCCTGACCGATCTCGGTGCCGATGTGTGCAAGATCGAGCCGCCGACGGGTGATCCGCTGCGCGCCTGGGGGCCCGGCGGCGGACTATTCGAGTACCTCAATGCCGGAAAGTACGGTCTGACACTGGATTTCAGTACAGCAGCGGGTATCGAACAAGCTCACGAGCTAATCGCCCAGGCCGACCTCCTGGTCGAGGATCTGGCCGCTGGGTCAGCCGAGCGTTTCGACTGGGGGCTGGATCGCGATTCGTTGCAAGGGATCAACCCCGGCCTCGCCGTCGTGAGGATCTCGGACTACGGGCAGGACGGTCCCCGGCGTGACCGCCCGTCGACATCACTGACCCTGCAGGCGGCGTCGGGGTGGGTGAACGTCAGGGAGTTCGGCCGACCGCCCGTGCAGGCCGGAGCGCGCATACCCGAATACATCGCGGGAGGCTACGCGGCACTCGCGGCGCTGACCGCTCTACGCATCGCGGACGTCGAACCGGGTCGGCTCGTGGAGGTCGACGTCTCGGCGTTCGAGTCGTTGTTGTGCACGCTGCCCTATCCGATGCTGCTGGCCGAGCGGCTGAAAAGCATGGGGCTGCCGACCAACTCGAAGGCCGCACCGATGTTGGGCATCGTCCGCGCGGCTGACGGCTGGATCGGCATCAACTGTCTGACCGGACAGCACTGGCTGGACGTCTGCGCGATGATGGGGCTCCCCGAATTCGGCGAACACCAGCTCGCGATCATGTTGGGCGGGCCCGAGCGCGATGAGTTCTTCGCGAAGGCGCAGCCCTGGCTGGACTCGATCTCGGTTGGCGATCTCGTCGAGCTGAGTCAGGCCATGCGGATTCCGGCCGCCCCCATCAACGACGGCTCATCGATCCAGGACTGCCCGCAGTACCGCGACCGCGGCTTCTTCGTCGACGGCGGACCCGAGGACGCACGGTTTCGACGGCCAGGGGCGCCGTTTCGGTTGTCGAGGACGCCAGTGGGTGCGTCGCGGCCCGCGCCGCCCCTCGGCGCGGAGGCCACCGTGCAGTGGGAGACCCGCGGGGAACGCGACACAGCGAATGTCGGCGACGCGACAAGCCCGTTCTCCGGATTGAAAGTCTTTGACCTCAGCACGTTCTGGGCCGGTGCGTATCTCACCTGCTATCTCGGCGCGTTCGGCGCCGACGTCGTCAAGGTCGAGTCGATTCAGCGGCCCGATGGGCATCGGTATTCGGGTTCGTTACTGCGCAACAGCGACGACTGGTACGAGATCGGGCCGCTGTGGCAGGGCACGAACCTCAACAAGCGCGATATCACCCTCGACCTCGGGACCGACGCCGGCCGGGAGTTGGCATTGCGTCTCGCGGCCGATGCCGACGTGGTGATCGAGAACTTCTCGCCGCGGGTGGTCGAACAGTTCGGGTTGGACTACGACTCACTGGTCCAGATCAACCCGGGTGTGGTCATGGTGCGCATGCCCGGATTCGGGCTCGAGGGTCCGTGGCGGGACTACGTCGGCTGGGCCCTGAACATCGAACAGCTCGCCGGGATGTCGGCGGTGACCGGCTACGCCGACGGTCCCCCGTGCAACCTGCAGGGTCCGGCCGACCCGATCGCCGGTGTCCATGCCACGGTGGCGCTCCTCGCAGCGCTCGAACACCGGCGCCGAACCGGTGAGGGCCAGCTGATCGAGGTGGCGCAGATCGAGGTCGGCGCGGCGGTGACGGCCGAGCCCGTGATCGAGTATTCGTTGACGGGGCGTGTGCGCGAACGCGAGGGCAACCGGCACCGCCGTTATACACAAGGCGTCTACGCCGTTGCGGGAGAGGATGATTGGATCGCAATTTCGGTGCGCGACGACGCTGACTGGGCAGCCGTGACCGACCTGATCGGCCGCCCCGAATTGCGCGAGGACCCAAGATTCGCGTCGGCGGAGGCACGGTTGGACCACCACGACGAGTTCGACGAGGTGATCGCCGAGTGCGCGGCCACACGGCAGGCCGACGATTTCGCCGAAGCCTTGCTTCAACGCGGCGTGCCTGCGCAGCGGCTGATGACGGCCGACCGGATGTACGACATCGACCAACTCGACGCGCGCGGGTTCTATGAAGACCTGGACCATCGGATCGCCGGTCGGCAGCGGTACCCCGGATGGCCTTTTCGGATCACGCCGGGGCCGTCGCGCCACCACCGCACCCCGTCACCGACTCTCGGGCAACACAACGACGAGGTACTCGGCGCGCTGGGCCTTACCGGCAAGGAGATCTCGTCCCTGCGCGATCGGCGCGTCATCGGCGAACGGATCCTGAACGCCTGACTTCCCTGCGCGAGCAACTGCTTCTGCCGGTTGTGCGGTTTCATACGCGACGCGCCGGGCCAGCCGTATGAAACCGCACAATCGCGGCTGCCCAGCTGCGCGCAATGACGACCTAGTCGACCATCGCGGCGATGGTGTCGACGACGCAGGCCGGCCGTTCGGAGCCTTCGACCTCGACGGTGACCCGCACCGTGGCCCTGGCGCCGTTGTTGGTGCGGTCCACCTTGATCAGCTCGGCGCCTCCGCGGATGCGCGAGTCGACCGGAACGGGTGCCGGGAACCGCAGTTTGTCCACGCCGTAATTGACCTGCATCGACAAGCCGGTCACCTTATAGATCTGTTGGACGAGAACGGGCACCAGCGACAGTGTGAGATAGCCGTGGGCAATCGTACTGCCGTAGGGCCCGTTCGCCGCTTTCTCGGCATCCACGTGGATCCACTGGTGGTCCCCTGTCGCCTCGGCGAACAGGTCGATCTCTTTCTGGGTGACCTGGCGCCATTCGCTGTACCCCAGATGCTCACCCACGTGCTCTTCGAAGGCGGCGATCCCGTCGTACTCCGTCGGCGAAGCGGTGTCCTGATTCACGCCGGGACCGTTTGGAGGCCCAATTGTTCGATGGCGTTGCCGCCCATGATCTTTGCCTTGGCCGTCTCGGAAATGCCGTCGAGGCGGTCGACGAAACTCAGCGGGTCGCCGATGCCCTCCGGATGCGGGAAGTCCGAGCCGAACATCACGTGGTCCTCACCCATGATCTCGATGATTCCCTTGATGTCGTCCTCAAGGAACGGGTGGATGTAGACGTTGCGTTTGAACACCTCGACAGGATGCTCGTCGAACTCCTTGGGCATCGTCCGGTAGGCCTTGTCCAACAGGCGCAGAAGGTTTCGCACCCAGCCGCTGCCGTTCTCTACCACGAGTACCTTCAGGTCGGGAAAGCGCGAGAGCGCACCGTGGCAGATCAGGGCGGCCAGGGTGTCTTCCATCGCCCGGAAGCCCATCACCACCTCGCGCAGCGCGCTGGGCTTGAACGACAGGTACTCGTCGCCGCCCTCCCATTCCATGAGGTGCTTCTGGTAGCCGCTGTCTGCCGCGTGGAACGTCACGGGAATGCCGGCGTCGACGACCTCCTGCCAGAACGGGTCGAACTCCGGCAGGCCCATCGATCGCGAACCCCCGAACCGGTTCGGCACCGGCGCAGGCCGCACGAGGAAGGTCTTCATGCCGCGCTCGAGGCACCAGCGGAACTCCTTGATGGCCTCGTCGACCAGCGGCAGACAGATCACCGGCGTGGCGAAGATCCGGTCGCGGTAATTGAACGTCCAGTGTTCGTGCATCCACTCGTTGAGTGCGTGGATGATCGCATGGGTCAGGACGACGTCGTCGGTGGTGCGTTCCTCGATGAGGCTCGCCAGCGTGGGGTACATGACACACTGGTCGATGCCGAGTTCGTCCATCAGCTCCAGCCGGGGTGCGGGTGCCTGAAAGGCGGGGATGACATCCATTGGCTCCCCGATGAATTCGCGGAAATTCAGCCCCTCGGGATTGTTACCGAGGAAATAGTCCTCTGCACTGCCCGGCCTGGCCACCCGCTCGAACGTCGGGTTCGGGATCATGTGGCTGATGTGGTCCTTGACGACCAACTTGGGCCGCCCGTTGACCTCGACGTAGCCGACCTTGCCGCGGTGCTCCTTCGGCAGGTACTTGGTGAGCGCGTCGGTGGTCTCGTACATGTGGTTGTCAATGTCGAAGACCGGGTACGGCAGGGACCGAGTAGGCATGTGGCCGACCTCCTAGGAGCAGCGAATATGAGCATTTACGGTTAGTGAGAATGACGTTATCACCATGCGATCGCGACATCCATATCGGCTCAGGTGCCGATCTCCTTCCAGGCTTGGACGACGTCGTCCGTCGTCGTCACCGTCGCGAGCAGCGCCAGCGTGTTGTCGATGACCGACTCCGCGTACTCGCGTGGATACCCACTCACCGCATCGCGGGGCAGCACGAACTGGTAGCTGCGGTTGACCGCATCCATGACGAAGTTCGGGATGGCTATGTTGACCGAGACGCCGACGCCCACAATAGTTTTGATGTTCAAGTTCCGGAGAACTGAGTCGAGGTCCGTGCCGGTCATGGGCCCGACGCCATGCAGGCGGGTGAGGACGATGTCGCTGGGTGCCTGACCCAGTTCGGGCAGCACGGAGGCGCCCGGGCTTCCGGGGGTCAGGTCTGCGGCGAAAGACTTACCCGCCATGAACAGCCTGGCGTTGGTGTTGGAACCGCGGTTGTCCGGGCGTTTCTGAATCAGGCAATGCACCACTGTCGCCCCGGCCGCGCGGGCCGCATCGAGCAGTCTCGCAATGTTCGGGATCGCCTCGCGGCGTGCCTCTTCTGCGAGCATCGGCAGACCGGCTTCCGGGCCGATGACTCCGCCCTGGCACTCCTGGGTGACCAGCGCGGTCGTGGCGGGATTGAGGAGGTCTTGCAGGCGTGGTTGCGGCATGAGAACACACGTTATCGTGCAGCGGCAACTGTGTTTACATCGGAGGAGAAATGGACACCTGGGAGCTCGAGGTTCGAGAGTCGGTTCGGCAGACGTTATCCGACTACACCGCGGCCACCGATCGGTTCGATCTCCGTGCGCTGGCGCAGTGCTTCGAGCCCGACGGCGTCCTCGAGTTCAGCGGTGGTGACGAGCCGCTGAAGGGCCCCGAGGCGATCGAAGCGGGTCTCGGCGCAGCCATCGCCGGGGAGCCGGATACCGCGCGCCCAGCGGTGTCTCACGTCCGCCACCATGTATCGAGTATCCGGTTCGGGCAGGTGGCGCGCGATCGCATCGAAGTGAGCAGCTATTTCGCCGTGCACACAGACATCGGACTCGACCATTGGGGCCGGTACCGAGACGTCCTGGTGCCCCGCGACGCCCGATGGCTGTTCGCGCACAGGCGCATCAGTGTCGACGGGTTTGCAACGGGAAGCCTTATGCGATGAATTCCTTGGCGAACGCCCGCGCGTGATCGATCACCTCGGCGCGATCGGCACCCTGAGGGGCGATGGTCAGCCACGTCACGCCCATGGCTTCGAGCTTCGCGATGGTGGCGTGCCGTTCGTCGGAGGACTTGCTGTCGTCGAGCAGGTTGCCCGCAGAGAAACAGATGTCCAGCGGCTCGGTTCGACCGACTTCAGCAGCGTATTTCTTCGCCCACACGATCGCGGCTTCCAGGTCCTCGATGGAGGAGATCTCCGCGGTTCGTGACGCCGCCGCGTAGCCGAACGTGTTGAACGGGGCCCAACCCTGGGCGCGAGACACCGCGCGACGCACGGCAGGCTTGCTGTTCCCGCCCACCCAGACGGGCGGGGCTGCAGGCACCGGGCGCAGGCGGACACCGCGCGCGGCGAACGATGTCCCTTCGTAGGCGACGTCATCACCGGTCATCACGTGGCTTAGAACGTCGAGCGCCTCATCCAGCAGCGCACCTCGGGCGTCGAAATCGATTCCGAGCGCTCTGAACTCCGGTTTCAGATAGCCGGCGGCCGTGCCGAGGATGAAGCGGCCGCCGGACAGGACGGCGAGGCTCTGAATCGACTTCGCACCCAGGAACGGGTTGCGATAGGCGGCGATGTAGACGTTGGTCAGCAGTTTCACATCGGTGGTGGCCGCGGCGGCGAACGAAAGCGCGACGAACGGATCAAGGGCGTGGTGCCCGCCGTGGTCGAGCCACTTGGCATCGGGTGCCGGGTGGTCGGTGACGTGTACAGCGGCGAATCCGCTGGACTCGGCGGCGCGCGCGATCTCGGCGATCGCTTCGGCATTGACGAACTCCGATGCCTCCTCCACCCGCTGAGTGGGGAGTTCAAGCGAATATGAAACGGTCACGGTCGTCCTTCCGGCTAGTGGCTTGATGATGTGACGAGGTCCGCCAGGCGTTGTGCGTGGTAGGCGGGGGTACCGAAGATCAGTTGGCTGGCCTTCGCGCGACGGACGTAGAGGTGTGCGTCGTGCTCCCAGGTGAATCCGATGCCGCCGTGGATCCGCATGTTGTCCAGCGCCACCTGAAGAAACGCTTCCGAACAGGCCATCTTGGCCACCGAAGCCGCCACCGCCTGCTCCTCACCCTCGGACAGTCCGGCGGCGTGCCGCACGGCCGATCGCGCCCCCTCGACCAGCACGAGCATGTCTGCGCACCGATGTTTGACGGCCTGGAAGCTGCCGATGGCACGGCCGAATTGGATGCGTTCTTTCGCGTAGCCCACGGCCATATCGAGGCAGCGCTGCGCCGCTCCGACTTGTTCTGAGGCCAGGGCGATGACGGCGACCCGGTATGCGCTCTCGAGGGCGGCCGCGGCGGCGCCGTCGGTGCCGATGAGCCGCGCGGCGACGCCGTCGAAGCTCAGCTTGGCGATCTTGCGTGTCCGATCGAGCGTCGTCAACGGTTCGCGGCCCAGCCCGTCGGCGTCCCCGTCCACCGCGAACAGCGAGATGCCTGAAGCTGTATTTGCCGCAACGAGAACGGTATTCGCCGTGTAACCGTCGAGGACCCGTTCGGCGACTCCGTCGATCCGGCTGTGGCCGCCGTCAGTGCGTGCCGTCAGCGTGACGGCGTTCGGCTCCCACGCGTCGAGGGTTCCGTTCAGAACGACGGTGGCGGTCCTCGATCCGACGACAAGTTCGGGTAGATACTCCCGCATTGCGGCCGCGTCACCGCTGGCGAGAAGCGTCGGGATCGCGAGCGCGACGGTGGAGAAGAACGGGGCGCACAGCAGGGCCGCGCCCATCTCCTCGAAGACGACCGCAAGTTCGGGCAGGCCCGCGCCCGCGCCCCCGAACTCCTCGGGCACGGCGATCGCTGCCAGGCCGAGGTCGGCGGTCAACTCGCGCCAGACCCGCTCGTCATAGCCGGGCTGAGAATCCATCGCGGCTCGAACGGCGCTGCTCGGCGACCTGGCGGTGAGGAAATCGCGGACTGCTGCGCGCAGGTCGTGGTGATCGACCGCCTCAGCGGTGGACATAGATACCTCCCGCCGCGGCGAATACCGTTGCTGCAGTCATCTTTTCCTTCCGCACTGACGCGGTGAACCTCTCCTGGGGCGAATGGTCCAACGGAGACGACATCGGATCGAGACAACCCCGGATAGGCATTCTCGATCGAGGATAGTATCTTTTCCTGAAAGAGAGAATAATCATTCTCGCACGAAGGGGCGGCGCGGTGACCACCATTGATTACGGCATTTTCGACTGCGACACGCACTGCTATGAGACGCGCGATGCTTTCACCAGGTACCTTCCCGCGGAGTTCAAGGACCGTGCCATCACGACCGTGCGGGGGGCCGACGGCGTTGAGGTGATTCTCGCCGGTCACCGCGTTGCGACGTTTAACAGCGAGGGCGGCCTCGGTCTGGATGTGGCGTACCGCCCCGGTTCGCTGAAGGAGATGCTCCGCCAGATGGGGTCGGGTAACCCCGAGGAGTCCTACGAGCCGCAACCCATGCAGCCGGAGTACGTCGAACGTTCGGCGCGGCTCGCGGTGATGGCCAAGCAGAACGTCGAACGGATGGTGATCTATCCGAGCGGAATGGCACTGGCCGCCGAACACTACGTCGACGACACAGCGGCGCTGTACGCGAACCTGCGGTCGTTCAACCGCTGGATCGACGACGAATGGGGCTTCGACTTCGAGGGCCGCATCTATGCGACCGCGCTGTTGTCTCTGCGCGATCTCGACTCCGCGATCGCCGAGACCGAGGCGATCATCGCTGAAGGTGCGAAGTTCGTGATGCTGCCGACCGGGCCCGCCTACGGGCGGTCGCCGGGCGATCCGTATTTCGACCCGGTCTACGCGCGGCTGCAGGAAGCCGGCTGCGTGCTCGTGTACCACATCATGCCGTTCTGGTACTTCAACGCGATCTCGCCTGCCTGGGGGCATAACCCCGACCCGGCGTCCTGGCACATGTCGGCGTGGCAGTGGATGAACATCTACGGTCAGCGCCCGATCGAGGACACGCTCTCAGCGTTGATCTTCGACAATCTGTTCGGCCGCTTCCCGAAACTCAACGCGTTGGTCGCCGAGCACGGCGCCGAGTGGGTGCCATTCTTTCTCAAGCACATGGACAAGAGTCGCGGCATGGGGCGCAACGGCCCATGGATCGGAGGCAAGCTGACCGAGCGGCCGTCCAGGATCTTCCGACAGCACGTCCGCGTCGTGCCATACCCCGAGGACGACATCCCGGGCATCGTCTCCAGCCTGGGGTACGACGACGTGTTGGTGATGGGTTCGGACTTCCCGCACGCCGAGGGGTTGGCCGAACCAGCGGACTTCCTCAAGCTCCTCGACCCGCTCGATGACGCGGCGAAGCGGCGCATCATGCGCGACAACGCCGAACATCTGCTGCTGCGGAGCTGACCACCGGTGGGCACTGAGGGAGATGCCGCCCTCGACGATGCGGCCGACATCGAACTGGTACGTGGCGCGGCGCGCGACTTCCTGGCCGGGTGCGGAACGCACGACTCCCTCAAAGACCTCGCGGCGATGGACTGGACAGGGCTGCTGGTTGACGAGGATCTCGGCGGCAGTGGGTGGCGTCCGGTTGAGACCACGGTCATCGCCGAGGAACTCGGACGCTCGGGAAACTCGACACACTGGCTCGGCAGCGTCACGGCCGCTGCGGCACTGAGTTCGGCGCCGCCGCGGATGCGTGATCGGTGGTTGCCCGCCATGCTCGACGGCACCGGTGCGGCGGCCTGCGCCCTCGCAGCTGATGTCACGCGTGTCTCGGGCGCCAATTCGGCGGACATCATTGTCGCATTCGGTGGCAACGGGATTCAGCTGTTCGAGGCGGCGAACACACTGCCGCGGGAAGCCGACGAAGAGTTGTTGGACGTCAACCGACCGGTGTGGCGTGTCGACCTCTCCGGAGCACAGAGCGTTCCCATCGGCGGACCCGAACGAGCGGAGCAACTACTCGCACTGGCCAGAATTCTGCTGAGCGCGGATTCGCTCGGTACGCTATCGGCCACCTTCGACCGGCTGGTCACCTACCTCAAGGAACGGATCGCCTTCGGTGCACCGATCGCGAGTTTCCAAGCGGTGCAACACCGTTTGGCGGAACTGTCGGTGTTCGAGGCCAAGGCCCGCGCGGTCCTCACCAAGGCCGCGCGCGCGCTGTCCTCCGATACCACCACGAGCGACGCGGTGACCCTGTCCGTCGCGGCGCATTCCTTCATCGCGGCGAACGCCACAGCGGCGGTCGACGAGTGCATGCAACTTTCGGGGGGTATCGGATTCACCTGGGAATACCCGCTGCACCATGAATTGCGCCGGGTTTTCACGAACGCGTGTCTACTCGGCACCGCGCGGTCCAGCCGCGCATTGTTTGCCGATAGGGTCGGCTGGTGAGCGCCCCGCAGATTCGGCCCACAGAGGCCGAATTCGCCGAGTTCCGCAACCGCGTCAGGGCACACATCGCTGAACATGCACCACCGTTCGAGGCCCGAGAGGGGCGCCGGGCACCGGAGACGGCCGAGCAGGAAGCCCTGCTGCGCACGTGGTTCGCCTCGCTGTTCGACGCTGGATTCATCGGTGCGGACTGGCCCGTCGAATACGGCGGCCGTGCCGATCACCACCCACTGCACGATCGGATCGTCTCCGAGGAGATCCTGCGTGCCCGCGCCCCGCGCCCCGTTGATCAGGTCAACCTGGCCTGTCATGTGCTGCTGCATTTCGGGTCCGAAGAGCAGAAATCCGCTCTGCTGCCGCGGATCCGGAGCAGCGAGCACGTCTGGTGCCAGCTGCTCAGCGAGCCCGATGCCGGCAGCGATATCGCCGCGGTGCGCTGTAAGGGCGCGCATCGGCCCGACGGGTCATGGGTGATCGACGGGCAGAAGACGTGGATCACCGACGGGCACTGGGCCGACATGGGCCTGGCCCTGATCCGCACCGACCCGTCGTCGTCGCGTCATCACGGACTGTCCGCATTCATCGTGCCGTTGGACTCACCGGGCATCGAGATCCGCCCGATCCGCACGATCAACGAGGCGATCGAGGTCAACGAGGTCTTCCTCGATGATGTGACCATCCCTCCCGACAGCCTGATCGGAGAGCCTGGCCAGGGCTGGTCGATCATCATGGCGGGCCTGGACTTCGAACGGTTCGGCATCGGCGGCAACGTCATCCTGCTGGAACTTCTGATCGACGATCTGGTCACAGTGGCCCGTCACGGTCGCATCGACGACAAGCCGGCCCTGCAACACGCCGACATCCGGCACCAGGTCGCGGAGTTGGCCGTCGAGGTCGAGGTGGCGAAAGCCTTCATCGACGACCATGTCGAACGCCTGGTGGCCGGCGCCGAGCAGACAGGCGACGGTTCGATCGCCAAGCTCAGTTTTGCCGAGACGTATCACCGTGTTTCGGCCTACGGCGCGCAGCTGTCGACAATGGTCTGCACCGTCTCCGCCGATTCGGATGTGGCGCTTGCCAAACAGCGTCTGAAAGAATGCTGGCTATGGTCCCGTGCATACACCGTGTCCGGTGGCAGCTCTGAGATGATGCGCAACATCCTGGCCAAGCGACGCCTGCTGCTGCCGACTCGCTGATGGCGCAAACCTATTGGGGTCTGATCCAAGCGGCGGCTCAGAACCACCCCGACCGCGTCGTACTCGCCGACGACTACGGTCGCAGCCTGACGAACAGCCAGTTGCACGATGCGGCGGAGCGCACCGCCGCCGGGTTGTTCGAACGTGGAGCCACCAGAGGCACCGTGGTGACGTGGCAGTTGCCGACCACCCTCGAGACGATGGTCGTGATGGTGTCCCTGGCCCGTCTTGGCGCGGTCCAGAACCCTGTGTTGCCGATCTGGCGCGAGAGTGAAGTCCGTTTCGTCACTGCGCAGCTCGGTTCCGAGGTCATTATCGTTCCCGGTGTGTGGCGCGGATTCGATCATGTCGCGCTCGCCGGCGAGTTGATACGCGAGCGGCCGATGACGATCGTGGTGGTCGACCACAGCGCGCCGATCACCGGGAAACTCCGCCTGCCGTCGGGTGATCCGGCGCTTCTGCCGGCGCCGCCGACGGACGCCGAGGAGGCGCGGTGGGTGTACTACTCGTCGGGCACGACCGCGGCCCCGAAGGGTATCCGGCACTGTGACCGCTCGGTGATCGCCGGGTCGGCCGGGGTGGTGGGCATGTTCGGCGCCTCGAACAGCGACATCAACCCCATCGCGTTTCCGGTCTCGCACATCGGCGGCGCCGCGATGCTGGCCGCCAGCCTGTTGACCGGTATGCGCCTGGTCCTGTTCGACACCTTCGATCCGGTCCACACTCCGAAGGCAGTCGCCGCGCACGGTCCGACGATGCTCGGTTCGGCGACCCCGTTCTTCGTCGCCTACATGGCGGCGCAGCGGGAACATGGTCCCGAACCGCTCTTTCCCGATCTACGCGGGTGTGTCGGAGGAGGCGCGCCGATCACGCCCGAGTTGGGACGCCAAGCGCGCGAAACGCTTTCGGTGGCGGGGATCGCGAACTCGTGGGGTCTGACCGAGTTTCCGGTGGTGACCTCGCCGCCGCCGGACGGCGAACCGGAGGTTCTCGACCACACCGTTGGACGGCCGGTGCCGGGGGTCTCCATACGCGTGGTCGACGAGAACGAGCGCGAGGTAGGTGTGGGCGAGGAAGGAGAACTGCGCCTCAAGGGGCCCCAGTGCTTCCTCGGCTACGTCGATGCATCGTTGGACGCGGATGCATTCGACGACGACGGTTGGTTTCGCAGCGGTGACCGAGGTCGGATCGACGATGACGGCAACGTCGCGATCACCGGGCGCATCAAGGACGCCATCATCCGCAACGCGGAGAACATCTCAGCGCTCGAGATCGAGGGCGTCTTGGCCAGCCATCCAGCTGTTGACGACGTCGCGGTCATCGGGGTGCCGGACCCGCGCACCGGCGAACGGGTGTGCGCCGTCGTCGTGGCTCAACCCGGCACCGAGGTGACGCTGTGCACGCTGGCCGAGCACTGCCGGGAACAGGGTCTGAGCATGCACAAGTGTCCGGAGAGCCTGCGGCTGGTGGAGGCGTTGCCGCGCAACCTCACAGGCAAGGTCTTGAAGAACGAGTTGCGCGCACGCTTCGGATAGCCGCGTTGACTCGCCCGCTTCGCCGCCGGGAGACTGCATCCGAGCTGCATCGGTATCCATCAACCCGCTAAGCCTCGAACGCCGGCGACGGCCGGTCTAGATACCGATCAGCTCCTTGAGATTTCGGCCCATGATCCGTGTGGTGGTCTCGGCCGGCAGGTTCTGGAGTTCCTTGACGAAATCCGCTGGTTCGGCGAGGCCCTCTGGATGCGGATAGTCCGAACCGAACATCACGCGGTCGGCACCGAGGATCTCTATGAGGTGCGACATGTCTTCCTCATGGAACGGGTTGACCCAGACGTGCCTGCGGAAGACGTCGCTGGGATGCTCGCTGAAGTCGTACGGCCGCTTGTGGTACACGCGGTCGAAGACGTCCAACAAGCGGTGCGCCCAGGAGCCCCCGTTTTCGATCACCCCGATGCGTACCCCGGGAAAGCGCTCGAACACGCCGTGAGCGATGAAGGCGGCGAGGGTGTCGAAGATGTTCCGGCTCTCCTCGTAGATGAAGCCCCGTAGCTTGCTCAGCGCGAATCCGTTGAACTCCGCCGGGTCCTCCCAGTCGTCGACGTAGCGCTCGTAGCCGGAGTCCGAATTGTGCATTTGCACCGAGATGCCCGAAGACTCGACCAGTCGCCAGAAGTCATCGAACTCGGGCAGAGCGGCCGAGCGCGACGTGCCGTCTTCGCGCGGTACCGGGGCCGGACGGATCAGTACCGTCCTGGCGCCGTTGTCCAGGCACCATTCGAGCTCCTTCACACCCAGTGCGGGATCGTTGAGCGAGATAGCGGGGACGGGGAAGATCCGGTTCTGGTAGTTGAACGTCCAGTCTTCGAGCAGCCAGCGGTTGAACGCATGCGTGACCGCGTGGGTGAGCTCGGTGTCCGACTTCGTGCGCTCCTCAAGCATGCCCGCTGTGGTCGGGAACATCACCGCCCCGTCGACGCCCTGACGGTCCATCAATGCCAGACGCAGGTCGGGGCGGCGGAACTCGTCGGGACACCGGATGGGCTCGGCCAGCTCCCGCAGCGTCTTGCCTTCTGGATTTATGCCCCGAAAGTAGTCGGCCCACGCGCCGGGAGTGGGGATCACCTCGTAGGTCGGATTGGGGATGGTCTCGGTGATGACACCGAGGATCTGCAGCTTCTTACGGCCTTTGACGTCGACGAACTTCAGGGCTTCCGAATACTTCTCAGGCAGGTAGCGCGTGTAGGCGTCGATGGTCTCGTACATGTGGTTGTCGGCATCCCACACCTCGTATGCCTTGGGCTCGGTCATCGTCAATTCCTCTCCGATCGCTGTGTCCGGCGGTCAGGCCGCCAGGGTCGGCAGCGATATCTATCCAGCAAAGGCGCTCGTCATGCCCGATGGCAATGACATTATCCTAAAACGAGAGGATACATTCTCGCACTGGAACGTTCGATCGTAGGGCTATGCGCAAGCCATTCCGCGGCTTCCGGGAGCAGTGTGATAGACGTCAGCGGGTCGCAGCGGAACAATCGTCACGCTTTAGCTTCCAGTTCGATGGGGAAGGTCTCGAGGTACTCGGCGAACGTCGGTTCGAGCGCCTTCACGGTCAGCGAATACTCATCCAAGCTGTAGGTGTTGGTGCCGTAGTGATCTTGGGGATGAGCCGCGAGCCAGGATCGCATCCGGCGCTCGGTGTCTTCGGTGAGCGGATCACCCGTCCAAGCGTAGATGCGCCGCATGACATCGAGCGGGTCGCGCATCATCTCTGAGTAATACATATGAAAGAAGCGGTCGTCGCCGATACGGCTGCGTGCCCGCAGCGGCCTGTCGACGTGGTAGGACATCTGCCACTGAGCCTGTCGGCCCATGTCCGCGAAATCAATCGAATCAGGTAACAGCGTCAGCTTTTTCGGCAGCTTCCAGAGATTGGCCAACGATCCGGTCGCGCGGTAGGGGTCGCGGTGCGCCCAGATGAGCCGAGCGTCGGGGAACACCTCGAGCAGTGACTCGATGTGCACGGAGTGGGACGGCATCTTCAGACTCCACGTTCCCGGCGCGGCGGACTGGAGCACCTGGAGATATCGCTTCTGATATTCGTAAGTGGTCGTCATGTCCGCCTCGTCGAACAACCACTCCGCGTACCGCGACGTCTTCATGAAGGCATCCCACGACAAGCCCTTGAAATCCTGGTTGTGGATGAACATGCACTCGGTGGGGCCGTCCGCGTCTTCCCAGTGCGGGACGGACATGTGGGCGCTGCGCAGTGCATTGAGCAGCTGGTTTTGCTCCTCGACCAGCGCCAGACATCGCGGGTCGGTGCGCAGGGTGTCGCTGGTGGCCGGGGGGATCGGGTGGACACACTCCCAATGCAGCAGCGAACGCCGGGTTGGATCCTGATCGAGCAGGTAACTGATCACGGTGGTACCCGTGCGTGGCATGCCCAAGACGAAGATCGGACGCTCGACAGGCTCGTCGAGGACCTTCGGGTGTTTCTCGGCGTAATCATCCACCGTGAGGCGACGCGCGAGCGCTTTGACGCAGTTGTCGATGATGTAGTCCCGACCATGCGCGCTGAACGCAGTCGAGGTGGCGAGTTCGTCGAGCATGATGTCGAGTCCTGGGCGCCACGACTCGGACTGCGCTTGCGAAACTCCGGTCGCGTCAATGGCAAGGCACAGCACATCTTCTGACGTTGTCACATGATCGAATTTGCTCAAGATGGGTGCTCCCTAGACGGTCAAGTAGCCGCCGTCGACGGCAACAGTGGTTCCGGTGATATAGGACGCAGCGTCGCTGCAGAGGAAGAGAACAGCCGGCGAGATTTCTTCGGCGAGGCCCATTCGGTTCATCGGCGTGTGCCGCATCTCCACCTCGAGCGCTTCGGGGAAATCGGCGACCGGCGCCGTCATTCTCGTTTTGATCAGCCCCGGCGCTACGGCGTTGACGCGGATGCCGTCAGCGACCCAGCGTCGCGCGAGGTTCTTGGTGAAGGCCACCATGCCGGCCTTCGACGAGCTGTAAGCAGGCACCAACACGGCGGAGACGAACGCAGACATGGACACGATGGATACGACGCTGCTACCGCCCGCGAGCGTGCTCGCCCGCAGCCGTTCGTGACATGCCATGGTCAGGCGCATGTGCGCAAACATGTTGACGGCCACCGAACCCGCGTATCCGTCGGGATCCCACTCGTCCTTCTGGGCCGCGTAGGGTGCACCTCCGTTGTTGACCAAGATGTCGAGATCGCCGAGCGATTCGGCAAGGGCGTCTATCGAGCCGGTATCGGACTGCTGGCACTGGACGAAGGTCAGGCCCGTGAGATCGACGTCGGGATAGTCCGACGCATCGGCTCGCGTTCCGGTGACGGTGACCTTGGCGCCCGCGGCGGCGAAGTCGGACGCTATGGCGTAGCCGATTCCGCTGGTTCCTCCGGTGACCAAGACGTTGGCCCCGGTGAAGTCGAATTTGATCGAATTCATTCGGTGGCCCTCAATTCGTCGATGGTCTTGGTGATCCAGGCTCGTTCCCAGAAGTTCTCGGTGCTCGCGAGTAGGGCGTGGTGGGCATCTATGGCGACGGCTCGTGCCTCCGCATGGCCCGGCTCGGTCTCCAACACGATGTCGGTCAGCTGCAGTGCGGACAGTGGTCGGTCCTCGGCGACGTGCGCACGAGCCGCCTCCACGAGCGGTTCTATGCCCGCTATGCGCACAACGTCCTCGGCCACGGCCATCGGCGCAATCGTGAACAGCTCGGTGGTGGAACGGTGTTGGAACCAGCCGGCGTACATCTCCCAGATGGCGCGGACGTTCCACGGCGTTCTTCCATAACCTTCGCCCACGTCCAGATCGGCCGGCACACTCACAGTGCGCATCGCCGTGTATAGGTCTGCGCCACTGGCCATGAGCTCGATGGTCCGGTCGTGAACAAACTGCATGGCGTCTCGCATGGCCGTGACCTCCTCGGCGATGCGGTCGACACCCTCGATGGGGTCGAAATGACCTGTTATCAATCGATCCGGTGCGTAGTCGAGCACGGTGGTGAGCGACTCGATGTAGAGAACGGGGTCGCGATAGCGGTCGCCACGGATCGTCATGAGGTTCGGTACATGACCGAACAAAGGACCGAACAGATTGCCCGTGAACAGGATCCGCTCTTCTGGTAGCCAGACGACCAGCGCGTCGGTGGTCTCACCGCCCGGTGTCCACGCCAGTTCGATGCGACGACCGCCGATGGTCATCTCGTGGCGCCGGTCGAACGTGGTCGTCGGCTCGATGAATGACGGGTCGATGTCCGCCGGGTCCGTCGTCTCGAAGTATTCCAGCGCTGCGGCAATGAACTGGGGGAATGCGAAGGAGGCCTTGGCGCCGCGGTAGCCCATTAGTCGGGTGTTGTCATCGCGCCAGTACCGGTAATTGGAGTGCATCACCAGATCGGTGCCGGATTCGCGAAGCGCGTTGACGCCGCCCCAGTGGTCCGCGTGACCCTGCGTGATGACGATTGCGCGGGTAGGCCCCGACACCTCAGCGAACGCCTTCTTGTGGCGTTCACCCTCGAAAAACGTGCCGCAGTTGATGATGACGCGACCGTCATTGGTGCCAAGGGCATACGAGTTCGAGATGCCCGGAGACATCCACACGTCGTCGCCCAGAGCGGTGGCGGGATTGCCAGTGGCCACCGCAAGGGCATCGACGCCGGGTCTTTCGCGATGGATGCCCACCATGTGATCTCCTCTTCGTCTTCAGAGTTTTTGCATGTGAACGACAATGGCCATCAACCGGCCGACCCCGATGCAACACAGCGCTTTGAGCCGAACCACGGACCCGTATTGGTCAGCCCCAAGATGGTCGCGCGCAACGTCAGGGGAACGTCACGACGACCTTGTCCGCGGCACCGGCGGTGGCCGCCAGCCGCAACGCCTCCTCGACGTCATCGAACGGAATTTTGTGGCTGACGATGACGGCGTACTTCTGCCAGTTGGCAACCAGATCCTTTGTCACTTCGAAGATTTCGTCAGGGTACCCACAGGATCCGACGATCTCGATTTCATTGCCCATCACGTTGAGCAGCTCCACCGACACGGGTTCCTTATGGACGCCCACGATCGTCAAGCGCGCACCCCGCTTCGCCGCCGACAGCACGGTGTCGACGACGGCTTTCGCGCCCGCCGCGTCGAGGTAAACATCGGTGCCGACCCGACCGCCGAACAGTGACTCGCCCTCGCCGTGCAGTTCCAGCAGGCGAGCGACGACGTCCTCCTCGGAGGGATTGATCACGGCGTCGGCGCCAACTTGCAGCGCCTTTTCGAGACGGCCGGCGATCGGATCTACGACAATCACGTGGCCCACGCCAAGTGATTTGAAGGCCAGTATCGCACCGAGGCCCACCGGTCCGGCACCGAAGACGACGACCTTGTCCCCGGTTCGGGGGTTGCAGCGATTGGCGCCGTGTAGGGCGACGGCCATGGGCTCGTTGAGGGCTGCGACCTCCCACGGCACGTGCTCGGGTATCACCTCGAGGCTGCGTCCTCGCACCGCGTTCTCGATGAGTAGATACGGCGCCAACGCCCCTGTGGTGCCGCCGTTTCCGATAATGCCGCTCGGCGCGCTCATCGGGTTGACCACGACGTG
The DNA here is from genome assembly GCF_001667105.1 of Mycobacterium sp. 852002-51152_SCH6134967. NCBI lineage: Bacteria > Bacillati > Actinomycetota > Actinomycetes > Mycobacteriales > Mycobacteriaceae > Mycobacterium > Mycobacterium sp. 852002-51152_SCH6134967. Next base: position 101,676 of record NZ_LZIK01000063.1, on the reverse strand, counting down.
ATCCCCGACCTGGATGCCTGCGACTTGCGCGCCGACCTCGACGACCTCACCCGCGGGTTCGTGGCCCAGAGGCATGCGACCCTCCACGGGTGGAACTCCGCCCATGGATATGTAGATTCCGTCGGACCCACATACACCGCAAGCCCGCATGCGCAACAGGACGTCGTTCGGCCCGGTTTGCGGCTTCGGAACATCGATCAACCCCGTCTCGCCGACGGCGATGACTGTCGCCTGCTTCATGGGATCGACCGATCGCCGTCCACGCGTGCGGGTTGGGTTTCCCCCATGCCGAAGAAGCTCTCCATTACGGGCTGCATCACGCGGTTGACGAGTTCGATCCGCGGACCGATCGGCCCTTTGCAGTACGCCCAGAGCGTTTCGCCTTCGGGGGTCAGACCCCGGCCCTCGACAATAAAGTGACTTCCTCGCAGTGTCGCGATGTCGTCATCGATGTCGTCGGACCAGTATCCGAGGTGGTGTAGGCCCGAGGTCGAAGGGGTCCACACGGTGTTGGGAACGGCCTGGACGAGTTCCAGTCGTGGTTCGCTCAGCGAGAACGCCAGCCGCAAGGGGACGGTCTCGTCCCGGCCGTCGATTTCGACCGTCTGCTCCACCTCGATAGTCTCAGTCCACCGGTGACCGACTACGTCGGTGAGAAATGCCATCTCGGCATCAAAGTCTTCGACGACGAGCCCGCAGTGGTACAGATCATCTGCCTTCATTCTCGTTGTCCTTCTTCCATATTCGTTGCCTTTCCTCGTGGACAATGTCGGACGGCCATCAGAAGGATGCGAGTAGTTCCCGCGCCGCGTCGACGCCGGGTCGCAGTCGTTGGGCTGCCCCGGCACCGGCCAGGGCCGCTTCGCGTTGCGGCATTTCGAGGCCGACGACAACGTCCTTGGGGAGTTCAGCCAGGTACTCCCTCAGGGGCACCTCACCTGTACCGGGTACCAGGCGCTCGTTCATGGCCTCGAAGTTGTAGTCGTCGAATCGACTGACCAACGTGGTGTCGGACAGCTGGATGTATCCGATGCTGTCCCCGGGGAGTGCTGCGAGGTCGGCGGGCCGCGCGCCCAACCGGGCGATGTGCATGGTGTCGATCAGCAGGCGGAATTCGGGCCGGTCGACGTACTCAACCACCGTCATACCCGTGTTGAGGTCCCCGACGGTGAAACCCGGGACGACTTCGGTGACTGTACTCAGTCCACGCTGCGAAGCCATCTCGGTGATCGCAGCGAACTCGTGACAGCTTCGGCGTAGATCGGGCTCGAAGCTCACGACATTGACCTTCTCGGCACCGAGCTCGGCCATCACGTCGAGGTCGTCTGCCAGAATGGCGGAGTCACGTTCGGGCAGGATCAGCAATCCTTCACCCAACGAGATCTTCACACCGGTATCGGCAAGGGCGCGGACCATTTCGCGCCGCAGACGCTTGTCATCCTTGAGCGAATACGTGGAGTAACCCAATTCGGGCAGCGGCACCCCGTAGAGCGCCGTAGAAATGTAGTGGCAACCCAATTCCGCGGTGAGAGAGATGAATTCGATCGGCGGCATGCCGAAGATGCTCAGGAATTCGATGCCCAGCCGGTCCATGGTGTACTCCGATCGGTGTGGTGTCTCAAGCGCCCAGCATGACGAGGCCGCCATCGACGGCGAGCAGTTGGCCGGTGATGAACCCAGACCCCTCGCCGGCTAGGAAGACCAGGAAGGGACCGAGGTCCTTAGCCGGGTCGCCGAGGGCTCCGCGCAACGGGATGGCCAGCTTCAGGTTCTCGTCCATGAACGCCGCACCTTCAGGGCCGAGAAAAGTACGCAGGCGCTCGGCTCCGGGCGTTTGCATCGCTGGCGCTAGCGCGTTCACCGTGATGCCTTCACTGGCCCACGCCTTGGCGGCGGAACGCGTCCACGCGTGTACCGCTCCCTTCGTGGCCGCGTAGACCGCCGAAATGGGGCTGCCCATCACCGCTTCTGCGGAGCCGAAGTTGATGATCCGGCCTCCCGAGCCCTGCATGACTCGGTGAGCGGCTTGATTGACGTGAATGGTGCCCCGCAGATTGATCGAGACGAGCCGATCATGTCGGCATCGGTAATGGCTCCGGCGATCCCCGGCAGCCAGAGGCCCGCGGCATGGATGACGGCATCCAGGCCTCCCATCGCTGCGACGGCCGCGTCGACCGTGTCGTTCACGCTGTCGACGCTGGTGACGTCGCAGTGACGCCAGGTGGCTTGCGAGCGCTCCGGGGGCGGCGCCTCATGGAAGGTAGCGACCACGTCGGCGTCGGAATTCACGAAGACGTCGACGATGGCTGCGCCGATACCCGTGGCCGCGCCGGTCACCAGGACTCGCCTGCGGCCGGTTGTCTTCGACTCGGTTTCGGGCATGTCACGAAGTCCTATGTAATTCGGAGTCGAAGGTGGGGAAGCACTCGTCGAACGCGGTCCCGATTCCGTCGTCGATCAAGCCGTACCTCTCCGATGGGCAAGCGGCAGAACCGAACCGATCTTGCGGATGTTCGGCGAGCCATCGACGAATCCGCTGAACGGTGTCATCGGTGAGTTCGTCACCGTCCGGCTCGTACGGACTGCGCATCACCGAAATCGGGTCACGCCTCTGAGCGGCGCACGTCACCCGCTCGCTTGGAGCCCCGTCGGCGCCGGGCCTTTCGCGATGGGTGCCCACTATCTGATCCCCTCTACGTCCCTAGAGCTATACCTCTATGACTATAGAGGTAGAGTTGTGCAAGGAAAAGCCTCGATTCGAAGGAGCGGTCGTGAGCCTGCAAGGTCTGGCCGGCGTACGCCGCCTCGAAGGCGGGCGTTGGCGCGCTTACGCGGCACGTGGCGACGCGCTGGGGGAAGACGGGGGTGCGATGCAACGCCGTGGCCCCGGGCTTCACCGCGACAGAGGCGATTCGTGCTGTGCCGCAGTGGCCCGACCTCGAGAAATCGGCGCTCAAGCGAATCCGGGGTCCGCGGGTCGGCCGACCCACCGACATCGCGGCCCTTGTCGCCTTCCTGCTGTCTGACGAGGGGGCCTGGATCAACGGACAGGTCATCAACGTCGACGGGGGATGGTCCTGCGTTGACCGATACACTCGTGCGCATTGCCACACCACGAAAACGCGACGGCGACGAGCGAAGACGCGAACTCTGCGATGCGGGTATCCGCGTACTCGCCGAGCAGGGTTCGCGCGGGCTCACCCACCAGCAGGTGGATCGCGCCGCTAACGTTGCGGACGGCACGACGTCTTACTACTACCGAACCAGGGCTGCACTATTGCGCGGCGTGGGCGAACGAGTCGCGGCCATAGACTGCGAGAATCTGCGTTCGGTCACTGATGCGGCGACCAAGACTGACTCTCCCTTCGGTCGATTGGCGGAACTGATCGTCATGCAGTCCAGAGGCGACGGGCTGCTGCTCAACATTGCGCGTCAAGAACTGCTTCTGGCTGGGGCGAGGGATCCCGCCCTAGCCGAAACATTCGAATTGTTCGTGTCCCGGATTGTGGCGATGACGCACGACGCCATCACGGCAGTCAATCTCGGTCCGGTTGATGATGATGTACGCAACGCTCAGGGAGACGCGGTCATCACAGTCATCGCGGGATTGTTCACGCGGTATGCCTCCGGCGATAGGTCCAAAAGCGACGCGAAGCACATCGAGAGGCTTCTCGAAGCAGTCGTCACTGGCATTGCCACCCAAACACTCGAACACGCGAGAGACTAAGCGTACGGGGGCCGCACCCCCACGATTCGGCATAGCGGTGCGTGCACCTACCCCCTCGCCGTGCGACCTCGCCAGTCGACTACCGCGATGAGATCTGCAATGAACGTCAACGGAGTTCGCCTGCTCCACATCATGGCCCCAGCAGGCCACTCCAAAGCGACTCGCGAACTCGAGTGGAGACCGACCGACACGCCAACGCGATAATGCGCGTGGCATGGTTTCACCGCAAGTCGCCCGTTTATAGCACCGGCCTTACAGATTCGTGTAGTGGCCGCCGTCGACGCCGAGTGTCTGACCGGTGACGTAGCGCGCTTGAGGGCCGACCAAAAAGGCGACGGCAGGACCGATATCTCGTTGCGCGTCACCGATCCGCCCCAGCGGGATTCGGCGCGCGAGCCGCCCTTCCATGGCCGGCTCGGCTTCGATTGCGGCGGTCATGGCGGGCGAATAAGACAGGGGCGAAACGATGTTGACCGTGATGCCGTAGGGTGCCCACTCCCGCGCCAGGCTCTTGGCGAAGCCGCGCAGCGCGCCCTTCATCGTGGCGTAGAGCGGCAGAGTCGCGCTGCCTTCGATGCCGGCGGGCGAGGTCATGACAATGAATGTGCCGCGGCGCTCCTTGAGCGCGTCGAAGGCGGCGGCCGCGCAGTGGTGGGCACCGCTCAGCGACACCGAGGAGTGGTCGGTCCATAGCGCGCGGTCGACGTCGATCAATTGGTGCGGTTGGCTGCTGCGATTGCTCGTCGCGTTGTGCACCACAGCGTCGAGTCGTCCGGTCGTCGTCACGGCGAGGTCGACGGCCTGAGCGACCGAGTCAGAGTCGGTCACGTCGCAGCGCGCCCACGTCGCGCGATGACCTCGTGCGGCGATCTCGTCGACGACCGCCTGCCCGGTTTCGGACCTGGCAGCGACAACGACGTGGGCTCCCTCGAAGGCCAGTGCCATCGCGATGCCGCGGCCGACCCCACCGCCGGCGCCGGTGACCATGGCGGTCAAGCCGGTGAGGGTCACGGCAGCATCACCGAACCACCGTCGGCGACGATCGTCTCCCCGGCGAGATGGTCGAGATCGGGCCGCAGCAGGAACTTCACCGACTCGGCGACGGTGTGCATCAGGGTCGACTCGTCCGCGACCGCCGGGACGGTCAGATGGCCGGCCGCGGCCGCATCGTCGGAGAACAGGGACAGCGGCGTGGCGACGAGGTTGGCGCCGACGCCCTGCGAAGACCATTGTCGAGCAGCTGATTTCACCATCGCGCGGATGCCCTCGACCGCAGTCGTATACGCGACGAGCCCCAGGGCACCCGCCATCCCAATCGTCGGAACGACGACGACGATTCGCCCGCCGACCGAAAAGCCCGCCCGTGCCTGTTGCAGCGCGGTGAGCGTGCGCCACATCGATACGTCGACGAGGCGATGCCAATCATCACCGCTCAGAGCTGCTACGTCGACCGGCCGCGGGCAGGGATCGACGACGATGACCACGCGCGTGATATCCGCCGGTAGCTCGCCTCCCGGCGCCACGGTGACGGCGTCGAGTTCTGTTGCGAGGGTCCGTGTTAGCTCACCGGTGTGGCCGACCACCACTGTGGACGAGGTCACGTCACCCAGGTCACGGTCAGTCGGACAAGTTCCTGCCACATCGACGGCTCCTTCGTCCGCGAAAAGCACAATGCTGAACGAGAGTAGCACCGTTCTCACAATCGAGAAGATCTGTTTCCAGCCGGGGTCACCGGAGCCCCGGTCGGCCGTGTCGGCTTCGGATTACGCGTCGGCGAGACTCAGAAGTTCGCGCTTGACGACCTTGCCGACGTCGTTGCGCGGCAGGCGCTCGACGAACACCACCCGGACGGGTACCCGGTACGGGGTCAGGCGGTCGCGACACCACGTGATCAGTTCATCCTCGTTGACGCTGTCGTCGGCGCGCACGACGAAAGCCCACGGAACCTCGCCGAGTCGTTCGTCGGGGACCCCCACCACAGCTGCCTCGTGCACGCGGTCGGCGGCCAGAAGCACTTCTTCGACGGTGCCGGGGAACACCTTGAGCCCGCCGCGGTTGATCATGTCCGAGACGCGCCCGTCGAGCCACAGGAATCCGTCGTCGTCGAACCGACCGAGGTCGCCGGTGTGAAACCACCCGTCGTCGGTGAGCCTGTCGAGGAACGCGGGGTCGATCTTGCGAGCAGCCGTCGTCGGTGTGCGGACCATGACCTCGTCGTCGGTGATCGTGACGTCGATGCCCGGGAGCGGGCGTCCGACGGAACCGAGTTTCGTCTCCCCCCACTCGCGTGCGTCGGCGGCCGACCATCCGACGACCTCGCCGCCGAGTTCCGTTTGGCCGTAGGAGTTCAGTACGAGCACACCGAACTTGTCGCGAAACCGGGCCGCGTGAACGGGCGACAGCGGAGCGGTGATGGACCGGACGATCTTCAGGGGCGACAAGTCGGTGACCGAATCGTCGTGGAGCACCATCGTCAAGGCGGCGGGTGGTAAGACCGTGGACCGCAGTTGGTGGCGCTTCACGAGCGCTGCGAAGTCCTCGGCCGAGAACTTGTCCATCAACACGACACCGGAACCGGCGCGAAAGGCGAACAGCACCTGGTAGATACCGGCCCACAACGATAGTGAGAGCGGCACCAGGTTGGGCATCGGTGCCGTGTTCCGGGGGGCGCGCTTCGACCCGCGAAGTTTCTCCAGTAGCCGGTCGATCAGGTCCAGGACGGTGGAGTGACGCAGCGGCACCGGCTTCGGCGGACCTGTCGTCCCCGAGGTGAACTGCAGAAGCGCCACATCGGCGTCGTACCGCCGAGCCTCGTCTGCCGAGTTGGAGTGCGGCGTGAGCGACCACGCCAAGCTCGACCCGGTGACGACCGGCAACGCGAAGTCCGAGAAGCGATGGGCCAGTGCGGGTGTCGTGATCACCGCGACCGGCTCGAGGCTCTTGAGCTGAGCGGCCACCTCGGCGTCGGCGGCCCTGGGGTTGAGCGGTGTGTAGACACCACCGGAACGCCAGACACCGAACAGCGCCGCGACCGTGGTGGCGTCGTTGGGCAGCATCGCCGCGACCACCTGACCGGTCATCAGCCCGGTTTCGGTGAGAACCGCGGCGAGGCGGTCTGCACTCGCGATCAGGTCTGCCCGGGACACGTCGACGGCCAGAGTGTGTACCGCGACCTTCGGCAGATCGTCCAGCAGGTCAGCGAGACTCACGAATCCGACTCCAGAGGAAGCCACGCTGGTGTTCGCTTGTCGGCGAACGCTTTCGGACCTTCGTCCTGGTCGGGATGGCCCCACATCGACGTCAGGTGCTTGGCCCCCTCACGGCAAGCATCGGTCAGGCCGTGCTCGAGCGCTCCCCAGAGTGCGCGTTTGGTGGCCCGCATCGCGGCGGGTGAGTTTCTCGCGATCTTCTCGGCGAGCTCTTGTGCGATATCGCGAAGCATGTCGGGGGGATCGACGATCTGGCTGATCATGCCGAGTTCATATGCGCGCTGGGCGGTGAGTCGTTCGTGGCTGCCGACCAGTGCCATCCGTAAGACCGCCTCGGCGGGCATCTTGCGCATCAGCGCGATCGTCTCCAGGGCGCTGACCTGACCGATGGATACGTGCGGGTCGACGAACGTGGCATCCGATGCCGCGATGACGATGTCGGCGTCGGCGACCCAGTGCAGTCCGCCCCCGGCGCACACCCCGTTGACCGCGGTGATGACGGGCTTGCCGACATTGCAATGCCAGCCCGTCAGCTTCAGGTCCAGCGTCTGCATGGTCTCCTGGTACTGCTTGATCCCCTCGCCATCGAGATCGTCGACGTCGGCGCCGACCTGAAAGGCCCTGCCGTTGCCGGTGTGCACGATCACCCGCACCTCGGGGTCGGCGTCCAACTCGGCCCAGGCAGCGGGAAATTCCTTGCGCATCAGCGCGTCGTACGCGTTGAGGCGGTCGGGCCGGTTGTTGATGATCCAGCCGACGGGGCCGCGACGTTCGACGATCAACCTCTGATAGCTCACGAAGCCTCCACCGGTGCGAGGGGTCGCCAGTCGGCCGGGCGCTTTTCCCGCCACGCCCGTACTCCCTCGGCATGGTCGGGGTGGTTCCGCAGTCGCCAGATCGTCTCTGTGGCCGCCGCTTTGGCCTCCGACAGTCCGACTTCCAGGGAATGCCACAACGCCTTCTTGGTCGCCCTCATCGCGGTGGGCGAGTTGGTCGCGATCGCGGCCGCGAGCTGCCCGGCCGCCGCCCGCAGCTCATCGGCCGCCACGACCTGCGAGACGATACCCAACTCATATGCGCGTTGGGCCGAGATCCGCTCGCCTTTGCCGCTCAACGTCATCCGGGTGATCGCCTCCATCGGCGACTTGCGCAGCAGGGTGATGGCCTCGTACGCGACCGCCTGCCCGACCGAGACATGCGGGTCGACGAATGTCGCCGCCTCCGCAGCGATGACGATGTCCGCGTCGGCGACCAGATGCAGACCACCTCCCGCGCACACCCCGTTCACCGCGGAGATAACCGGCTTCCACACACCACAGTGCCACGAGGAGATCTTCAGCTCGGCGTCGCGCGTGCGGCGTGAATGACGCCGCATGGCCTGTTTGTCGCGGGCGACCTGGACCACATCCATTCCGGTACAGAACGCCTTGCCGTTCGCGACGTTGACGATCACGTGCACGTCGGGGTCGGCATCCAGCTGTGCCCACGCGGCCTCGAGTTCATCCAGCATCAACGCGTCGAATGCATTGCCTGCCTCGGGCCGATTCAGCACAAGCCACCCGATATGATCCGACTTGTCGACGATCAACCGCTCGTATTCGGTCAAGAGCGCGGAATCTCCTTCCAGGGTTTCCCTTTCCACGGATCCGGCTCCTTGGGTAACCCGAGTACGCGCTCGCCGAGGATATTCTTGTTGATGTCGGTCGTACCGCCCTCGGTGCCGTTGGCGAGGCTGCGCATCATGCCCTGCACCTCGCGGGGCATCGCGTCCGGATCGTCGGTGGCGGGCCACGCCACTGCGGCGGTGCCCAGGAGGTCGACCATGAGATCCTGGATCTGCTGGTTGAGCGTGGCCTGGTGGACCTTGCCGATCGAGGAAGCAGCACCGGGGGATTGGCCGGCCGAGAGTGCCGCGCGCACACGGGCATTGGTCCATCCGCGGATCTGTTCCTGAGCCCAGAGCCGCATGACCTTGTCGCGAATAACCGGGTCGTCCCATCGGCCGGTTTCCTTGGCCAGTGTGATCAGTCGTTCCGCACTGGACCCACCGAGCCTGCCCATACCGCCGGATCCGGAGCCCGAAACCATCTGGCGTTCACTCGACAAGGTCGACGCGCTGACCCGCCACCCGTCGTTGACCTCTCCGACGCGGTGGGCGTCCGGCACCCGCGCGCCGTCGATGAAGACCTCATTGAATTCGGCGTCACCGGTTATCTGGCGCAGCGGCCGCACCTCGACGCCGGGTTGGTGCATGTCGAGCAGGAAGTATGTGATGCCCTTGTGCTTCGGCTGATCGGGATCGGTGCGGGCGAGCAGAATCGCAAAGTCCGCCTCATCCGCCCAGGTCGTCCACACCTTCTGTCCGGAGATCACCCATTGGTCACCGTCGCGCACCGCCCGGGTCGCCAGCGACGCGAGGTCTGAACCCGCGCCGGGCTCGCTGAAGAGCTGACACCACTTCTCTTCGTTTCGGACGATGGGCGGTAGGAAGCGGCGTCGTTGCTCTTCGGTGCCGTGGCTGAACAGGGCCGCCGCGGTGTTGTTGAGGCCCAACGGATTGAGCCGGGTCAGCCGCAGCGGCGCGAGCACGCTCTCGATGGCGCGAGCCACATCGTTGCCGATACCGAGGCCACCGTGTTCGGGTGCCCAGGTCGGCGCCACCAAGCCGGTTCGGGCAAAGGTCAGATACCACCGCCGATAATCGGCCGGACTTCGCGCCGCTCTCAGCGCGGCGGGGCCCTCGGTTGCCGCCGCACGCCAGTCGGCCGGCACCTCTGCCTCGACCCACCGCCGCACCACCTCGACGGCGTCTTCGGTGGTGGTGTCGGCGGTGATCGGTAGTGCTGTCATGTTCGGCTCAACGACCCTTGAATTCCGCGGGCCGCTTGTCCTGGAAGGCGGCCAGGCCCTCCTTGAAGTCTTCGCTGCGACTGGATAATTCGAGTGCCATCGCCTCGTTCTGAAGATGGCGATCGAGATCAAGACCGTTGCCGCTGTGCAGCAGCCACTTGGTGAGGCCGAGGGCCACCGTGGGTGCGGCGGCGAGCCGGCTGACGAGATCCGTTGCCGCACCCTCGAGTTCAGCCTCGGGGCAGGCGCCATGGATGATGCCCCACTGCGCCGCGGTGGTCCCGGACAGTTCCTCGCCCAGCATCAACAGTTGGCGCGTGCGAACCATCCCGACGAGTCGTGGCAGCAACCAGGCCGCACCGCTGTCGGGCGTGAAGCCGCGCGCCATGAACGGTTCCCAGAACACCGCGTCCGAGGCTGCCAGGCAGAAATCCGACGCCAAGGCGAGGTGGAAACCCAGGCCGGCCGCCCAGCCGCGAACCACAGAGACGACGGGCACCTGAGTCTCGAGCAGCAAGGGTATGAGCCTGTTGGCCTTGTTGGGCAGTCGCCGCTGCGTGCTCCCCACGCGCGGTTTGCGTTCCGACTTGGCGTTGTTGGCCACCAGATCGGCGCCGGCGCAGAAGTCCGGACCTTCGGCGTCGACGCGGATGACGCGAACCGACTCGTCGGTGCCAGACCGGGCCAGGTGCCCGATCATCGCGTCTAGCATGGTGTCGTTGACCGCGTTGCGGCGTTCGGCCCGGTCCAGGGTCAGCCGCAGAACCGGGCCCTGTTGTTCGGCTCGGAGTCCGGGAACGCTCGGATAGGTCACGGCTGGCTCAATGTTCGGCGAACCGGTCGGAGATGACCGCCAGCAGACGGGCGAGGTCGGTCGCCCCGCCGGGCGGTTCCGGCAGGCGGACGGGGCCCCGCTGCCTGCTGGGCAAGAGGATCGTGGCGTGTCCGGGCGTGGTGATTTGGCCGCGGTGATTGGTCGCCGCGAGGTCCAGGTCGACCGCCGGACGGGCCCCGTCGGCCAGGTATTTGCGGGTGACGGTGCCGGTGATGGTGTGCAGATCGCCAACGTAGTTGAACAACCGGAATTCACAGTCCAGTTTCCACAGCCACGCATCGTCACCCATCCAGTCAGTGCACAAATGGATGAGCCACGTCTCGCGCATGCGGCCGTAGTCGAATGTCGTCGGGTTGCCCGCGTCGCGCGCGGCGCTCGGGTCCCAGTGCACCCGCTGCTGTACGTCGGGGACACCGTGCTCGTTGAGTGTGTAGAAGCGCGGAATACGTTGCCTGTTCTGCCAGGCCAGCCTCAGGGGCCGCACGCCGTACATGCCCATGCCCATTCCGACGTGCCAGCACACCATGTCGGTGACGGTGAGCGGACCCTTGGTGAGCGGGCCGATCTGGTCTCCCTCCGCGACGTCCTCCCACCAACGCGGCTCGGCACCTCGGGGTGCCTCACGGGCGTACCGCGCGCCGATCTCGGCGATCTCGTCGGAGCTCCACGTTCCGAGGTCGACAGACTCGTACTTCTTGCGTCCCCTTGCCTTGCTGCGCTCGGTGCGGATCATGTTCCGGTACTGGCCGCCGAGGATGACGCCGTCCTCGTCGCAGAACACCTGCGCCGACCATTCGTGCACAGCCCGGGCGGCGAACTCACTGCTCTTGTCCAGCGCGGCGACAAGGGCGTTGCGCCGGAAGACCCGGCGGTTCGCGCGCAGCGGCGCCCACCACTCGCGCGACGATCCGCCATAGAACGCGTGAACGCCGCGCAACGGGTCACCGGCGGTCAGCTGCCGGTCCTCCTCGGTGAGTTCGGAGACCTCGTCCTCGCCGATCAAGGTGTCGCCGCCGATCAGCGCGGGCGGCGCGATCGGTTCACCCCAGACCGACTTCGTCGCGTATTCGGGATCTGACCACAGCGGGTTCGCGTCGCCGTAGCTTTCCGCCACGATCCGGAACGTGTCCTCGTTGGGCCGACGGTAATGCGGGGGTTGAGTGTGCGGGACGGCGACGCCGATGCGGGCGCGCAACTTGGCCAAACCCTCCTCCGTGATTTGGCCCGTTGCCGAGGACTGGGTCACGCATCGCCTCCTCAGTTCGGCACATAACGTCAGTGGGGAACGTCGGCGGAAATTAAGATACCCGAAAAACGGAAACGTCGTTAACGCAGGGGTGATCGAGTTGACTCCAGAGCAGTCGGGCATCGAGAGCGCGGTTGGATCCGATGGTGTCTGCCGGATCACCATCGACCGCGCGGATGCTGCGAACTCGTTGTCCCCGTTGGCACGTGAAGCTCTCACGGAAGCATTCGAGAAGGCCGATGACGATCCTTCGGTGCGAAGCGTGTTGTTGCGAGCGACGGGGGATCGGCACTTCTGCTCGGGTGCGGGTTTGGGCCCGCAATCGGCGCGACCCACCGAGGAGAAGAAGCCCGGAGACGTCGCTCTGATGCTGCAGAAGGGTTATCAGCGACTGATCTCCGCGGTGCTCGATTGTGACAAGCCGGTGGTCGCCGCGGTCAAGGGTGTGGCGGCGGGTGCGGGCGCGAGCCTGATGCTCGCCTGCGATCTGGTCGTCATGTCCACCGAGGCGCGCCTGGTGGAGGCATTCGTGCATCGCGGAATCCTGCCGGACGCGGGCGCGATACATCTGCTGACCAGGATCGTCGGACTGCGCAAGGCCACCGAACTCCTGATGCTCGGAGAACCCGTCGACGCCGCGACCTGCGAGCGACTCACCTTGGTCAACCGCGTCGTGGCACCCGAGGAGACCGATACGGTCGCCGAGGAACTGGCTCGCCGCCTGGCCGCGGGCCCCACCGTCATGCTGGCGCTGACCAAGCGCCTGCTGTCGGTGTCGTCGGAATCGGGGCGGGACCGGGCCTTTGAGCAGGAGGCCTGGGCGCAGGAGGTGGTGTCGTGGACGGCCGACCTGCAGGAGGGCCTGCGGTCGTTCGCAGAGCGCCGCCCGCCGAACTTTCAGGGCCGTTGACGATCAACCGGTCGCAGGGCCCCCGCGAATGGTAAAGGTCGTGCTGTCGTCGATCTCGTCGATCATCTCTGCCACCAATTCAGCTGTGAGTGATCGATTCTCGATACCTTTGGTGACACCGATGAACACCCGCGACACCTTGCCGGCGCCCACGGAGTAGATATGAGCGGTACGATCGCAGTCTCGGTGCGACAGATAGACCACCACGGGTGTCACCAGCTCCGGGTCCATCGCCTTGCCGGCCTCGCCCATGATGTCCTCGGTCATCCGAGTTCGAGCTATCGGCGCGATGGCGTTGATGGCGATGCCGTTTCGCGCACCCTCGATCGCCAACACGTGCATCATCCCGACCAGCCCCATCTTGGCGGCACCGTAATTGGCCTGCCCGAAGTTCCCGAACAGGCCTGTGCCAGAGGTGGTTTGAACAATCCGCCCGTAATTCTGCTCGCGCATGACGGGCCATGCGGCGCGCGTCACGTTGAAGGCGCCGGCCAGGTGGACCGAGATCACCGCGTCCACCTGCTCGGCGGTCATGTTCTTGAACGCTGCATCGCGGAGAATGCCCGCGTTGTTGACGAGGATGTCGAGTCGTCCGAAGGCGTCCATCGCCGCTGCGACGATCGCCGCACCACCCTCCTCCGTCGCGACGGAGTCGCCGTTGGCGATCGCGGTGCCGCCCCCGGCGGTGATCTCGTCGACCACCGCCTGCGCCGCCGAAATCGAGGCGCCTTCGCCGTCGACGGCGGTGCCGAGATCGTTGACCACGACGCGGGCACCGCGACGAGCGAGTTCGAGTGCGTGACAGCGCCCGAGCCCTCCGCCCGCACCGGTGACAACGGCAACCTGATCTTCGAAGGTCAAAGGTGACATGCCTGAGAGGTTACATTTACGTAGACGAGAATCTGTATTTGCATCGGAGGACACCATGACCGCGGCCACCGAGCTGCTGCGACACGCGCGGGAACGAGCAAGCGGTCTCAGGGCCCGCTACCGTGCCGCCGGCATCTGGTCGGACCGGCCGCTCGATGTCGTGCGGTCGGCCGCCCAGCGGTGTCCGGCCCGGCCGGCGCTGATCGATCGCGGTGCCGAAATCACCTACGCAGCACTGGATGGACAGGTCGATCAGGCAGTCCGTGCGCTTCGCGACGCCGGTGTCCGCCTGGCGACACCCGTCGTGGTCGTGGTCGGCAACGACATCGGATCGGTCGTCGCCGTACACGCCGCCATCCGTATCGACGCGGTGGTACTGCTCGTGCCGCGCAGTGCGGGCGCGACACAGGTCGCCGACATCGTGGCCCGCACCGGGGCCCGGTTCGGCCTGGCCCCGAACTGGTCTCCCGTCGTCGACGGACCCTTGCGTGAGGCGTGCGCCTGGATCGACATCTTCCGCACCTCGGACATGTCGGTGAGCGAGGGGCCCATGCGGCCCGCCGACGAGCCGTCTTTTGTTCTCTACACCTCCGGCACGACGTCTCGGCCCAAGGGCGTCATCCATTCGCTGAGCACGCTTGCCAAGGCATCTGCCAACTACATTGCCGCCGCCGGACTCGGTGAGGACGACCGCATCTTCCTCATCAGCCCGCTCGCCTCGGTGACCGGTGTGCTGCAGGCGCTGTTCATCGGACCCATGCTCGCCGTGCCGGTGGTGCTGGAGGATCGCTGGGAGCCCGCCGCGACGTGTGATCTTCTGTTGTCCTCCGGCGCAACGTGGTACGGCGGTCCGGATCGGTTGCTCGACCGCCTGCTCGACGAAGCGGTCGCCAGGGGGAGCGTCGTGCCGCTGCGTGCGGTTTATCTCGGTGGCACCATGCTCGACAGGCGCATCGTCGAACGGGTCGAGGATGTTTTCGGCATCGTCGTGATGCGGGCGTACGGATCGTCGGAGGTGCCGATCTGCACGTCGGGGCTGCGCACCGAGAGCAGGGCGGTGCGTCACGCGGATGATGGTGTGGCGCTGCAGGACGTCGACGTCCGCGTGGGGTCGGCAGCGGACGCGGGCGAGTGCTGCATCAAGGGTCCGCATGCATTTCTTGGTTACACGGACACCGAGGACGACATCAACGCGTTCGACGGGGAGTGGTTCCGGACCGGTGACGTCGCCGAGGTCAACGAAAACCGCGTGCGCGTCGTGGGGCGGATCAAGGACATCGTGATCCGCAACGGCATGAAGATCCCCGCGGCGGAGGTCGAGGAGGCGGTAGCGCGGATTGCCGGTGTGCGGGAGTGCGCCGCTTACTCGGTTGCCGACGCGACCACCGGCGAACGGCTGGCGGTGGCGCTGGTGCTCGACGACGGCGTCGAGATGTCACTCATGAACGTGGTGGACGCTCTCGTTGGGGAGGGAATGCCGAAGTACAAGCTGCCCGAGGAGCTGGTGTTCTGGGATGAGCCCCTGCCGCTCAACGCCAACGGCAAGGTGCAGCGCAACACGCTCGAGGCGCGTTCGAAGGGTCGGCCGCGGGTACTCGCCGCCCGCCTTGCGTAGCACCCGTTTCGCGAAATGGCATTCCAGCAGGCGCTCTCTCGAACTTTTCCTGCTGGAATGCAATTTCGCGGAAGATTACGGCCGAAAAACCGGTACGACGAATCCGTCGTCGTCCTCGCGGAACGCGATCTCGAGCTCCATTCCGGCGCAGAGTTGATCGACGGGGCAGTCGACGATCTGAGTCATGAGGCGGGGACCCTCCTCGAGGTCGACCATCGCGACGACGTAGGGCACGGCGTCGAACGGTGCGGCGTTCTGGTAGATGACGCTCCAGGTGTAGAGGCGCGACCGTCCGGACGCCGGCGCAAGGTGCACGTCCTCACTCCAGCAGTAAGGGCAGAAGGGGCGGGCGTACAACGAATTCCGGCCGCAGGAGCCGCATTCGTTGATCATCAGCGTGCGATCCTGGACCGCCGCCCACCAACTTTCGCTGTCGCTGTCGATGGTCGGGTGGTTCGGACCGCTGGGCGACTGCATCACTGCCTCCCGAAGATCATCGTCGCGCTGTGGGTGAAGAAGCCACCCATCGCGTGCACGCACGCCAGGCGCGCACCCTCGACCTGTCGTTCGCCGCATTCGCCCCGCAGTTGCCGAACCGCCTCGACCATCAGGAACATTCCGCGCATCCCGGGATGACACGACGCCAGCCCGCCGCCGTCGGTGTTGGTGGGCAGCGCACCGCCCGGACGGAGCGCGCCGGAGCCGATGAACGGACCACCCTCACCCTTGGCGCAGAACCCGAGATCCTCGACCGTCAGCAGGACGGTCGAGGTGAACGAGTCGTAGAGCTGACAGACGTCGATGTCGTCCGGGGTGACACCCGCTTGCGCGAACGCACGCGGACCCGATTCTGCGGCGGCCGATGTCGTGAAGTCGGGCCATTCACTCATGCTCACGTGCGATGCGGCATCGGCCGCGCCGAGGATCCAGATCGGTTCCTTCGCGCAGTCCTTCGCCACCCGCTCGCTGGCGAGCACGACCGCCCCGCCTCCGTCGGTTCGTAGACACACATGCTTGGACGTGAACGGATCGGCGAGGATCGGCGCCGCGGCGACATCCTCTGCGGTGATCCGATCGCGCTCAAAGGCGTTCTCGTTCATGGCAGCCCATTCATGCGCGGCGACGGCAACCTCGGCCAGCTGTTCCTCGGTTGTCCCGTACTCGATCATGTGGCGCCTGGCCGCCATGGCGTACTTGGCAATCAGCGTGGCGCCGTAGGGTGCTTCGAACTGCATCGCACCGCCGGTGCTCAACGCCGCGGCCGATGCCCGCACGCGGCGCTTGACATCGGAGCGTGCGGTCGAACCGTAGGTCAACAGGGCCACGTCGATCTCGCCCGCCGCGATGGCCGCGGCGGCGTGCCGTCCAATGACCTCCCACGATGATCCACCGACGTTGGTGGCGTCGACCCACGTCGGCCGCAGCCCCAGGTACTCGCTCACCTCGACGGGTGGCAACAGTGTCCCGTGGCCGCCGAAGCCGTCGATGTCGTCCTTGGTGAGGCCGGCGTCTGCGACGGCCCGCCGCGCGGCCTGCGCCATCAGCGCCATCGCCGTTTTGTCGGGCACCCGCCCGCAATCGGACAGCGCGGCGCCGACCACCGCGACCCGGTTCTGGGACATGAGTAATGGTTACCACAGGCGATAATGTCATTAACGCTGTAGTGGAATCATCGTTCTCGCTCGGTTACCGTGGGTGGGTGCCGGGACCGCTGCGGGATGCCTTGAAGGGCGATCGCCTGGTGTTGTGCCTCGCTTTGCTGAACGCCCGCACGCCCGACGTCCCGGCAATCGCGGCGGCCTGCGGATACGACGCTGTGTATGTCGACCTCGAGCACACCTCGTGCTCGCTCGAAACGGCGGGGATGCTCTGTGTGGCCGCGCTCGGTTCCGGCATATCCGGTCTCGTGCGGGTACCGTCGCACGACCCCACCATGATCGCGCGCGTACTCGACGCTGGCGCAGTCGGAGTGATTGTGCCGCACGTCAACTCGGCACACGAGGCACAGGCGGTCATCGACGCCGCCCGCTTCCCGCCCTTCGGCCATCGGTCCATCTCCGGGCCCAACGCGGTGAGCGGATACGCACCCCGTCCAACCGCCGAACTCACGGGCGAACTCGAACGCCATACCGTGGTGGCCGTGATGATCGAAACGCCCGACGCGGTGGCGGTATCTGAGGAGATCGCGGCCGTCGAGGGGGTTGACATGGTGCTGCTTGGGCCCAGCGATCTGACGGCCGAGATGGGGATCCACGGGCAATATGAGAATGAGCATTTCCACCGTGCAGTAGACTCTGTCGCAGCGGCCTGTCGTGCACACGGTGTGGCGCTGGGAGTGGCCGGGATCAAGTCCGTTGACCTGCTGAAACGCTTTGCAGGGCTGGGACTGCGATTCATTTCGGCGGGAACCGACGTCGGGATGATGTCCGAAGCCGCCACTGCCCGTGCGCATGCCTTGCGTGAGCTCGAGAGGCGCGCGGCGAGCCGATAGCCGAGAGCCTCGTCACGACAACAGGAGGACGGATGCCCACCGCGATCTACACCGAGCAAGTCACCGACCCCATGGCATGGACCGGTGCCGACTTCAGCAGCAAGGAGGACTTCGCCTTCGACCTGTCGTCGAGCAATGTGGCCGCGCTGGAATCCATACTGGCCAAGACCGCCCGAAAGGATCGCGACGACATCACGCCGGAGGACGCCCGACATCCGGATCTCGACGAGGATCTCGCGCGGCTGTACCGGGAGTTGATGTTCGGCAGGGGCCTGGCGTGTGTGCGCGGTTTCCCCGTCGAACAGCATTCGATCGAGGACCTGGAACGCATCTACTGGGCATTCTGTACCCACCTCGGCTACCTGGTGTCGAACAACTCCTTCGGTCACCGCATGGTGCGCGTGCAGGAAGAGGTGCTGCCCAACGGCGTACAACCGGCACGCGGCACCAAGTCGAGGGCCGAGCTCGCGATGCACAACGATGCGGCGGACATCCTTTCGCTGCTCTGCGTGTACCCGGCCGCAGAAGGTGGCGAGAGCCAGTTCGCCAGCGGCCCCGCCGCGCACAACCGGATTCTCAACGAACGGCCCGACCTGCTCCCCGTGCTGTACCAGGGGTTTCCGCACCATCGGCGCAGCGAGCAACCCGACGATCAACCGGATGTGACCCCATACGACGTTCCGGTCTTCTCCCAGATCGACGGTCGTATCTGCATCAACTTCACCTACAGCAGCATCCTGCCTGCCATGCACACCCTTGGCCGCGAGTTCACCGCCGAACAGAACGACGCCATCGAGTTTTTGCGCACCGTCCTGGTCGAACAGCAGGTCGAGTTCCGGTTGGAGTCCGGTGAAGCCGCCGTGGCCAACAACTTCGCAATGTGCCACTCGCGCTCGGACTTCGTCAGCAGCACCGACCCGAAGAAGGCACGCTGTTTCCTGCGGGCGTGGATGGAAGTTCCGCGGGAGGATC
This sequence comes from Mycobacterium sp. 852002-51152_SCH6134967, assembly GCF_001667105.1. Classification (NCBI taxonomy): domain Bacteria; kingdom Bacillati; phylum Actinomycetota; class Actinomycetes; order Mycobacteriales; family Mycobacteriaceae; genus Mycobacterium; species Mycobacterium sp. 852002-51152_SCH6134967. Next base: position 82,951 of record NZ_LZIK01000063.1, on the reverse strand, counting down.
GCCGCCTCCCCCTCGGGCGGGAGTACTTCCACATGGAGAACAAGGATCTGCGCCTGGGTTATGACCCCGTTGCCGGACGCGACGGCGCGATCGCACGCAATGACTACAAGAACGTCGACCCCGCACTGGCCGACATGTTCAAGGCGGCTCAAGCGAAGCCCAAAATCAAGCGATGACAACCCGTCCGCGACTGGTCTACGAGAGATGGACCGATCAGGTTGCAGGAGACATACTGGCGGGGGCCGACATCGAGCTCGTCAAGCTCGACCTCCGAGCTTCCGTCGAACGGGGTTGGGCAGCATTGGAATCGGCGCACGGATATCAGGTCGCCACCCGAACTGACGTCGCCTCGATCGAGGATGGCGTGCAGTGGCTGGCGGGGCCGGCGCTGGTGGATCGTTGCCCACAGTTGCTTGCCGTCTGTTCGGCGGGGGCGGGTTATGACGTGATCGACGTCGCGGCGTGTACCCGCGCGGGGGTGGCGGTGTGCAACAACTCCGGTCCCGGCGCCGAAGCCGTCGCCGAACATGCGCTCGGACTCATGCTCGATCTGGCCAAGAAGATCACCGCCGCCGACCGGGCGCTGCGCAGCGGTCCCCTCGGAGATCGATTGGTGTTGCGGGGCACTCAGCTGTTCGGAAAGACGGTCGGAGTCGTCGGATTGGGCGCCATCGGTGGACGACTCGTCGAGTTGTGCGCTCCGTTCGGGATGGAGGTCCTGGTCTTCGATCCCTACGTCGACGACGCGACCGCCCGCGGCAAGGGCGCGGTCCGGGTCGGGCTTTCCGAGTTGGTCGAGCGATCGGACTTCGTTCAGGTCACATGCCCGCTGACCGCCGAGACGCGGGGGCTTTTCGGGCCTGCGCAATTCGCCGCGATGAAACCGACCGCGTACTTCATCACCACCGCGCGTGGTCCGGTGCACGACGAAGAGGCGCTCTACGACGCCCTGGTGAGCGGGAGTATCGCCGGCGCGGGCCTCGACGTGTTCCACGAGGAGCCGCCGAGACACGACAACCCGCTGCTGAGGCTCGACAACGTCGTCGCGACACCACATGTCGCGGGCATCACCGTCGAGGCGGCTCGCGACATCGCGGTCGCCACCGCCAGCCAGTGGCAGACGATTTTCGCGGGCGCCATACCGCCGCGGTTACTCAACCCGGAGGTGTGGCCGCGTTACTGCGACCGGTTCGAAGAAGTCCTGGGGGTCCGGCCGACCGCCCGCGACACGGCAGCTGCGGAGTGAGATGAGCAATTACGACACAGTCACGTTCGAGGTCTCCGGTCACACCGCGTGTGTGACGCTGAACCGGCCCGAGGTGCTCAACGCGATCAACGACGAGATGATCGCCGAACTCGCCGAGGTGTACGCCGAAATCGAACGGTCGCAGGACATCTGGACCGTCATCATCACCGGCGCCGGCCGTGCACTGTGCGTCGGAGCCGACGTCAACAAGGCGGCCGATCACGACATGGAGAACGCGGCGGGGATCGACAACCAAGGCGAGCCCATCCTCAGCTCCATGCGCCAATGGGATGCGCCGCAGGAGGCCACACCCCCGTGGCTGCAGATGACCAAGCCGATCATCTGTGCTGTCAACGGCATTGCGTGTGGTGCGGGCATGGACCTCGTCACAACGGCCGACATCACGATTGCGTCTGAACGCGCGACGTTGATGGACCCGCATGTCAGCATCGGTGTCACGTCCGGGCGTGAAGGGGTCCGGCTGGCCCGGATCCTGCCGCTCCCCGTGGCGATGCGGTTGATCCTGATGGGCAGGCACGAGCAGCTCGACGCCCAGCGCGCCTACGACCTCGGCGTGTTCACCGAGGTGGTGGCCCACGAGACGCTCATGGACCGGGCGTGGGAGGTCGCCGAGATCGTGAATTCCAATGCGCCTCTCGCGGTGCGTGGTTCGCGGATGGCGGTGCGCAAGGGGCTGACGCTGCCGATATACGAAGCGGAGCTGCTCGCCGAGAATTATCGGATGAAGGTGGCCCTGACCAAAGACGCGATCGAGGGCCCGCGCGCATTCCTGGAGAAGCGCAAGCCCGACTGGCAAGCGCGGTAGAGCTACGCGAGACTACGCTTTATGACGGAATCGGCCCGGAATCCGTCAGAAACCGTAGTCTCGGCGGTTGAGCCTAGGCCAGGCCGAAGAAGTTCTTCGCGTTGGTGGACAACACCTTCCGCTTGGTCTCCTCATCGAGGCCCTCGGTCGCCTTGTTGGCGACGTCCATGCTGTTGGGCCAATTCGTGTCGTTGTGCGGGTAGTCGGTCTCGAACATCAGCTGGTCAGGTCCCACCAGATCGAGGATGCGGAACGCGACCGGGTCGCCAAAGGTGGAGAACCACACGCGGCCGGGGACCTGCGTGCTCGGCGGCTCGGTCAGCAGCGGATGGATGCCGCCCCACGCCCGACGGTCCTCCCAGACCTCGTCGACGCGCTGCAGGTAGTAGGGGATCCACCCGGCCTGCGCCTCGGCGAACGCGAGTTTGAGCTTGGGGAATTGCCGCAGCTTGCCGGAGAACAGCCAGTCGACCAGGGCGATGGTGCAGTTGACCGCCATCAGTGCGCTGGTGACGACGTGCGGCGAGTCGGGGGAGGACTTCGTCAACGACGAACTCGAGCCGATGTGCAGCATGATCCCGACATTGTTGCTCTCGCACGCGGCGAAGAACGGGTCCCAGTAACCGCTGTGGATGGACGGCAGGTCCAGTCGCGCAGGCAGCTCCGAGAAGCACACCGCAGGCATGCCCTTGGCCGCTACCCGTTCGACCTCCTTGACGGCGAGCTCGACGTCCCACAGCGGGATGATGCCCAGCGGAATGAGCCTGCCGTTCGAGCCGCCGCCCCACTCGTCGATCTGGAAGTCGTTGTAGGCCTGCACGCAGAGCAACGCGAGCTCTTTGTCCTTGGCGTAGAGGAATCGCTGACCGCAGAACCGGACCAGCGTGTTGGGAAAGCAAGCCGAGGCCTCGATGCCGGCGAGGTCCATGTCCGCGAGCCGGTCGGCCGGTCGATAGCAGCCGGGTCGCATCTCGTCGTAGGTGATCGGGTCGGTGGAGAGTTCGTCGAGTTCGTAACCGGCAGCGGCGCTGATGAGCGGAATCGGGATGATCGAATCCTCGTAGTGCCAGATGTCGGCGTCGCGGCCGTCGTCATCCTCGATGAACGCGACGTCGGAGGTGACCGACGGGTCCATGCGTCCCCGGTGCCGGACGATCCGCGGTCCGACATCGCGATAGCGCTCGGGTAACCGGCTGGTCCACAGATCGGCCGGTTCCACCAGATGGTCGTCGGGTGAGACGATCAAGATGTCTGCGGTCAACGCTGCACTCCTTAGGAACGGCTTGCGGCACAATCGCGAAACCCTTGTTTTCGCAATCGAGAATCAATATTTCCACAATACTGTACAGGCCCCGCTCGGCACGCCGAGACCGTCGGACCGCTCGACGGGGCGCGAAGTCCGGCGGGGTCACGCTGTTTTGGCCAACGTGTGCGTGTAGGTAGCCGAGGTGGATCGGCGGCGGAACGCGTATTCTCAGGTAATCATGACTGCTAAGAAGCGGAGTGCCCGCGACTCGGAAGCCGATCTGGAACTCGTCGAGACCGACGTCGAGATGCCGGGTAGCTGGCAGGAAAGAACGATCGAGCGGCGACTCAGCCAAGCGCGCGCGCGTGCACTCGCGCGTAGTTCGAGGTTCTTGGCGACGGCCCTCGAACTGGTCGAGGAGTCCGGTCGTGCCGACTTCACCATCCAGACCCTCATCGATCGCTCGAACCTCAGCCTGCGCGCCTTCTACCAGCATTTCGCCGGCAAGGAAGAACTGCTTCTGGCCCTGTATGAGAATGCCACCAGTCAGTTCATCGAGGCGATCCGCCACGAGGTGGCGGCCGCGGACGGCCCGATGGAACAACTCGAGGCGTTCTGCCGCGGATTCCTCTCGCGTGCGGAGTCGTCGGAGGCAATCGGCGGGCGCGTGATGACGATCTACAACTTGAGCCTGGAGATCGAGCGCCCTGCCGATTTCGCGAAGATCTGGGAGCCGCATCAGAAGCTGCTCACCAGGATCCTCACCGCATGCTCACGCGCGGGGCTGGTCCGTAAGGATCTGACGCCCGCTCAGCTCACCACGCTGTTGAACTCGACCCTCATCGCCCTGGCCCAGATCGGGGTGTTCCACCTGGGTGTCAAGGGCGCTGAGCTCACCGAGGACCAGCTGTGGGCATGGTGCCTGCAGGCGCTGACTCCGCCCGCGAACGCGCCCAGGAAGGCTGTAACCGCCAAGGCCGCGCCACGCAAGCGCCCCACCCGCAAACCCAAGGACCTAACGGGGTAGACCCAGACCTCTCTGGGCGATGATGGTGCGCTGCACCTCGCTGGTTCCGGCATAGATCGTGGTGCCCAGCGCGAAGCGCATGAGGTGTTCGAAGCGGCCGCGCTCCGGCGCCGTCGGCTCGAAGACAGACCGCGTCGCATCGGGCCCGACGAGTTCGACGATGTCTTGGCTCGCGCGCACGAGCGCCTCTGTGGAGAACACTTTCGCCATCGGCCCCTCGGCGACGGGCGTACGACCGTTCTCGGTCATCCACACACATCGACGCTGTAGGAGCATCGCCACTTCGAGTTCCATCGCTACCCGCGCGATCCGCCGCCGCACATCGGGTTTCGCGATCGCAGGTGATCCGTCGGGCGCGCGCGCCGTGGTCGCCCACTCCTCGGCATGGTGCAGGAGACGCGCGATATGAGGTCCCCATCCTGACGTGTGCTCGTCCTGTAGCGACAGGCCCAGCACCTGCCAGCCGGCGTCGACGTCACCGATGCGCCACTCGTCGCCGATGCGCACGTCGCTGTAGAAGGTGATGTTCGTGCGCTCGCCCGACAGCGTCCACACCGCTTGCGCTTCGAAGCCGTCGGAGCTCGTCGGCACGAGAAACATTGTGAGCCCCTTGTGCTTCGGTTTGTCGGGGCTCGTCCGGGCCAGCAGGAAGATGTAGTCGGCGATGTGACCGTTGGTGGTGAACATTTTGGAGCCGTTGATGACCCAGTCGTCGCCGTCTCGTACGGCCCTCGTGGCCGCGGCGGCCACATCCGAGCCGCATTCCGGTTCGGTGAAGCCGAGCGCGATGGTGACGTCGCCGGTCAAAGCGCCGGGGAGGATGCGCTCCTTCATCGCGGGTATACCGATCTGCCGGATGATCGACGCCACCATCCGGGTGGTCTCGGACAGGTATACCGGCGCGTCCGTGCGCATGAGTTCTTCGTTGAGCGCCTGCTCTTCCCAGGCGGTGCGGTCCTGCCCGCCGAACGCCGTCGGCCAGCCCGGAGCGAAGTAACCCTTGTCGACCAGCCCTTTGGCGAAGTCGTCGTCGTGCGCGACACCGCTGCGGTAGATCCGTTCCTCGATGTCGGGGGTCAGCACGTCGCTGAGATGTCTACGGACACCATCCCGGAAGGCTTCGGTCGCGGAGTCGGACTGAAAATGCATGAGCGGGAACCAATCTGTCGCGTACCGGGCGGGCGGGCGGCGCAGGCGATAATGTTACTCTCAAAACTGAGAGTATCCATATTCGCATGTGAGGGATATCCGGTGGACCTGAGCCTGTCCGGCGAACAGCGACAACTCGTGGATTCCTTCGCCGCGATGTATACCCGCGAGTCGACGTCGCAACGGGTGCGTGCCGCAGAACCTCTCGGGTTCGATCCGAAGCTGTGGGAGGCCCTCGTCCAGACCGGTGTCGTCGAGATGGCGGTCGGCGAATCCGACGGCGGATGGGGGGCTTCCGAGCTCGAGTTGGCGCTGATCGCCGAGCAATACGGCCGGGCGGTCGCATCGGCGCCGGTGATCGAGGCGCAGATAGCCGCCCGACTGCTGGCCGCCTGCGGCGACGACGACCTGTTGGCGGCCACCATGTCGGGCGACAGGCTCGTCAGCTTCGCTCCGCGGTCCTGCGACGGTGATGTTCTCGGACTGGTTCCCGGCGGGGCGGTGGCCGACACCGTGGTGGCCCTGGTCGGCGGGCGTCTCGTCGCGTTGTCTGCGACTGACCGTGAGCACGTCGAAAATCTCGGCACCTTACCGCTGGCGGACGTGGTGACGCGCGGCGACGTCACCGTGCTCGCCGAGGGTCAGCACGCCCGTCGCTTGTTCACCGCCGCGGTCGACCTGTGGCTCACCCTCACCGCCGCGGCTCTCGTGGGTGCCGCGGCCAAGGCCGTCGAGATCGGCGCCGAATACGCCAAACAGCGGTACGCGTTCGGCGCCCCGATCGGCACCTTTCAGGCCGTGTCACATCCGCTTGCCGACAGCGCCACCGCGACCGACGGTGCCCGTCTGTTGGCCTTCGAAGCGGCGTGCGCGTTCTCCGACGAACCGGACCGCGTGACCGAGCTGGCCGCGATGGCCTTCGCGTTCGCCTACGAGACCGCGCGTGATGCGACCTATCGCAGCCTGCACATCCACGGCGGCTACGGCTTTGGGATGGAGGGCGACATCCAGCTGTACTACCGGCGAGTCCGCGGCTGGGCCATGGTGTTCGGCGAGCCGGCGGTCGCCCTGGACCGCGTGGCCGACGCCCGCTACGGACCAGTCGCCGGCTGACTCGGCTCTGCCTATCGCGAGTGTGGGATTGATGCACGCCTCGCCCGCCGAACGCGTGACGGTAACCCACGTTCGGCGCAGGGGGGAGGGGGCGGGGGCACGGTCGTCAGGATTCGGCGCGCACCTGATCCTTGACCGACAACACGATCGGGGGAGCGGTCCGCCAGTTCGGCACGCCCTGCTCCTCACCGGCGGTCGCCCGTTTGTCCTCGCGCACGCCCACCCAGTGCGAGTGGTTGAGCTGGTGCAACGTGAAACACGACTGCAGCGCGTTGTAGAAGCCCATGTTGTCGACCGACTGATTGACCGACTCCTTGATGAGCAGCGCCGCCATCGTCGGTACCGTGGCGATCCGCCGTGCCATTTCCAGTGTGCGATCGGCCAATTCGTCACGCTTGAAGATCTTGCTCACCATCCCGAGTCGATACGCCTCCTCGATGTCGATGGCGTCGCCGGTCAACATCAGCTCCTTGGTGCGCCGCGGGCCGAACTCCCACGGATGGCCGAAGTACTCCATGCCGCACATCCCCAGCCGGGTGCCCACGACGTCGGCGAAGCGCACCTCTTCACTGCCCACGATCAGGTCGCATGCCCAGATCAGCATCAGACCCGCCGAAAACACGTCACCGTGCACCTGCGCGATCGTGATCTTGCGCAGGTTGCGCCAGCGCAGGTTGTTCTGGAAGAAGTAGTGCCATTCCTGCAGCATGATCTTTTCCGCGCCCTCGCGCGTCCCGCCGTTGATGGCCGCCGTGGGATGCTGCTCCGGCCCCGGCATGAACTCGGCCCGCGCCTGCTTGGAGCCGATGTCGTGGCCGGAGGAGAACATCGGTCCCTCGCCGGCCAGGATGACCACGCGAACGGTGTCGTCGGCCTCGGCGCGGGCGAACGCCTCATCGAGTTCGACCAGCATCCCGCGATTCTGCGCATTGCGCTGCTCCGGACGATTCAGCGAGATCCGAACGATCTGGCCATCGTCGAACGTCTCCCACTTCAGAAACTGATACTCGCTCATTGTGTCCTCCGGATCGGGCCAATCTGGCAATGGTGTTGTCGTTTATTGAGAAGGTATGTTCTCACGGGTTGGATGGATCGACTGAAAGGGTGCACATGTCGGACTGCCAACGTAACCCGCGGGTGGTTCTGTGGGGGCCAGGCCAGGTCGGTGTCGGCGCGCTGCGTGCGCTGATCGCCCACCCCGGCCTGGACCTCGCGGGCGTGGTCGTACACGCCGAGGCCAAAGACGGCATGGACGCCGGTGCGCTGTGCGGCATGCCCGCGACCGGAGTGATCGCGACCCGCGACATCGACTCGGCGCTGTCGCTGGATGCCGACGTGGTCGCCTATTTCGCCTCGGGCGACTACCGCTACCGGGAGGCTGCCGAGGACATCGCCCGCTGTCTGCGCGCGGGCAAGAACGTGGTGTGCACCTCCCTGGTTCCGATGTGTTACCCGCCTGCCGCCGACAAGGACACTGCCGAGCTCATCGCGTCGGCGTGCGAGGAAGGGGGCACGAGCTTCTTCAACAGTGGTGTGGATCCGGGGTGGGCCAACGACGTCATCGCATTGACGATGACTGGATTCAGCAGTCGCGTCGACACCATCACCATGCTCGAAATACTCGACTACGGCCCGATCAACCAGCCCGACATCATGTTTGACTTCATGGGTTTCGGCCACCCGCCCGACCATTCGGCGCCGCTGTTCGACACCGAGCGCCTCGCGGCGCTGTGGGCACCGACAGTCCATCTCGTCGCCGACGGCGTGGGCCTTCCTCTCGACCGCGTCGTCACCACGATCGACAAGTGGTTGGCCACCGAACGCTACGAGGTCGCGTCGGGCTGGATCGCCCCGGGCACCATGGGCGGCATGCGGTTCAAGTTGGCGGGCATGGTGGACGACGAGGAACGCGTCGTGCTCGAGCACATCACACGCATGGGTGAGCAATCGGCTCCGGACTGGCCGCGCCACCCCTCCCCGCACGGCGGTTACCGTGTCATCGTCGACGGGCTGCCCACCTACACCGTCGACATCGAGATGCACGGGCGTGGAAACAATATGCGTGGCTTGACATATGCGACCGTGATGCGTGAGTTGAACGCCATTCCGGCCGTGATGGCCGCACCACCCGGAGTGCTGTCGACGCTGGACCTGCCGTTGATCACCGGACCCGTGCGCGGTGGCACATGGCGGGGCGTCCTACCCGGCACGACAACGTCGTGAACCGGGCCCCGGCCGTGTCGACGGACATCTGGACGGTGATGGAGACCGCGTCGGCGGTGCGGCGGTATCGCGACGAACCGGTCGACGATGCGATGCTGCAGAGGTGTCTGCGAGCGGCCAGCTGGGCGCCGTCGGGTGCCAACCAACAGCCGTGGCGGTTCGTGGTGCTGCGCTCCGAGCAGTCCCGTGCGCTTGTCACCGCGGCCGCACACCGAACGTGGGACGAGCTGCAGCGGTTCTACGGAATCACGTCTCCCGATGACGGCGCGGACGATTCGCGGTCTCGGGTGCTGAGATCGATGGCCGACCACATGCGGAACGGCGGCGCCGCACCCGGTCTCGTCCTCTTCTGCGTCCGGCCGCAAGCTGGGGCATCCGAGCTACAGCAAGGCGGTTCGATCTTCCCGGCGGTGCAGAATTTCCTGTTGGCCGCCCGCGCCCAGGGGCTCGGGGCGGCGATCACGTTGTGGCACATGGGCTGTGAAGAGCGGTTGCGCTCATTGATCGGGATCCCGGACGACTGGATGCCGGCGGCGTTGGTGACGCTGGGATGGCCGGCGGGCCACCATCACACAGTCCGTCGTAAGCCGTTGTCGGAAGTGGCGGCGGTGGACAGGTGGGATCAACCCTGGCTGTCCGGCACCTCGCCGGATTGATCAGGAGAAGTTTCACGGGTCGGATCGAACCGCACACTGACCTTCTGAAAGCCTTTCGCCCGTTCGGCTTTCGCCCGTCGGGTGTAGGTGCGCCGGTCGGCCGAAGTGAGGTCGACGTCGTCGGTGAATGGCGTCATCAGTGAACGGGGATACAGCTGGTCGACGCGCACAACGTTGACTTCGGCGCACATCACCAACGTCACCGAAACCAGATACAGGAACGCAAGCAGGCCCAGAACCAACGCGAACACGCTGTTGGTCGCGCTGGTCGATTTGACGACGTGGGAGACGTAGTTCGCGCCGAACCACTGCAGCAGCTGCCATATCACCGCTGCCGCGAGGGCGCCTGGGAGCACGTCGCGGTACGACACGGAACGGGCGGTGGTGACGCGGAACGCGACCAGGCAGATGAGTGCGTTGATCGCGACGGTGGCGACGGTGACGCCCACTTTCCCGAACCACCCCAAACTGGCCGTCGCGTGGCCGACCGCCGACAACACGGTCGCGGTGACCGCGGCCGAACCGAGCACGAACAACAACAGCAGGCTGCGCAGCCTCGACCGGATCGGGTCCGGGCGGTTGTTGCGGGGCACCGCCCATACCGAGTCCATCGCGTTCTGCAGCGCCTGCCCGACACCGAGACCGCCGTACAGCGCACCGGCGATCCCGACCACGACGGCCGTGACGCCACCGCTGAGTTGCTCCGGCCGTTCGAGCTGGCTACCGATGACGGGGAACTGGCCGAGCGTGGACTGCAGGATCTGTTGCTGAATCTCCGGGCGGCCGACGAGTATGACCCCAAGCGCGGTGGTCAGCAGCAACAGCAACGGGAACAGGGAGACGAACGCGTAATAGGTGATCAGCGCGGCTAGATAGCCGCCTTGATCATCGACGTACTTGTAGATCACCGCGATGAGGAAACCCACGCGGCGGTTGCGTCGCTGCAGCCGGTCCAGCCAGCCCACCATCCCGGAATCCCTCCGCCGATGCGCTGTCGATACCCGCTAACCGGCCGGGTGAATCCGACGTCAGCCGCCCTTGTTGCGGCGCGCACGCGCCCGCCGCTTGCCCTCGTGCATCGCGGCCACCCGCGCGACGGGGATGGTCCTTCCGTGCTCGATCAGGTCGGGGGGCAGCGTCTGCGGTGCCGGCATCGCCTGCGCCCATGGGTCGCTGCCGCCCAGGACGTCGATCGCGGTGTGCACGGTGAAGTCCGCCGGTGTGATGCGGTCCAGGTCCGACCAGGCGACCGGGAACGACACAGGGGTGCCGGGGCGCAACCGGGGACTGTATGCGGCGACGACCGTCGCGCCCCCGGCGCGGGTGGAGTCGATGAAAACCTTGCCCTGGCGGTCGTCGACGATGAAAGCCGTAGTAGCACGGGAAGGGTCGAGTGATTCTGCGCGAGCGGCCAGCGCACGGGTGGCCGCCGCGACGTCGTCGACCGGTGCGCTGTCGTCGACCGGGACGAACACGTGCACTCCCTTGGCGCCGCTCGTCTTCACCGCTCCGGCCAGGCCGCAGTCCGAAAGCGCCTGCCGCACAAGGTGAGCCGTGGCGACGACGGCCGCGAAGTCGCTTCCCTCCGGCGGGTCGAGGTCGAGCACCAGATGCGTTGGGCGGTAGATGTTCTCGGCCAGCCCGAGCGTGGGGTGGTACTCGACGGCGCGCTGGTTGGCCAGCCACAGCAACGTGCGCCGATCGTCGCACAGGGCATAGCGGACCTCTCGGTGGGAGGACTCGGCCCACATCGAGACGGTTTTCACCCACTCGGGGGTGTACTTCGGCACGTTCTTCTGCATGAACGGTGCCCGCCCGCGCAGCACCCGCAACACCGTCAGGGGACGTCCCGCGAGGCCGGGAAGAATCCGATCGGACACCGCGTCGAGGTAGTCGATCAGATCGCGCTTGGTGGCATTGGCGTCCGGGGTCAACGGTTGGTCGAGGTTGGTCAGGTCGACCCCGGCGCGCTGCTCCTCGGCGCTCATCACCTCACCATAAGCGCGGGGTGGCGATCAGATGCTGAGTCGGCGGTAGCGCTGCAGCCGCCGAACCCCCGCGGCCGAGACCACGCCGTCGTGCGGTAACAGCGCCGCGGTCATGCGCGCGCGGACGTCGTCGACGTCGACATGGGTGCCGATCGCGACGAGTCCGTTGGCGACCGCCGTCGACGGCGCGTTCGCGATGTGGACAGACGTGCCGACCACATTGACGACATAGCGGCGCGTGCGCTCTCGGTACCGCACCGCGACCGTGCCCTTGAGTCGGTACACGCCCGGGGGTGGCGTTTCGAGCAGGTCGATCAGCGCCGCGGGATCGACGCAACCATTGCTGGTCACCGTGACCGAATCGGCGTGCACGTGCGGGTGATCATGTGCGTCTCCGGTGTCGACGAGCAGTTCGCGCAGGGAGAGTTGCTCGCCGACGTCGACGGATGCGGACACGTCGTACAGCAGCGCCGGATCGACACGTCCGGCCGTCGCACCCACGACGTGTGCGTCCGGATTCCGTTCGCGCACACGCTTTTCGATCTGCCCGAGCGTCTCTTCGCGGGCGTCCTCGGAGATCTGGTCGAGTTTGTTGACCACCACAAGGGTGGCCGCCCCGTATCGCGCCGGCGGGGTGGCGTGGTCGTCGACGGTGTCGAAATGTGCGGCGGCGTCGATGACGTCGACAATGCCGCCGGGCCGCACCCGCTCCACCCCGCTGAATCGGATGATCCGCGACACCGCTATCGGGTCGGCCAGTCCGCTGGCCTCGATGATGATCGCGTCCAGGCCGAGCTTCGGGTCGGCGAGCTTGGCCAGCGCGTCGTCGAGCCCGCCTTCGTCGGGAAGGCAGCAGATGCAGCCCCCGGCGATCGAGGCCGGTTCGTCGACCTGCCCCGTGACCAGCGCGGCGTCGACGTTGAGTTCGCCGAAGTCGTTGATGATGACGCCGACGCGCGCACCCGGCTGGCGCAGCACGTGGTTGAGCAGCGTGGTCTTACCCGCGCCGAGGTAGCCGGTCAGAGCGATGGCCGGAATCGTCGTCGCTGTCACGCGACACATCATCGCAGCGTTTCGATCGGCCCCGAGCGGCTATCCCGCGGTGATGGTTGTTCCAGCAACGCCGCCGAACCGGCTGCACCTGGGGCTCGCTGTAGGCATGCTCGGTCTGGGTCTGCTACCGGGCCGCACCGGTGACGCACCCGATCTCCGACGCGACTAAGCCATTTGCTGTGCATCCGCCCACAGAGGGTTTCGGACCCGCGCGGATGTGGAACCTTGACCCCTGAGAGGAGGCCCGAATGACGGACCACGACAAGGCCGGCCAGGCACGCGAAGGCCTGATCGACTCGGTGAAAGGCAAGGCCAAAGAGATGTTTGGCGCTATCACCGGAAACGACTCGCTGACCGCCGAAGGCCAACTGCAGCAGGCCGAGGCCGAACGCCGTAAAGAAGCCAACACGATCGACGCGGTCGCCGACGCCGAGGCGCGGGAGGCCCGCAACGATGTGGTGGAGGCCAAGCGCGAAGGCGCCAAGGAGCGCACCGCGGCGAACGCCGAAGCGGCCGCCGAAAAGGGCGCGGTGGAGAACCAGAAGGCCGCCCAGAAGCGCGCCGCCGAAGCCGCTGCCCGTCAGCAGCTCGAGCGCGAGCGCACCCAGGCCGAAATCGACGCCGAGCGCAAGGCACGCGAAGCCAAGGCCCAGCAGCGGGCGGGCGTGCACGACGCCGACACTCAACTCGCCGGCGCGCTCGAAGAACATCGCGAAGCCGTCGAGGAGTCGGCAAGCGCGAAAGCGGAGGCCGCCCGTATCCGGCGGCAGGCCGAAAACCTCAACGACGACGCCTGAGCAGGGCGTAGAAGGAGCTTGAACCGATGAGTCTCACCGCTATTCCGAAAGCGGTGCTGAAGTTTCAGTACCAGGTGGCCCGCGTGCCGCTGCAATTGATCGACGACCGGTTTGTCGCCCGGATGGACGACGAAGCGCCGGCCCGGCTGTTCTACGAGCGTTCCCTCGGGATGCTCGACACCGCGGTGGGCACGGCGCTCGGTGATCACGAGCTCCAGAAGCGCGGCGTCACCCTCGTCGAGCGCAGCGACGCGCTGCGCCGCGCGGCAGAACTCGACGCGGCCGCCAACGAGAATGTCAAGCAGGCGGGCCGAGAGCTGAAGGTGACCCGCGAGAAGGCGCTGCAGGACAAGCAGAAGACGTTCGAGGAGACCGAGGCCGAAGCCCGCCAGGCGCGTACCGATGCGCAGGAGCGGAAGCGCGCGGCGGTCGAGAACGCCGAGAAGAAGATCGTCGAGGACAAGAAGAAGGCCGACGAGATCGCCGAGCAGCGCAAGAAGAACGTCGAAACGGCCAAGCGCCGCGAAGAAGAGCAGATCGACGCGGCCGAGCGCAGCGCAGCGAAGGTGGCCAGCGTCAAGATGGCCGACGCGCAGGACAAGCGCGTCGATGCGGCCACGACGCGTGCGCAGGCCGACAAGATCGACGACCTTGCCGACGCCGAGAAGGAAAAGCGGCAAGCCGACCGCTGACCGGGTTAGATCCCGAGCAGTGACTCGATCCAGCCTCGCGCGAAGTACAGCAGGAAGCCCGCGGCGACCACCCACAACAGTGGGCTGATCTCGCGGGCTTTTCCTGCTGCCGACCGCAGTACCACCCACGCGATGAAGCCGACGCCGATGCCGTTGGCGATCGAGTACGAGAACGGCATCGTGGCCACCGTCAGCACCACGGGCAGCGCGACCGAGAACTCGGAGATGTCGATGTGTCGCAGATGCGACACCATCATCGCTCCAACGATCACCAGCGCGGCAGCTGCCACTTCCGTCGGCACCACCGACGCCAGCGGTGAGATGAACATCGCGGCGAGGAACAGCACGCCGGTCACGATGTTGGCCAGCCCGGTCCTCGCGCCCTCGCCGATGCCCGCGCCCGATTCGACGAACACCGTGTTCGACGAGGCCGACGATGCGCCGCCGACCACGGCGCCCGCGCCTTCGACCACCAGCGCCGCCCGCAGGCGCGGGAAGGTGCCTTTCTCGTCGGCGAGTCCGGCCTCGCGGGACAGGCCCGTGAAGGTGCCCATAGCGTCGAAGAAGTTCGCGAATACCAGCGTGAACACGAACATGGTCGCGGCGATCACTCCGATGCGGCCGAAGCTGTCCATGCTGAAGGCGCCGACGAGCGACAGGTCGGGAAGCGCGAACGGTGAGCCCGACAGCGTCGGGACCGACAGGCTCCAGCCTCCGGGCTTGTCCGCGGCGGAGCCGAGGTGCCAGATCGACTCGATCACGACCGCGACGACGGTGCCGGCGACGAGCCCGATCAGGATGCCGCCCCGCACCTTTCGAGCCACCAGGATGCCGGTCAGAAGCAGCGTGAAGGCGAAGACGACGGTGGGCACGGTGCTGATGGAGCCGCTGCCGTTACCGCCGAGGCCGACCGGCGGTGACGCGACACCCGTCGAACCGATGAACCCGGCGTCGACGAGGCCGATGAACAAGATGAACAGCCCGATGCCGGCCGTGATGGCCAGCTTCAGCTGCATCGGCACGGCATCGAAGACCAGCCGCCGCAACCCGGTCGCCGCCAGTACAACGATGATGAGCCCGTTGATCACCACCAGTCCCATGGCTTCTGCCCAGGTGAGGGAGCCGACGAGCGTCGTCGCCACGAACGAGTTGATGCCGAGACCGGCGGCGAACGCGAACGGCATCCGCGCGATGAGGCCGAACAGGATCGTCATCACGCCCGCGGCCAGCGCCGTGACCGCTGAAACCTCGGCGAATTGCAGTCGATCGCCGGTGACGTCTTCGGAACCGGACAGGATGATCGGGTTCAGCACGATGATGTAGGCCATCGCGATGAAGGTGACCAGCCCGCCGCGGGCCTCCGCGCCGACCGTCGTGCCGCGCGCCGAGATCTCGAAGAAGCGGTCGAGGCGGTTCATTTCTCAAACCCTATGGGGTGTCCTCGACACGCGTCATCTCGTGCAGGGCCCGTAGGAACGCTCGCCGGTCGGCGGGCGAGAGCACCGAAAGCCACCGCTCCTCCCCGCGCTGGATCTCCGCCTGCACCGAATCTTTAAGAGCGCGACCGGATTCGGTGATCTCCAGCAGTCGCACGCGCCGGTCCGCCGGGTCGGGTATGCGCTCGATGTAGCCGCGTTCCTGAAGCTCGTCGAGCGTGGGGATGATCCGGGTCTTGTCGGCGCCGATGGCTTCGGCGAGGGCAGCCTGGCTGCGTACCGGGGACTCGTCGAGCGCTGACAGCACGGCGTAACCCCACATCGAGACGCCGTGGTCGGCGAGCACGGGGGTCTCCAGGGCGATCAGCCGGCGCATCAGCGGGGCGAGCATGGCCGCGAGGTCTCGTCGTCGCGGCTTGGGCGGCATGCAGGGATATTAAGCGTTGACCAATGATAAGCGAGTATATATCGTAAGTGTATGCATACGATTAGTGATCCGCGACCGCTCCATCGAACAGCGATCAACGCCTCCGTCGATATCGTCTCGCGAGTGACGGTTGACGACCTCGATCGTCCGACGCCGTGTGGCGGGTGGGACCTCGGCGACCTGCTGACTCATATGACCGTGCAGCACAAGGGGTTTGCCGCCTCCGCTCGCGGAGCCGGCGGCGATCTCGGGGTGTGGGAGCCCCTGACCGTCGCGGATGCGGTCCGCGCCGACCCCGGCGGCGCCTATGCCGCCGCGGCCGCGGAGGTGGTGGCCGCGTTCGCTGCCGAGGGGGTGCTGGAGGCGACGTTCGCGCTACCGGAGTTCGGCGAGGACGTCACGGTTCCGGGTGCGATGGCGATCGGTTTTCACTTCGTCGACTACGTCGTGCACGGGTGGGACGTCGCCCGCAGCATCGGTGTGCCGTTCGGGTTGCCCGACGACGTTGTTGCGGCCGTCGTGCCCCTGGCGATGGGAGTCCCTGACGGTGAAATCCGAGAGGCCGACAACTCACCGTTCGCGCGTGCCGTGGAACCTCAGGCCGACGCGAGCGACCTGGATCGGGTGCTGCGCCACTTGGGCCGATCGCCCGATTGGCGGCCCGCAGGCGTCACCGCGGATCGATGAGATCGCGCAACCTCTCCGCCGGTACGACGGACGCGCCGGCCTCGCGTACCCGCTCGGCAAGCGTGCGGTCGGACGTGGCCACGCTGATGTCGGCGGGCCGGTCATCGGCGAGGACAAGGCGGACGATCTCGTCGTCGGCCGAGTTGGGCGCCGGGCGCGGGGCATAAGCGACGGTGACGGCCGACGAGTCGATCGGAGGCTTGGGTGGGCGTTCGAACACCACGGTGACATCGTCACGGGGAGACCGCCAGGATTCCAACCGCTCGACGAGGGTCACCATGGCGCGATGACGATCACGCCACCAGCCGTCGGGGCGCGATCCGATCACATTCATACCGTCGACGATCCACCGCATCGCGTGTCGAGGACCGGCGTCGGTCGACGGTGGGGCGGGTTCAGAACGCGTGGCCGGTCTGCTTGGCCGTCGGATGCCGACGGCCAAGCAGGTAACCGAGCCAACGAATATCGAGTAGCACCTGGTCGCCTTCCGCTATGCGGTCTTCTGGGTCAACAGCGGCAGCAGTCGACGCCGTTTCTCGATGTTCTCCGCGAAGTGATGAAGCGCATCGGGCACCGATGCTGCGACCGGGACGCTCACACCGGACGCATGCAACACTCGTTGCACTTCATCACTGGCGACGACGGCCCAATCCACCTCAGCGTGGAAGCAGCACTCATCGATGTCGTACATCAACGAAATGAGTTGCTCTGCACACGAACTCACTTCGCTCAGATCGAGGATGAACGGCTTCTCAGCCAGAACGAACCGGCGAGCGAACGCGGTGATCCGTTCAATGTTCCGGTCGTCGATGATGCCGTCGACCGTCACAACCGTTGCCAGCTGGCGGCACACGGCATGAAGCTGGGCCCCGGCGCAGTCGAATGTCGGATTCCCGTACATCACCGCCTCCTCGATTAGTCAGCTTCGTCGATGAAGCCCAACTTATGCCGCGAGATTAAGGCAAGCGCCAACGGCGACTAATACTTTGGTAAGAAGCAGTTTTTGCGTTAGCCAGCAAATCAGTCGCGCTGCATCCACTGGGGTCCGGAGTAGTTCTCCCACGGGCTGTAGTCGGCGAGCAACTCCTCCTGGGCGGGTCGTTCGTTTTCAGGCACGTGCTGAAGGTTGATCCTGATGCGGTACCAGATCGAACTGGGACCCCGCATACCGTCGACCAGAATGTCTGCAGGCTCCAACTTTTCGGCTGCGGCCGAGTGCCGTCGTCGCCATTCGTCCAACGCCGCCATCGCCTCGTCCTTGGTCTTCGTTCGGGCGATCTCGATGAGCGGCTTAGAGGAGACCCGCCGACCGGTTCCTCCGCTCGAACGTTTGGCCCCGCGCGGTGCCCTCTCCGCCGGGCCGAGCCGGTCGGCGAGGTCCAGCAGCGCGTCAAGCGATCCCGCTGAATCGTCGATGCCCTCCCAGGGGTCACCGTGTTCGGCGAAACGTTGTGGCACCGTCGCGATCGTGAACGCGTCCGGCCGGCATCCGGGCACCTCTCTCCAGAGCAGCGGCGTCGACACCCTGGCGTCAGGGGTCGCGCGCACCGAATAGGCCGACGCGACGGTTCGATCGAACGCGTTCTGGTTGAAATCGACGAAGACGCCCTCGCGTTCTTCCTTCCACCAGCGTGCGGTGGCGATCTCGGGCGCTCGGCGCTCGACCTCGCGGGCCACCGCCTGTGCGGCGAGCCGGACGAACTTGAACGGCCACCGCCGCTGGATGCGGGCGTAGATGTGGAAGCCCCGCGATCCCGATGTCTTGGGCCACGCCGTCAGCCCATGGTCCTCGAGCACGTCGCGGGCGACCATCGCGACGTCGATGATCTGAGGCCACTCGACACCCGGCATCGGGTCGAGGTCGACGCGCAGCTCGTCGGGATGCGCGAGATCGTCTGACCGAACCGGATGGGGGTTGAGGTCGACACATCCGAGATTGACCGCCCACACCAGGCCGGCCGCATCGCGCAGCACCGCTTCGGCCGCCGACGTCCCTGACGCGTACTTCAACTCGGCGACGTCGACGAAGTCAGGCCGCTTCTTCGGAGCGCGCTTCTGGAACACGGCCTCCTCGGTGATGCCCTTGACGAAGCGCTTGAGGATCATCGGTCGGTCACGGACACCGCGCAGGGCGCCGTCGGCGACGCTGAGGTAGTAGTGCATCAGGTCCGACTTGGTGACGCCGATATCGGGGAAGACGACCTTGTCGGGGTGGCTGATGGGCACCCGGTGACCCTCGACCTCCAGGTACCGGGGTGCGGCCATAACGTCATGCTAGTTTCCCGGCCGCATTGCGACGCGGGTCACATATGGTGGGGACATGGCAAGACTCTCCGAGCTCCCGTCGCAAGCGCTCGCCAAGGCTCAACAACTCGTCGAACGCGGGTCGGCCGAGCTGCACTACGCCACCAAGATGTTCGGAGCGGGAGCGTTCAAGATCGAACCACCGCAGAACGTCGCCGGAATGCTCGCCGACATCCGGCGTTGGGGCGAGTTCGGGATGATCCCGGCCCTGAACGCCCGCCGCACCCCTAATCGCACCGCGATCATCGACGACTTCGGCGAGATGACGTTCAAGGAACTCGACGACGCAGCACATTCAGTGGCCAACGGCCTGCTGGAGAAGGGTGTCAAGGGCGGTGACGGGGTCGCGATCCTGGCTCGCAACCACCGGTGGTTCCTCGTCGCGCTGTACGGCGCGGCCCGCACCGGTGCGCGGATCATCCTGCTCAACAGCGAGTTCTCCGGGCCCCAGGTCAAGGAGGTGTCCGAACGTGAGGGCGCCAAGCTGATCATCTACGACGACGAGTACTGCCAGGCCGTGTCCAAAGCGGATCCGCCGCTGGGCAAGCTGCGCGCGCTCGGCGTGAACCCCGATAAGGACGAACCGTCGAACAGCACCGACGAGACGCTCGAGGACTTCGTCTCCCGACACTCCGGTAAGGCGGCGCCCAAGGCGACCAAGCATTCGTCGGTGATCATCCTGACCAGTGGGACGACGGGAACACCCAAGGGCGCCAACAGAAGTACACCGCCCACCCTCGCTCCCATCGGCGGTGTGCTCTCGCATGTTCCGTTCAAGGGTGGTGAGATCACCGCGCTTCCGGCGCCGATGTTCCACGCGTTGGGTTTTCTGCACGCGACGATCTCGATGATGTTGGGCACGACGCTGTTGCTGCGCAGGCGGTTCAAGGCTCAGAAGGTCCTCGAGGACATCGAGGAGCACAAGGTGACCGCGGTGGTGGTCGTGCCAGTGATGTTGTCGCGCATGCTCGATGCGCTTGACGACATGGATCGCAAGCCCGACTTGTCGTCGCTGCGGATCGTGTTCGTATCGGGGTCGCAGCTGGGCGCGGAGATGGCACAGCGGGGGCTCAAGATGCTCGGACCCGTGATCTACAACCTGTACGGGTCGACCGAGATCGCGTTCGCCACGATCGCGCGACCGCAGGATCTTGAGAAGAACCCGGCCACCGTCGGACCGGTGGTGAAGGGCGTGAAGGTCAAGATCCTCGACGACGACGGCAATGAACTGCCCCAGGGCGAGGTCGGGCGGATCTTCGTCGGCAACTTCTTCCCGTTCGAGGGCTACACCGGCGGCGGCCACAAGCAGATCATCGACGGTCTGATGTCGTCGGGTGACGTCGGCTATTTCGACGAGAACGGTCTGCTCTACGTCAGTGGCCGCGACGACGAGATGATCGTGTCCGGCGGCGAGAACGTGTTCCCCGCCGAGGTGGAGGACCTGATCAGCGGACACCCGGAGGTTGTCGAGGCCACCGCGGTGGGTGTCGAGGACAAGGAATGGGGTCACCGGCTGCGGGCGTTCGTCGTCAAGTCCGACGGCGCCTCGATCGGTGAGGACGACATCAAGGGTTATGTCCGCGAGCACCTGGCGCGCTACAAGGTGCCGCGCGAGGTCGTCTTCCTCGACGAGTTGCCGCGCAATCCAACGGGCAAGATCCTGAAACGTGAGCTTCGGGAGATGGACGTCGACGGAGGCGGCGAGAAAGCCAAGGCCGACGGAGGCGGCGAGAAAGCCAAGGCCGACGGCGGCGGCGAGAACAAGGCCGACGAGCAGTCGGACGAGAAGGCCGACGAAAACGCCGACGAGAAGGCAGAAGCCAACCAGCCGGAATAGTCAGGTCGTGCCTTAATCGGCCATCGCGGCCGCGCCCGGAATCGACAGGCACACCAGCATCAGCAGGAGCAGGAACCATCCGGCGCCCTGCCACTGGACCCAGGTGCCCTTCGCCTTCCACTCGCGGTAGGTCTTGATGAACGCGCCGATACCGCCGAGCAACAGGATTGTGGGCACGGTGGAGGCGGCCACGACCGAAGTCTTCGACACAAGGGCGTAGATGACGAAGGCGACGGCGGCCACCGCGACCACCACCGCGGTGTAGGTGGCAGCGGCCCGGAACGCTTTCGGCCGGTCCCAGCGTTTCTCGACGTCGTTGGTCATAGCTGAAATGTTGCCCTCGGTATGTTCATTGAAACGCTCGTCAGGGATTGTTGACGAACGCGGACAGGCATCCGGGGATGTCGCGGCAGGCGATCACCGCCGTCTGGTCGGGCGGGCCACCACGTACTCGCGGCGGTCGGGACCCGAAGTTGCACGACGTCGCCCAGGGGTTCCCGGGGATGATGCCGGGATAGCAGGGCGCGGACTGCGCGCGTGGCGTCGGATCGTCGGCAAGGACCGTCGGCGCCAGAAACAGCCCTGTCATCGCCGCCGTGCCGACGACGACGCGGGCGATACGGACACCGAGACCGCTCATAGCTACCGCCAACCCTTGGACGCAACCCCAGATCTCAGGCTACGCCGTTTCAGCAAGCGCCTTTACGGATCGCGCGGCAGTCCCAATAGCCGTTCGGCGATGATGTTGAGCTGCACTTCGGTCGTGCCGCCGTAGATCGTGGTTGCCCTGCTGCCGAGCAGGTACTCCGCCCACCGGCCGGGCTCCTGCCCCGGGTCGCCGATCGCGCCGTCGGTGCCGAACGAGGACACCGCGAACTCCGCGTAGCCCTGGCCGGTTTTCATCGACAGCAGTTTGGAGATCGCCGCGGACGGCATCGGATCGGCACCGGCGAGTGTGAGCAGCGTCGAGCGCATGTGGAGCACCTTGGCGGCATGCCCTTCGGCGATGAGCCTGCCCGCGTGGTTCTGCTCGATCTGGTCGAACTGCCCGTCCTGAAGGAACGTGATGAAGTCGGCCAGGCTGGCCAGGAACGGCGGCTCACTGCTGCCGATCGAAACCCGTTCGTTGGTCAGCGTGTTCCTGCTGACCTCCCAGCCGCGGTTCACCTCACCGAGCACCATCTCGTCGGGGACGAACACGTCGTCGATGAAGACCGTGTTGAACATCGCGTTGCCGGTCAGCTCGCGAAGCGGTTTGACCTCGACGCCCTCGCTGGCCATGTCGAGCAGGAAGTAGGTGATCCCGTTGTGCTTGGGCGCCGACGGGTCGGTGCGCGCCAACAGCGCGCCCCACTGCGAGTACTGCGCACCGGTGGTCCAGATCTTCTGCCCGGTGATCCGCCAGCCGCCGTCGACCTTCGTGGCCTTGGTCGTCAGGCTGGCCAGGTCCGAACCCGCACCGGGTTCGGAAAACAGCTGACACCAGATCATTTCGCCGCGGAAGGTGGGCGGCAGGAAACGCTGTTGCTGTTCGTCCGTGCCGAACGCGACGATCGAGGGGATGATCCAGGCCGCGATGCCCATCTGCGGGCGCTTGACCCGGCCGGTGTCGAACTCCTGGGCGATGATGATCTGCTCGACGGGGCCGGCCGCACGTCCCCACGGCTTGGGCAGATGCGGTTGCACCCAACCACCCTCGGCGATCGCGACGTTGCGCTCTTCGCGTGAAATGGCTTTCAGCGCAGCCACTTCCGCGCGGATCTCGTCACGCAGCTTCTCGGTCTCGGGATCGAGATCGATGTTGAGTTTGCGCATCCCCGTGCTGGTCGCGACGTCGACGACTTGCTGCGGGTAGTCGGCGTGCCTGCCGAAACCGGCCGCAAGCACCAGCGCGCGCCGGTAGTACACGTTGGTGTCGTGCTCCCAGGTGAACCCGATGCCGCCGTGCACCTGGATGCAGTCCTGAGCGCAGTGCTGGGCGGCCTCGGGCGCCAGGGTGGCCGCCACGGCAGCGGCGAACTCGAATGCGATTTCCGCAGAACCGGTTTCGGGGTCTTCTCCGCTGCGCACGTGCGCGGTGAACTCGTCGATGGCGCGGGCCGCATCCCAGACGGCGGCGGTGGCCCGCTCGGTGTCGGCGATCATCGAAGCGCACTTGTGCTTGATGGCCTGAAACTGTCCGATGGGCCTGCCGAACTGTTCGCGAATCTTGGCGTACGCCGCGGCGGTGTCGGTGGCCCACCGCGCCACGCCGATGCACTCCGCCGACAGCAGCGTCGAGATCAGCGCGCGAGCCAGCGGCCGGCTCAGGTTGCTCAGCACCCGGTCGTCGCTGACTTCGATGGCGTTCGCCCGCACGTGTGCCAACGGGCGCAGCGGGTCGAGGCTCTTGACGGGTTCGATCTCCAATTGGTCGGCGTCGAGGATCACCCACTCCTCGCCGCTCTCGATGGCGACCGGGAGCACCAGCAGCGACGCCTCTGCGGCGCTGGGCACGGCACGGACCTCGCCGCGGATGACCAGACCGGCGGCATCACCTTCGCCGTGGCGGGTGGCGGTCAGGCTCGAGTCGATGGCGTAGGTCGCGATCGTCGTGCCGGAGGCCAGGTCGCCTAGTTGTGGGGCGTTGGGGTCGTGTGCGGCGATCAGTGCGCTGGCGATGGCCGACGGAACGAACGGCCCCGGCACCGCGCCGTAGCCGAACTCGGCGGCGACGATGGCCAACTCGAGTATCCCGAAGCCTTGCCCGCCAACGTCTTCGGACAGGTGCACACCTTGCAGACCTTGATCGGCCGCGCCCTTCCAGTAGGGCGGCGGATTGGGAATCGGCGTCTCCAGCGCTTCGTGGAGCACCTCGGAGGGCGCCACCCGAGCGACGAAGGACCGCACCGAGTCGGCCAGGTCGCTGTGCTCAGGATTGATGGCGATGGGCATACCTGCACCTCACTGTGACGGACCGTCCCCATTAACCGGTCGGTTGGGAGACACGATACCGTTCACGACGTTGGCCAGTTCACGGCCGTCCCACAGCCGCCGGCAGTTGTCCAGACCGTGTTCCAGATACCTGCGCATCGTGTCGGCGGTGTACCAGGTGACGTGCGGGGTGAGCACGACGTTGTCGAGCCCGAGCAGCGGGTTGTCGGCCTCTACGGGCTCGGTGGCGAAGACGTCGAGGCCCGCCCCGGCCAAGTTTCCAGACCGCAGCGCGTCGACGAGGGCGGGTTCGTCGACGATGGGCCCGCGGCTGGTGTTGACCAGGACGGCGCCGGGCTTCATCCGGTCCAGCGCTGCGCGGTCGATCATGCCCGCTGTCGCGTCGGTCAGCGGAAGATGCAGCGAGACGATGTCGCTGGCGGCCAGCAGGTCGGGTAGCGCACGCCAGCCCCGATGGCCGTCGTCGCGCGTGCTGGTGTGCAGAACCTCGGCATCCATCGCCCCAACGATTCTCTCGACCCGGGTGGCGATGTTGCCGTAACCGACCAACCCGACGGTGCAGCCGCCGATGTCGCGCACGGTTTCGCCCAGGCTCGAGTCGGACGGCCAGCCTCGTCCCTCCCGGGTGGCGCGGTCGAGTTCGGTCACCCTGCGCAGGACGGCCAGCATCAGCAACACGGCTCCCTCGGCTACCGACGGTGCGTTGGCCCCCGGCATGTTGGCGACCGCGATGCCTTGGGCGGTCGCGGCGTCCACGTCGATGGTGTTAACTCCGGCGCCCATCTTGTGCACCAGCAGGCAGCGTCGCGCTTGGGCGAGATCGTCTCCCGAAATCGGTCGAAGCACATGCCAGATCACCTCGGCCTCGGGAAGCTCCCGGTAGAAGGCGGTGTCGTCGTCCTCGGCACAGTAGCGGATGTCGAGCCAATCAGATTGCGGTGCAACGAAATCGATGGCCTTCGAACCGGGAGTGAAGTGAGCGAGGACCCTCAGCGGCGAGCGTTCGCGCGGCGGGTCGGCGTCTAACGCCACCGCTTCGCGATCCACTTGGCGATGGTATCGGCTTGTTCGCTGCGCGCACCGGGAGTGGTGAAGTAATGGTCGGTGTCGATCGAGGACTGCATCTTGTCTGAGCCGGCAAGCGCGTCGAAGATGCGCTGGGCGTCCGACGGGAACACGCCGGTGTCCTGGTCGGCGCTGATCACCAGAGCCGGGCACGTGATCCGGTTGAGGTGCGGTTCGGCGCGAGTTTGGGCGTGTCGAAGGCTCCACATCCCGATCCAGTTTCGCAATGTGCAGGCCGCGGCGATACCGCGTGCAGATCTGTTGGCCTGCATCGGCACTCCGGCATAACACATGTTCGCGGGTCGCTTCGTCGGCTCCAGGGCGGGATCGACCATGCGCGGGTCCGCCCATGTCCGCAGCACCGTGAACGGGCGGTCGGAGAAACCGGATGCACGCACATGCTCGAGTTCGGCCTCGGCCCAGTCCGTGATTGCGTGGTTTCGTGCGATCTGAGCGGCCCGGTACCGCTCGACGAACTCGGTCGAGAACGGTGGGCCGTTATTCTCCTCAAAGAGATCGAGATCGGGATCGCTTGCGACCGCGTCGGTCTCGTCGACGACCGCCGCGTCCATCCAGGCGGTCAGCACGTCGGGGCGGCCGGGATGCGCCGCGGTCGAGACGTACCCGTCGGCGGCAGGCAGGTCGGTCAGGCCCGTTGCGGGACGCATTCCCGGAAGCGGTGTCACATGTGGGTCGACGGCCTGTGCCTGGTAGGCCGCCATCAACGATCCACCCCCGGAGTTTCCGAGCAGCACAATGGTTTCCACGCCTTGGACCTCGCGCAGCCATCGCACGCCGACACCGATGTCCACTAGCGCATGGTCGAGCAGGAAGCTGCTCTCGAATCCGCGATAACGGGTGTTCCAGCCCAGGAAACCGATGCCGCGGGTGGCCATGTAGTCGGCGAGATAGTGCTCGGAGAAATCGATCTGGTAGTGCGTGGCGATCATCGCGACCTTCGGTTTGCGGCCCACCCCGCGGTGATAGAGGCCCTGGCACGGATGCCCACCCGCACCCGCCCGCCGGGCGGTCGGGGAATCGAGGCCGACGAACTCACGGATGACACCCGGCGTTGCGGTGCTCGATGGCGTTTTGGTCATCCGGGTTGCCTTCTGCCGAGCCAAAAAGCAAGGGCTACAGGCTGTTCAACGATCTTGATGATCGGTCTGACCGGCGGTGGGACGCGCGGGACGATCGTCATAACGGTGCTGGTCCGTTCGTCATTGCTCGTGATTGCCCCTGATGCTAAATTCGATTTGCGTTTCTGGCCAGAGATTCGCGCTAGGAGGCGCCCAGTGATCAGGCCCGACAATCCCAACACCGAGTTCGAACTCGGCGGCATCAACCATGTCGCGCTGGTGTGCTCGGATATGGCGAAAACCGTCGACTTCTACAGCAACGTCCTCGGTATGCCGTTGATAAAGTCGCTCGATCTGCCGGGAGGCATGGGGCAGCACTTCTTCTTCGACGCCGGTAACGGCGACTGTGTCGCATTCTTTTGGTTCGCCGACGCGCCGGACCGGGTTCCCGGCGTCTCCTCGCCCGAGGCCATTCCGGGAATCGGGGACATCGTCAGCGCCGTCAGCACGATGAACCATCTGGCATTTCACGTACCCGCCGAGAAATTCGACGAATATCGGCAGCGGCTCAAGGCCAAGGGCGTGCGGGTCGGTCCTGTGCTCAATCATGACGACAGCGAGGCCCAGGTTTCGCCGACGGTGCATCCCGGCGTTTACGTCAGGTCGTTCTACTTCCTCGACCCGGACGGCATTACGCTCGAATTCGCCTGCTGGACCAAAGAGTTCGGCGAGAGTGACGCGAGAGCTACGCCGAGGACCGCCGCGGAGCGGCGCCCGAGGGTGACCGCCTGAGCTGGTCAGGCGTCGTTCGTCGGCACACCTGAGATCGCGTTGATGTTCGCCGCGAGCCGGTCGATGAGTTGGTCGGCGTCCAGATCTAGGCGCCCCGCCAGCCACGTGCTGATCGTCTGGCCCACCCCGCCGACCGCGAAATGCGCCGTCGCTTCGTCGAGTTCATTCTCGTACGGGCCGACCGCGCCCGCGTGCTGCAGCAGCAACTGTGCGAACAGGGCTGTGGACTCGACGCGTTTACGCGTGATCACCGTGTTCGACAATTCAACGCTGAACACCAGGCGACCGACGCGCAGATCTGCGGCGATGGTGTGCACGATGTTCGCCATCGCCGCGCGCGGCTGCTCGCGGGGCGGCGCGGCCGCGACGGCCGCCTGGGTCGTCGCCGCGATATCGGCGATCACCCAGTCGTAGACCTGGGCGGCGAAGTCGTCTTTGTCGTGGAACGTCTCGTAGAAGTAGCGGACACCCAGGCCGGCCTTGGCGCAGATCGCCCGCACTGTCAACTCGGCGAGATCGTCGGCACCCGCGCCGAGCAGCTCGAGTCCGGCGTCGAGCAGGCGCAGCCGGCGCTGCGCGAGGCGCTGGACCGCGGCGACGCCCCGATAGGGCCGTACCTGTGCCATGACCGCCATCTTGACACCCGGCACCGAGCGGAGACAATATCAGGAAACACATGTTCTCACATTGCGATAGGGGTTCCCCGATGGTTTCCCAGCCGATCGACCACGTCGGAAGACCGGTCAACGACGCGCCGCTGCCCGGGCGCAAGCTGCGGCGCAACGTCGCGCCAGGGGACGCCATGCTCGGGATCGGCCTGCTGTCGGGTCCGGCCAACGTGATCATGGAACTCTCGCGGCCTGGCGTCGGATACGGCGTCAAAGACAGCCGCGTCGAGAGTGGCCGCGCGGATCGGCACCCGATCAAGCGGGCGCGGACGACGTTCACCTATCTTGCGGTCGCGCTCGCGGGCACCGATGAGCAGAAGGCCACTTACCGGCGTGCGGTCAACCGGTCGCACGCCGAGGTGTACTCGCTGCCGGACAGCCCCGTCGAGTACAACGCGTTCAACAAAGATCTGCAGCTGTGGGTGGCAGCCTGCCTGTACAAGGGCTTCGTCGACGTGTACCGGGTCTTCGTCGGCGAGATGGATGACGAATCGGCCGACCGCCACTACCGCGACGGTGCGGCGCTGGGCACCACGCTGCAGGTTCCCGCGGAGATGTGGCCGGCCGATCGCAAGGCCTTCGACGAGTACTGGCAGGAGTCGCTGGACAAGGTCCACATCGACGACGCGGTGCGGGAGTACCTGTGGCCCATCGCCGCGGGCCGGCTCGGCGACCTCAAGGCTCCGGCATGGCTGCAGAAGCGCACCGATGCGTTCAGCCTCTTCATCACGACCGGCTTCCTGCCTCAGCGCTTCCGCGACGAGATGCAGCTGCCGTGGGACGCGAAGAAACAGCGCCGGTTCAACCAGGTGATGGCCATGCTGGGCCGCATCAACAATGTGATGCCGCGGTTCGTCCGGCAGTTCCCGTTCAACGTGCTGCTCAAAGACCTGGACTGGCGGGTGCGCACGGGCCGGCCGCTGGTGTGAGGTGACAGACGTAAACCGCTGGCGTGCATTCAGATCGGGAATCGGGCCTCGGAGCCACCAAACTGCGATCTGACTGCACACTAGAGGCTGCCGTTCTGGGTGGCACTTGGTCTGACAGAGCGCTGTCAGATTGTCGGCGTACAACAAGTACATGCGCAACGACAACGACACCTGGGACATCACCACCAGCGTCGGCTCCACCGCGTTATTCGTCGCCGCGGCCCGGGCGCTGGAGGCGCAGAAGCCGCACCCGATCGCTGTCGACCCCTTCGCCGAGACGTTCTGCCGCGCGGTGGGTGGTGAGTGGGCGGATCTGCTCGACGGAAGAGCGCCCGACCATCCTCTGCGAACCGACGACTTCGGCACGGCGTTCGTGGACTTCCAGGCCGTCCGCACCAGGTACTTCGACAACTATTTTCGCGCCGCCGCCGACGCGGGAGTCCGGCAGATTGTGCTGCTGGCCGCGGGCTTGGATTCGCGCGCGTACCGCTTGGACTGGGCCGACGGCACCGTCGTGTTCGAGTTGGACCAGCTGCGGGTGCTCGAGTTCAAACGGCAGGTCCTCGACGCGCACACCCCGCGGGCCAAACGCCGTGAGGTCCCGGTCGATCTGCGCGAGGACTGGCCCCAAGCGCTGCGTGACGAAGGGTTCGACCCCGACGAACCATCGGCCTGGATCGCCGAAGGCCTACTGATCTATCTGCCGGCCGGCGCGCAACGCGACCTGTTCACCGGGATCGACTCGCTGGCCGCGGCCGGCAGTCACGCCGCGGTGGAGGATGCAGAGCCGATGGACGCGGAGGCCTTCGAGGCCAAAAGGGAAGAGGAGCGGTCCGCCGGAGAGGAGGACACCTTCTTCACCCTTGTCTACAACGAACAGCATGAACCCGCCGCGCAGTGGTTCGGTGCCCGCGGGTGGCGTGCCGAGGCCACACCCCTCGAGGACTGGTTGTCTGAGAACGGCCGGCCGGTGCCCGAGGAGGGGTCGGAGGCCGCGACGATGACTGGGACTATAAGCCTGGTGAGCGCCGTCAAGGCGTGAGCTTGTTCACCCGCTGAGCGGACCCCGTGCGTCTGTACAAGTTAGCTTAGTCAATGCTAACTTCGGGCGGAAAGTTAGCCTGCCATTACTACGGGGAGAACACGGCGCGTGCCGCTACAGACCGATTTTGCTGCGACTTCGCGCGTCGACCACGACGTGGTGAGTCGGTTCGCCACGTGTTGCCGAGCCCTCGGGCTGTCGGTGCACGACCGTCGACGCCCGCCGGATCCGGTCGCGGCCCGATCCGGTTTCACTGAACTCACCCGGATCGCTCGCGAACAGTGCGATGCGTGGACCGGCCTGGCCGCGGCGGGGGACACCAGCGCCCGGGTACTCGAGGCCATCTGGCAGACGGTCGCCACGGCGGGTGTGCTGCAGCGCCACGTACAGCTCGCCGAAGGCGACCTGGCCTTCACTTACGACACCGGGCTCTACCTCAAGTTCTCGGCGTCGACACCCGACGACTTCCAACTGGCGTATGCGGTCACGCTGTGCGATGCCGGCGACTACGTAGGCGCCGACGAACTCGTCGAGCCGTTGATCACCCGACGCCCCAGCTGGCTGGACGCGCGGTGGGTGCGGATCGCGATGTACTACCGCGCCGAGCGCTGGTCGGATGTGGTCCGGCTGATCACTCCGATCGTCAACGACACGCGGCTCGACGAGACCTACGCACACGCGGCACGCGTCGCGCTCGGCACGTCGCTCGCCCGCCTGGGCATGTACGCACCCGCGCTGTCGTACCTCGAGGACCCATCCGGCCCAGTCGATGTCGCCACGGTGGACGGCACGCTCGTCAAGGCGCTCTGCCTACGCGCGCAGGGCGAGGAGCTCGACGCGGCCGACGTGCTCGCCGAACTCTACGCCGCGAACCCGGAAAACGAGCAGGTCGAGATCGCGCTGTCGGACTCCTCCTACGGCATCCTGACGACCACGGCCGCGCGCATCGAGGGCCGCTCCGATCCGTGGGATCCCGCCACCGAGCCGAGCGAGTCCGAGTTCGTCGACCCCGGCGCCAAGGAGCGCAAGGCGCACCTGCTACTCGAGGCCGAGGCCGAGCTCGCCGAGTTCATCGGCTTAGAAGAGGTCAAGTACCAGGTTGCGCGGCTGAAGAGTTCGGTCGCCATGGCGATCCGCCGCCAGGAGCGTGGCCTGGCCGTGGCGCAGCGCACCAACCACCTCGTGTTCGCGGGCCCTCCCGGTACCGGTAAGACGACCATCGCGCGTGTTGTGGCCAAAATCTATTGCGGTCTGGGCATTCTCAAGAAGGAGACCGTCCGCGAGGTGCACCGAGCCGACCTGATCGGCCAGCACATCGGTGAAACCGAGGCCAAGACCAACGCGATAATCGACAGCGCGCTCGACGGTGTGTTGTTCCTCGACGAGGCCTATGCGCTGGTGTCGACCGGCGCCAAGAATGACTTCGGCCTGGTGGCGATCGATACGCTGCTGGCGCGCATGGAAAACGACCGCGAGCGGTTGGTCGTCATCGTCGCCGGTTACCGCAAGGATCTCGACGCGTTCCTCGACACCAACGAGGGCCTGCGGTCCCGCTTCACCCGCAGCATCGAATTCCCCTCGTACACACCGCATGAACTCGTCGAGATCGCGGTGCGCATGGCCGAGAAGCGCGACAGCGTCTTCGAACCGGCGGCGCTCGCCCACATGGAAACGCTGTTCGGGCAGTTGGCGGCGGCGACGACGCCGGACGCCACCGGTGTGGAGAGGCGCAACCTCGACATCGCCGGCAACGGCCGTTTCGTTCGCAACCTGGTCGAGCGTTCCGAGGAGGAGCGCGAGTACCGACTCGATCACCTCCCGTCGACTGGCGGTTCCACCGCCGAAGCCCACGACTTCACAGATGACGAGCTGATGACCATTACCGATGGAGACGTCACCAAATCCGCCATTCCGCTGCTGCGTGGCCTGGGTTTGACGGTGCCCGAATGAGCACTCCGGACAATGCGGATCGCCGGGCGTTTGCCTCGCGCACCCCGGACAACGAGAACCCCGACCGGGTCGTGTACCGCCGCGGGTTCGTCACCCGTCATCAGGTGACCGGATGGCGATTCATCATGCGGCGCATCGCATCCGGTGTCGCGCTACACGACACCCGCATGCTCGTCGACCCGCTTCGCACCCAAGCCCGTTCGGTGCTCGTCGGCGCGCTGGTGCTGATCACCGTCATGGCTGGGTGTTTCGTGTTCTCGCTGATCCGGCCCGGCGGCGTCGCGGGCAACGACGCGATCCTTGCCGATCGCACCAGCTCGGCCCTCTACGTTCGCCTCGGCGAGCAGCTGCACCCGGTGCTGAACCTGACGTCCGCGCGCCTGATCGCGGGCCGGCCGGACAACCCCTCGCAGGTCAAGACCAGCGAGATCGACCAGTTCCCCCGCGGCAATCTGATCGGTATCCCGGGTGCCCCGGAACGCATGGTGCAGAACACCACCAGTGACGCCGATTGGACGGTGTGCGACGGAGTTTCGGGACCGGCCGTCGGTGTCACGATGATCGCGGGCCCGCTGACCGACGGCGGCGAACGCGCGAAGCAGCTGTCCGACAACAAGGCGATCCTGGTCTCCACCCCGAGCGGCCCCAATGCGGGTACCTGGCTGCTGTGGAGCGGGCGCCGAAGTGCGATCGACATGAACGACCGCGCGGTCACCAGTGCACTGGGGCTGGGTACCGCAGGCGCCGACACGCGGCCCGTCGCGCCCGGCTTGTTCAACGCGGTGCCCGAAGCCCCCGCGTTGATTCCGCCGGTCATCTTTGGGGCCGGTGAACCGCCACGGTACCCGTTGCCGGTGCCCGCGCCGGTCGGTGCGGTGGTCACGGCCTACGCCACCGACAACACCCTGCGTCACTACGCGGTGCTCGGCGAAGGACTGCAACCGATTTCACCGGTAATCGCCGCAATCATGCGTAATGCGAACTCGTTCGGACTCGACCAGCCGCCGCGGTTGGGCGCCGACGACATCGCGCGTCTGCCCGTCGCGGACGTTATCGACACCGATGCCTATCCCGCCGAACCGATTTCGCTCGTCGACTCCACCGACGCGCCGTTGACATGCGCGCAGTGGAAGCGCCCCGCCGATGCCACGAGCGCGACACTGAACCTGCGTTCCGGTGTCACGTTGCCGGTCTCCGATCAGCTGCGTCCCGTGCCGCTGGTCGGAGCGGGCTCGGGAACGACCGCAAACCAGGTGGTGCTGAATCCCGGGCGCGGCTACCTGGTACAGACGGTCGGGCAGGACGGCGGGGGCGCGTCGACGTCACCCGTTGGCGGCGCAACCTTCTGGCTCAGCGATGTCGGGGTCCGCTACGGCCTCGACACCGACGGTGACGAGAACGCCATCGCCGCGCTGGGCCTCACCCCGCCCGCCCTACCGATTCCATGGTCGATGCTGAGCCAGTTCGCGCCCGGCCCGACGCTGTCGGGAGGCGATGCGTTGCTGGCCCACGACGCGCTGGCCGCTGACCCCCGCCCCGCTGTCGTGAGGGAGACGCCGTAATGAGTCGGCTCATATTCCAGGCGCGTCGCCGCATCCCGGTGCCGACGACGCGCAAAGGCACCATCACGATCGAACCGCCGCCAGAGCTGCCGCGGGTGATTCCGCCGTCGCTGCTGCGGCGGGTGCTGCCGTTCCTGATCGTCATCCTGATCGTCGGCATGATCGTGGCGCTGTTCGCCACCGGAATGCGCCTGATCTCGCCGACGACGCTGTTCTTCCCGTTCGTCCTGCTGCTGGCCGCGACCGCGCTCTACCGCGGCACCGACAACAAGATGCGCACCGAGGAGGTCGACGCCGAGCGGGCCGACTATCTGCGCTACCTGTCGGTGGTCCGCGACAACGTGCGCGCGCACGCCGCCGAGCAGCGTGCGGCGCTGGAGTGGTCGCATCCGGATCCGGGCCTACTCATCGACGTGCCCGGCACCCGCAGGCAGTGGGAGCGCGATCCGCACGACCCCGACTTCCTGGTGGTGCGCACCGGGCTGCACGACGCCCCGCTGAACGCCTCACTGCGGGTGAAGGACAGCGCCGACGAGGTCGACCTGGAACCGGTGTCGCACAGCGCGTTACGCGCCCTCCTCGACGTGCAGCGGACGGTGCGGGCCGCGCCGACCGGTATCGACCTAGGCAAGGTTTCGCGCATCACGGTCCTCGGCGAGCCCGACGAGGTTCGCGGCGCGCTACGCGCTTGGATCGCCCAGGCCGTCACCTGGCACGACCCCGCCGTGCTCGGCATCGCACTGATCGCACCGGACATCGAGAGCGACGACTGGTCATGGCTGAAGTGGCTGCCGCACAACGACATTCCGGGAGCGGTTGACGGGGCCGGCCCTGCCCGCTACCTGTCGTCCGACATCGTTGAACTGCGCTCGCAGCTCGCCACGGCGCTCGACGATCGCTCACCGTTCGGCAGCGACGACGTCGACGAGGTCAAGCACCTGCTCATCGTCGTCGACGATCCCGACGTGGAGGCCACGGCGCTGGTCCCGCGCGGTGGGTTGGCCGGTGTGACGGTAGTGCAGCGTGTCGCCGAGCCACCGCACCGCGAGCAGTACCCCGACCCGGAACGGCCGATCCTGCAGCTGACGGACGGCAAACTGCATCGCTGGCAGACCGGAGGATGGCAGCCCTACGTCGACGCCGCCGATCAACTCGACATCGCGACCGCGCGTCACATCGCCCGCCGGTTGTCGAAGTGGGATTCGAACCCGAGCCACGCACGCACCGGCAGAACAGGGGTGGCGACCTTCTCCACACTGCTCGGCATCCCGGACGCCGCGGCGCTGGACGTGGCGAGCCTGTGGGCGCCGCGGGCGCGCACCGACGAACTGCGGGTGCCCATCGGCGTCACCGCCACCGGTGAGCCGCTGATCTTCGACCTCAAGGACGAGGCCGAAGGCGGGATGGGACCGCACGGCCTGATGATCGGCATGACCGGCTCGGGCAAGTCGCAGACGTTGATGTCGATCCTGTTGTCGCTGTTGACGACCCACTCCGCCGATCGGCTGATCGTGATCTACGCCGACTTCAAGGGTGAGGCCGGCGCCGACATCTTCCGGGACTTCCCGCAGGTGGTCGCGGTCATCTCGAACATGGCCGAGAAGCGTTCGCTCGCCGACCGGTTCGCCGACACGCTGCGCGGTGAGGTGGCACGGCGCGAGCAACTGCTGATGGAGGCCGGTCGTCGGGTGCAGGGCAGTGCGTTCAACTCGGTGCTCGAGTACGAGGCGGCGATCGCGGCCGGTCACGACCTGCCGCCGATGCCCACGCTTCTCGTCGTCGCCGACGAGTTCTCGTTGATGCTCTCCGACCATCCCGAGTACGCCGACCTGTTCGACTACGTTGCGCGCAAGGGCCGTTCGTTCCGCATCCACATCCTGTTCGCGTCTCAGACGCTGGATGTCGGCCGGATCAAGGACATCGACAAGAACACCTCATACCGCATCGGGCTCAAGGTGGCCAGCCCGGCCATCAGCCGCCAGGTCATCGGTGTGGAGGACGCGTTCCACATCGAGGCCGGCCCTGAGCACAAGGGCGAGGGATTCCTGGTCCCTGCGCCGGGCGCGATGCCGGTCAAGTTCCGCAGCACCTACGTCGACGGCATCTACGATCCTCCGCGGGTGGAGAGGTCCGTTGTGGTGCAGTCGGTTCCAGTGCCACAGCCGTTCACTGCCGGTCACGTCGAAGCGCCTGCCGACACGGTCGTCGTTTCCGATCCCGCCGCTCACGAGGAGCGTCCGCCGCGCAAACTCGTCGCCACCATCGGCGATCAGCTGGCCCACTACGGTCCTAAGGCGCCTCCGCTGTGGCTGCCTCCGCTGGACGAGCCCATTCCGCTCGACGAACTGCTCGCCCGCGCGGACGTGGCCGAGCGCGAATGGCGTTGGCCGCTGGGCGAGATCGACCGTCCGTTCTCGATGCGGCGCGATCCGTTGATCTTCGACGCCAGGTCCGCCGGTGCCAACCTGCTGATCCACGGTGGGCCGAAGTCGGGCAAGACCACGGCGCTGCAGACCTTCATGCTGTCGGCGGCGGCCCTGCACTCGCCGCGCGATGTGACGTTCTACTGCCTGGACTACGGCGGCGGTCAGCTGCGGTCGCTCGAAGACCTGGCCCACGTCGGCAGCGTCGCCTCTCCGCTGGAGCCCGAACGCATCCGGCGCACCTTCGGTGAGCTCGAGCAATTGCTGCGTGCCCGCCAGGCGCGGGGGCACTCGGGTAACGGCCAGCGCGACGATTACGGCGAGGTGTTCCTGGTCATCGACAACCTCTACGCGTTCAGCCGGGACAACACCGACACCTTCAACACCCGGAACCCGTTGCTGTCGAAGGTCACCGAGCTGGTCAACACCGGTATGTCCTACGGCATCCACGCCGTCATCACGACTCCGAATTGGCTCGAGGTTCCGTTGGCCATGCGCGACGGTCTGGGCCTGCGCCTCGAACTGAAGCTGTCGGATCCGCGCGACAGCAATGTGCGGGTCACCGGTGCGCTGCGCAGGCCCGCCGAAGCGGTGCCCGCCGAGCAGCCGGGCCGCGGCCTGACCATGGCCGCCGAGCACTTCCTGTTCGCCGAGCCGGCGCTGCGCGACATCAGGGTGATAAACGCCCGCCATCGGGGTGTCACGGCACCGCCGGTGCGGTTGTTGCCGCATGATCTCGCGCCCGACGTTGTGGCCCCGTTGTATCCGGCGCCGGAACAGGTGGTCATCGGCCAGCGCGAGGAGGATCTCGCGTCCGTGCCGATGGCGTTCGACCAGAACCCGTTGATGATGGTGTTCGGCGACGCCAGGTCGGGCAAGACGACGTTGCTGCGTCACGTGATTCGCACCATCCGGGAGAACTCCACCCCGGACCGCGTCGCGTTCACGGTGATCGACCGGCGTCTGCATCTGGTAGACGAGCCGCTGTTCCCGGACAACGAGTACACCCCGAACATCGACCGGATCACTCCGGCGATGCTCGGGCTCACCGCCCTGCTGGAGAAGCGCCGACCGCCTGCGGGCCTGTCACCGCAGGAGCTGAGCAGGTGGAAGTACCAGTCCGGCGAGGACGGCCACACCCACTATCTGATCATCGACGACGTCGACCAGATCCCGGATGCGCCCGCGGTCAGCGGGCCGTTCGTCGGGCAGCGCCCGTGGACTGGCATCATCGGATTGCTGTCGCAGGCAAGCGAGCTGGGCCTTCGCGTCATCGTGACCGCACGCGCCACCGGTTCGGCACACGCCCTGATGACAGCACCCCTGCTGCGCCGGCTCAATGAGCTGCAGGCGGCGATCCTGATGCTGTCGGGCAACCCGCAGGACAGCGGAAAGATCCGGGGACATCGGTTCCGGCGTCTGCCTGCGGGCCGAGCGATGCTGCTGGATGATGGCGATGCCCCCACGTTCCTGCAACTCGTCAACCCGTTCGCAGACGCGGTGGCAGGACGCTCAGGAAACAACGGCAACAGTGGAAGGGAGTTCAACTGATGACTCTTCGCGTCGTTCCCGAAGGCCTCGCCGCGGCGGCTTCCGCCGTCGAGGCGTTGACGGCCCGGTTGGCAGCGGCTCACGCCGCCGCCGCGCCCGCGGTCACCGCCGTGATTCCGCCCGCCGTCGATGCGGTGTCGATCCAGACCGCCGTCAGCTTGAGTGCTCATGGGGCACAGCACAATTCGATGGCCGCCCTCGGGGTGGAGGAATTGGGCCGCTCCGGTGTCGGCGTCGGCCAGTCCGGCATCAGCTATGCCACCGGTGACGCTGCCGCCGCGGCGAGCTACCTGGTCGCCGGAGGCTGACCGTGACGGCTCCCATCTGGATGGCCCTCCCCCCGGAGGTCCACTCGGCCATGCTGACCAGCGGACCCGGCCCGGGTTCGCTGCTGGCGGCGGCGGGGGCGTGGCAGGCGTTGGCGGCTGAATACTCCTCTGCGGCAGCCGAGTTGACCGCTGTTCTCGGTTCGGTGCAGGGCGGCGCGTGGGAAGGCCCGAGCGCCGCCCAGTATGCGGCCGCGCATACGCCCTACCTCACCTGGCTGGCACAGGCCAGCGCGAACAGCGCGGCCGCGGCTGCGCAGCACGGGACCGCGGCCGCGGCGTACACCACGGCGGTGGCGACGATGCCGACGATGGCCGAGCTGGCGCTCAACAAGTCCACCCACGCCGTATTGCTCGCCACCAACTTCCTGGGCATCAACACGATTCCGATCGCTTTGAACGAGGCCGATTACGTCCGGATGTGGATCCAGGCCGCAACGACGATGGGCACCTATCAGGCGGTGTCGGGTGCCGCGGTGGCGGCCACGCCGGTCACGCCTCCCGCGCCTCTGCTGCTGGCGCCGGGTGTGGGCGAGGCGGGAGCCGCCGCTGCCGACGTCATGCAGGCCGGGGCGGCGGCCACCGCCGCGGACTCCGGCGGGGCACGGAACATCGCCGACTCCATCGCCGACCTGCTGCGCGAGATCATGAGGTTCTTCGAGGACTTCTTCGAATCGATCCTGAACTTCGCGCGTCAGTTCTTCGGCAACGTCCTGGACATTCTCAGCGACTTCCTGAACGGCTTCTTCGGGTGGCTCTTCAACCCGTCGTCCGGACTAATTCTGTTGTTCGTCCTTTACCAGGCAATCACGCAGCCGCTCGGGTGGGCCACGTGGTCGTTGATTCTCAGCGCTCCGATCTGGCTGCCACTGTTGATCGGCCTGATCGTCCAGTCGCAGACCCCGGAGCCGGTTCCGGCCGCCGCATCCGAGCCTGCGCCCGCTCCCGCGCCTGCACCCATCCGGCCCGTCGCCGAGCCGCGAGCGGAATCGCTTCCGCCGGTCGCCACCGTGGCACCGACGGTTCCGGCGGCTCCGGCCGCTCCGGCGGCGTCGGTGGCCGCCGGTGCGGCGCCCGCGGGTGCCGCACCAGCTGCGGCTGCGGCGCCGGTGGTGCCGTATGCGGTTGCCGGTCCGGATCCCGAAGAAGGTGTCTCCCCGACGTTCCGCGAGGGCACCGGCTTGAAGGCGCCCGCATCGGACATGGCTGCGTCGGCCGCCGCCGCTGCCGCCGCATCGTCGCTGGCCAAACGCAAGGCCCGTCGCAAGCGGCCGCAGCCGATCCACCAACGCCAGTACGCCGACGCCTACATGGATTACGAACCCGACGAGCCCGAGGACGCGGCCCCGCCGCGCGAAACGGTCCGGCGTCCGCATGTCGCCGCATCGGAAAAGGGCGCGGGCGCAGTGGGTTTCACCGGTGCTGCGACCAAGTCGGAAGCCGAGGAGGCGAGCGGGCTGACCGAACTCGCCGGAGACTCCTTCGGCGGTGGACCCACCGAACCCATGTTGCCCAGCGACTGGGATCACAAGGGGGGAGAAAACGACTGAACCGAACTGACCGAAACTCATTCCGCCGAACCACAATCCGAAAGGAACATCCATGAGCCTCCTGGACGCTCACATCCCGCAGCTCGTGTCATCCGAGGCCGCGTTCTCGGCGAAGGCAGCCCTCATGCGTAGCACCATGGCGCAGGCCGAGCAGGCAGCGCAGTCGGCACAGGCATTCCACATGGGCGAGTCCTCCGCGGCCTTCCAGGCAGCGCACGCGCGCTTCCTCGAGGTTTCCGCGAAGGTCAACATGCTGCTCGACATCGCGCAGGCCAACCTGGGTGACGCGGCGGGCACCTACGTGGCGCAGGACGCCGCGGCGGCCAGCACCTACACCGGTATCTGAACTTCGAACTGACCTAGACCTACAAGGGAGAACCTGATGTCTCAGATCATGTACAACTACCCGGCGATGCTGGCCCATTCGGGTGAGATGGCCGGATATTCGGGCGCCCTGCAGGCCGTCGGCGCCGACATCGCCAGCGAGCAGGCGGCTTTGGCCGGGGCCTGGCAGGGCGACACCGGCACGACCTATCAGGCTTGGCAGGCGCAGTGGAACCTCGCCCTCGAGGAACTGGTGCGCGCGTACCGTGCGATGGCCGCCACCCACGAGCAGAACACCATGACGATGAGCGCCCGGGACCAGGCCGAAGGCGCCAAATGGGGTGGCTAACCGACGGTGGCAGTTAACGCAGTCGAGCTGACCGCGGAGCAGGCCTGGTTCGTCGCCGACGCGTCGGGGGCCGGCAACTACCCCTGGGTGCTGGCCATCACCCCGCCCTACAGCGACCACGCTGAGCGGGCGGAGTTCGAAGCCAGGTTGTCGGCCGAACTGGTCGGGATGGGTGTGATGACGACCGACGGTGTCGTCGAACCCCATGTCCGGCAATGGGTCACGACGACATGCCGGCCCCGGCGTTGGCTTGAACTCCGGTTCGTGCGCGGCTCGGGCAAGATGCTGCGCGGGCACGTTGCGCGCCGTGACGACGACACCGTCGTCGCGCTGCGCGGCGACGGCCTCGTGACGCTCAGCGCGTTGGAGGTGGACCATCCGCAAGCGTTGGTTCCCATCCTGACCGCGGGCCTGTCGGGGCGCCCGCCGGCCAGGTTCGACGAGTTCGCGATACCCGCGCGCATCGGCGCGCGCGCCGATGAGCAGCTGCGCAACGGCGCGACGCTGGACGACGTGATCGAGTTCCTTGGCATCCCGCCGAGCGCACGCGCAGTCGTCGAAGCGGCCTACGCGACGGACCGCAGCTATGTGGAGATCCTGGCCGGCGACCACCGTGACGGCCACCGCGTGAGCACCGATGTCGGCGTTAGCGTCGTCGACACTCGTGAGGGCAGGGTGCTCGTCCATCCAGCGAAGGCGTTCGACGGCGAATGGGTCTCGACGTTCACGCCCGGCACGCCGATGGCGATCGCTACCGCCGTCGAGCGGCTCACCGCAACGCTGCCCGACGGGGCGTGGTTCCCCGACCTGAAACTGACCCGAGACTTCGACTCCAACCAGAGAACGGAACACCAATGGCAGACAGTTTGAGCGGCGCGACAGCGTCTTTGGCGGACCCGGCCCCGTCCCGGTCGATGCCGATAGTTCGCGTCGCGGTGCTCGCCGCGGGCGAGGCGGGCGGTCGAGTCACGGACATGGCGTTGCCGACCGAACTCCCTCTGCGCGAGATCCTGCCCGCAGTACGGCGGATGGCGATGCCCGCCGACGAGGAGTACGGCGATGCCATCCCGGTCGTGCTGTCGCTGGCGCCGGTCGGCGGTGCGCCGTTCAGCCTCGACGCGACGCTGGACACCGTCGGTGTCGTCGACGGTGATCTGCTGGCGCTGCAACCGCTTCCGGCCGGTCCACCTGCACCGCGGATCGTCGAGGACATCGGCGACGCGGCCGTCATCTTCTCCGCCGCCCGCGAGAAGCCGTGGGGGGCGGCACATATCGCGCGTGGTGCGGCCGCGGCGGTGATCACGCTGATCGTGATCGCCACCGTCTTTGCTGCGGTGCACAGCGAAATCATCGGTGGCTTCGCCGGTCTCGCCGTGGCCAGCGGTGCGGCGGCGCTCACGGTGCTGGCCGCTCTGCTCACCTGGGGCCGTTCCCCCCGGCTCGGCACGGCGTTAGCCGTGACGGCGCTCGCGCCCATCACCGTGGCTCTCGCGCTCGGAGTGCCCGGCGACTTCGGGCCGTCACACGTGCTGCTCGCCGCCGCGGGCGTGACGGCCTGGTCGATCGTCAGCATCGTTGTCGCCCAACGGGCCATCGCGGTCTTCACAGCGGCCACCGTCGTCGGGGCCGGTGCACTGATCACCGCGGGCGCCGCGACGATCTGGCACCTGAACCACCTCGTCGTCGGATCCCTGCTCGTGGTGCTCGCGCTCGTGGTCACCGTCCAGGCGGCCCAACTCTCCGCCCTATGGGCGCGGCTGCCGATGCCGGTCATACCCGCTCCCGGTGACCCGACCCCGGCGCCGCACCCGATGAAGGTGCTCGCCGATCTGCCGCGCCGTGTTCGGATCAGCGATTCGCACCAAACCGGTTTCATCGCAGGCGGTGCACTGCTGTCGACCGCGGGGGCGATCACACTAGCTGCACCGCAAGGAGTTTCGCCGTGGGCGTGGTACGTTGTGGCCGCGGTGGCGCTTGGATCGGTGCTGCGGGCCCGCGTGTGGGACTCGGCGCCGTGCAAGGCATGGCTGCTGAGCCAGCCCTTCCTGCTTGCGATCTCGTTCATGGTCGTGTTCAGCGTCGACGACCGCATCGGAGCGGCATGGTGGGCGCTGCTGGCGTTCGTTGGCTTGACGGTGGTCTGGGTGATCGTCGCGACGTTCCCGCGGGTCGCCTCGCCGGACACCTACTCGCTGCCGATGCGTCGCATCGTCGGGTTCCTGGCATCCGGTATCGACGCGTCGCTGATCCCGGTGCTGGCCTATCTCGTCGGACTGTTCGCCTGGGTGCTCAATCGATGAGGCATCGGTGATGCGCGACCGGTTGCGCACTGTGGTCGCAGCTACGGCGGCGATGGCCGTCGTGGCGGTGAGTTCTCCGGTCGCACAGGCGCTGACGCCACCTCAGGTGGATCCGGCTGTGCCGCCTCCGTCGGGCGCCGCCGGGCCCGTGCAGCTGCAATCGCAACGCGGGCCGTGCGTCGGCGCGGGTGTGTTACCCGGTAGCGACCCCGGTGCGCCCAGCACCAACCAGAAACGGCTCAACCTCGAGGGCGCGTGGGAGTACAGCCGCGGCGACGGACAACTCGTGGCGGTCATCGACACCGGCGTCACGCCGGGACCTCGACTGCCGAACGTGGAACCCGGCGGGGACTTCGTCGAGTCGACCGATGGGCTCAGCGACTGCGATGGTCACGGAACGCTGGTGGCAGGGCTGATCGCGGGACAGCCGGGGGCCGACGGATTCTCCGGGGTGGCGCCAGGTGCTCGCGTGCTCGCGATCCGGTCGACGTCGTCGCGGTTCTCCCCGCGCGAGATCGGCGAGAATCCGGCGACGGCACAGGTCGCACTCGATGTGGCGACCCTGGCTCGTGCGGTTGTCCGCGCGGCGGACCTGGGTGCGAGGGTCATCAATATCTCCGCCGTCACGTGCCTGCCCGCAACGGAGAACATCGACCAGAACGAACTCGGTGCGGCCCTGCGCTATGCCGCCGTGGACAAGGACGCGGTGATCGTCGCTGCCGCGGGCAACACCAAGATGGGGTTGAACCCGGGGTCGGCATGTCCGTCCAACCCGCTGTCGGATCCCAGCCGCCCGGAGGACCCTCGTAACTGGGCAGGTGTGACGTCGGTGTCGATACCGTCGTCCTGGCAGCCGTATGTGCTTTCGGTCGGTTCACTCGACAGCGCCGGGCGCCCATCGGATTTCACGATGGCGGGACCGTGGGTGGGGATAGCCGCGCCCGGGCAGGATATCGTCTCGGTGGGTAACGGCGAAGGCGGCGCACTCGCCAACGGGCTACCCGACGAGCGGGGCCGGTTGTATCCGCTGAACGGTACGAGTTTCGCGGCCGCGTATGTATCCGGCGTTGCGGCATTGGTACGCAGTCGTTTTCCCGAGCTGACCGCCGAACAGGTCAGGGACCGGCTCACGGCCGGTGCGCAGGGTGCGGCGCGAGCACCATCGAACCTGACCGGTGCCGGACTCGTCGATCCCGTCGCCGCGCTGACATGGGATGTGACAGCGGTCGTCGCCGGGAACGGGGAGCCGGAGCCCCAGCCCGTCGCCGCACCGCCGCGACCGGCCGCCCCCGACGAGACCCCGAAGGTGGTCGCGTTCGTGGGAACCGGTGTGCTGGCGCTGATCGCAGCCGTCACGGCCGCGGTCGCGGTCCGCCGGCGGAGGAACCTAGACAACCAAGCGGAGGCATCGTGACCGTTCGAATTGCGCTGGCGTCGTTGGCCGTCGTCCTGGCGGCAATGGCGTACCCGTGGGAGACGACCCCGGATTGGTGGATCTTCGGGATCGCGGTCACCGTGGTGGTCGTCGTGTTCGCATGGTGGCGGGGCCAGTTCGTCACAAACATGATCGGTCGGCGGTTGGCGGTGTTTCGCCGCAACCACTCCAAGCCGAAGCCGCAGAGTCCGAAGCAGGCCACGGTGGTGTTGCGGGTCGACGACCCGTCGGGATTCGGTGTGCCGCTGCCGCTGGTCGCGGGCTACGTCGAAAGGTTCGGCGTCCGTAGCGAGAAGGTTCGCGTGACAAACCGCGATTCCAATGGTGTTCGTACCACGTGGATCAGCCTGACCCTGGATGCCGAGTCGAATCTTGTTGCTCTGCAGGCACGTTCACCTGAGCTGCCGCTGCGCGAGACTGCCGAGATCGCCGGCCGTCGCCTCGCCGATCACCTACGGGAAGCGGGCCTTGATGCGGCACCCGTCGACGATGCGGTTACGCCGTTGATCGGAAAGGGTCGCGAGAAGTGGCGCGGTGTCCGAGACGAAGGCGGATTCGTCTCGGCCTACGGGATTCCCGTCGACGAGCGGTTGGGTGAACGTCTCGACGAGGTGTGGTCTCAATCGTCTGAGACATGGACGGCCGTCGAGTTCAGTGGTTCGGCCGCGCACCTGACTGTCGCGGCGGTGTGTGCGTTCCGCACACCCGATCCCGTACGCGGGGTGCCCGTGTCGGGTCTGACACCGCATCGCGGAGTTCAGGGACCGTTGCTGACGGCGTTGGATCCCAAGGCCGTGGGCAGGCTGGACGTTCCGGCTAAGCCGGTCGCCGTCGATCTGCTGGCGCGGATCGACTGGCCGGCCGGATACCAGGCCGAACTCAGTCGAACATGAATCCCTTCATGAAGCGGGTCATCCTGCGCAGGTAGTCGGGCTGGCTGACATGCAGGATGTGGTTCCCCGGGAACCAGTGGAACGCGCAGCGGTCCCAGTGCTCCCACAGCATCTCGGCCTGTTCCGGCGGCGCCAACCGGTCACCGAGACCTGTGATGATCAACCGGCGGTCCTTGGGAACCAGCGGGGCGTAGTTCAGCGGGGAGGAGAACAGGGTGGCGCCGCCGGTGAGTTCCGCGTCGGTGCCCGTCAGCAGGTTCCGCAGTCCCACGACTTTGTTGGCGGGGAACCATTCGTCCACCGTCTGATCGGGGGCGACGACAGGGACATTGGGGATCACGGCCTGGATCCGGTCGTCGACCGCTGCGATGAGCGCTGATGTGTACCCGCCGAGCGACATGCCGGTCAGCGCGATGCGGTCGACGCCGGTGAACTCCAGATAGTCAAGGACCGAACGGAAGTCGTGCACCGCCTGGGCCATCGCCTCGGCGAAGCCCGAGAACCCGTTGGCGAAGAACCCGTAGCCGCTGAACGGGGAGCCCTTCTCGGCACGAGGACCGTGAAAGGGCATGGTGT
This sequence comes from Mycobacterium sp. 852002-51152_SCH6134967, assembly GCF_001667105.1. NCBI lineage: Bacteria > Bacillati > Actinomycetota > Actinomycetes > Mycobacteriales > Mycobacteriaceae > Mycobacterium > Mycobacterium sp. 852002-51152_SCH6134967. The sequence continues at coordinate 38,496 of NZ_LZIK01000063.1, read as the reverse complement.
ACAACAGGACGTCGTAGCCCGACCGGAAGAACCACGGCAGCGAGAAGAACAAGCCGTTGAACAAATACGGCGAACCCATGAATCCATGGATCAGGCACAGCGTGGGGTGCGGCCCGTCATCGTGTCGCCAGTGCTGGGCGTGTACGACGTTGTTGCGTTCGAATCCGCGGCACTGGGTGCGCAAGTCAGGGTTGATCGCCTCGAAGCTGCTGTCGAAACGAATGTTCTGAACCTGACCCTTCGCGATCCATTCGGCCAGCGGGTTGGCTGCTCGCGATGCGACCCGGGGCGGCGAAGTGGGCGCGGGAAACGATTGCGTGGGATCCTTGGCCGAGGCCAGGTCGGCGTAGAACTGAAGCTGTTCGCGTTCGGCGCGTGACTGAGACCGGCTTAGGCCGCCGGCCAGCGTCGGCAGCATCGTCGTCGCGAGCAGCGATGCGATTGCGGTGCGCAGTGCGAGATCGGCCACGGCTGACGAGTCGACGATGAAGCGCTGGCGCAGCGTCAGGTCGGCGCGTCGTGGCAGCCCTGTGCTGGCATCTGCACCGGGGACATCGGGAACGGGAATCGGCGGATCGACCGGATTGGCCTCCGTTTGGCTCACTTCCGCATGGTATCCCGTTTGGGCGGTGTCAAACTGTCAGCATGTGGAACCCCGACGCATATCTGGCGTTCGCCGACGAGCGCGGGCGCCCGTACTTCGACCTGTTGTCGCGGGTCGCAGCCGATGCCCCGCGGCGGGTTGCGGATTTGGGTTGTGGGCCGGGCAATCTGACGGCCTCGTTGGCCCAGCGTTGGCCGCAGGCACGCATAGAGGCGTTCGACAGCTCGCCGGAAATGGTGCGGGCTGCGCGGGATAGAGGAATCGACGCGAACGTCGGTGACGTCGGCGATTGGGTGCCGAAACCCGATACCGACGTCGTGATCAGCAATGCCACCCTGCATTGGTTGCCCGACCATCCCCGCTTACTCGTCAGATGGGTCGAACAGTTGCCTCCCCGGTCGTGGATCGCGATGCAGGTACCGGGGAACTTCGACGCACCGTCGCATCGCACGGTGGGAGAACTCGTCCGGCGTGACCGATGGGCAGAACGGCTGCATGACTTCCCGTTTCGGGAGTCACCGGTGAAGAATTCGGTCGAGTACGCAGACCTACTAGCCGATGCTGGTTGCACGGTTGACGCGTGGGAGACCACTTACGTACACGTGTTGGCCGGCGAAGACCCGGTGCTGAACTGGATCGCGGGGACGGCGCTACGCCCGGTGCGCAGTAAGCTCACCGACACCGAGTGGGACGAGTTCCGCGACGAGTTGATTCCGCTGCTGGACGCGGCGTATCCGTCGCGGAAGGATGGCACGACGTTCTTCCCGTTTCGACGTGTTTTCGTGGTGGCTCAGGTGAACTGAGCGTCCCGTGGCTCAACGATGCAGAGTGTTGTCCTCATGTGGGAAGCCCGTCTTTTTCTGCGTCCGCTCGGTACCGGTCGACCCACGCGTCGGAACGTTGATCGGACTGCCGCTCGAGAACCGGTTCGGGCGCGAGCCGTCGGTCCTGTCCGAGCGCTTCGAGGACATCGCCGACGATCTGTGAAAGGTTGCGCCACAACACCGGATACGCCACCTCCATCGGAGCAACCCCTTCCTCATCGAACCAAGTGCGCCAACCTTCCTCCTGGGCGCGCAACATCGTGACGATGTGGGCGATCGCTCCCGCGTGGTATTCGGCGCGGGCATCGCGCGCTGGGTCGGGTCGGCCACGCCACACCCGGGTCTGCACCGCCCGCCAGAACGAAACAGCCTGTGAGACAACGTCAGGTCGGAAGACATGAATGAGGAACGGGTCACTGCCGATGACATCGCGGATGGCTGACAAGAGGCCGGTACCTGAGCGGTCGGGCAGTCCGCTGGCCCGATCGAGCAGCAGCGGGGTCTGGTTCCACATCAGCTTGCCGCCCCAAATGCCGTTAGGGGTGCGGCCGACCGTGCGGATGTAGTCGCGCCAGATCTCCGGGGGAGCGAGGTCGGGTTTGCCCTCGTCGATCGGGTCGAGGAGGCGCAGGATCGACTCGTCGGTCACACCCTCGAACCACTGCCTGGGCTGTGGCGACTGGCTGGTGCTCGGTAGGTACTGGAAGAACTCGCCGGGTTCTCCGGCGACACCGGTCGCGCGCAAGGACTCCACAAGCAGCGTGCTGCCGCTGCGCTGAGAGGCCAGGACTAGATAGGCCGTCGGAGCTGACATGCGCGCAGCTTACCCACACGGCAATCATCCGACACCACATGCGGTTTCGCTCATGCTGAGCGAAATTATTGGCCGCTGTGGTCGGCTGTGACGCCGCGTTCGGACGCGATTGCGGACCGGCTCGGCAGCTGGCGTTGGATACGCAGATATGTTTCGGTGTAGCGCTCCGATATCCGGGTGCCCGCGAAATCTGAGGGGATCACGTCGTTGGTCTTGACACGCCAGTCGTTGAGCAGCAGGGCGAGATCATCGGCGACGGACTTTGCTTCGGCCGAGACGTTTCGGACTAGGAGGTTGTTTGACTCGTTGGGGTCGGCGCGCAGGTCGTAGAGCTCTCGTTGCGGTCGCTCCGCTCGGGTGAGGGGCGCGACGATGCGCCCAGGCGCGCTGTCGGCGATATCCAACGGTAGATCGAGGAGCGGGCGCGCCGCGTAATTCTCGATGTAGCTGTATTCCTTGGTGCGGATCGCGCGGATCGGGTCGAACGAGTCGTGGTAGGTCTTCGTTGTGTACACCTCGGTGCGAACGGGCGGCTCAGGGGAGGCCAGCAGGGCCGCCTTGTGGGAGAGCCCCTCGACATCGGCCGGTACCTCGACACCGAGGAGGTCGAGCAGTGTGGGAACCAGGTCTACACCGCTGAACAACTCGTCGTATACCTTCGGCGGGACATTCGCGTCGCGTGGCGGGCGCAGCATCATCGCGATGCCGGTGCCCGCGTCGTACAGCGTCGACTTGGCGCGGGGGAGTGCTGGGCCGTGGTCGGTCATGAACACCACCCATGTGGTGCGGTCGAGGCCGGTCGCTTCAAGGGTGTCGAGCAGTCGGCCGACCGCAGCGTCGGCCACCGTGATCGACCCGTAGAACTCGGCGAGATCCTGCCGGACTTCCGCGGTGTCGGGCAGATACTCGGGGACGTCGACGCCTGTGGCATCGGCTGGTTCATACCTGTCGCGCGGGTACGGTCGATGCGTCTCGAAGAAGCCCGCTGTCAACAGGAACGGCTTATCCGGCGGGTCGGTGAGCCACCGCGTCGCCTGTCCGACAACGTATTCACAGTACGAGTTCGAGACGTCGAACTCATCGAAGCCGAGCCTGGCAGGGTATGAGGTTTCGTGTTGCATACCGAACAAGGCGGTATGCCAACCTGATTCGGACAGAATCTGCGGCAGTGTACGGACACCCGCGCGGTATTCCCAGCCGTGGTGGGCAAGGCCGACGAGACCGTTGCTCTGGGGGTAGCGGCCGGTGAACAAGGAACCCCGCGATGGCGAGCAGAGCGGCGCAGTCGCGTGCGCGCGGGTGAACAGAAAGCTTTCGGCGGCGAATTCGTCGAGACGCGGACTCGACACGTCGTGGTGGCCGTAGGCGCCGAGATAACGGCCGAGGTCGTGCCAGTGAACGATCAGCACGTTGTCTCGGCGCCGGTCTGTCACGTTCCATCCTTTCGTCGGTCGACGTCTCCACTTCAACCTGCGAAGCGTGGACGGGCAACCCTTTGACTCATGGCGCTCGACCTCACGCTCGTTATGTGGCCCTCACGCTCGGTACGACCTCGCTCTCAGCACGTTATCTACAGGCGTTCGGCCGACGGCCGTCGGAGTTGTCCCCAAGTTCTGGTTCGTCCACAGATGTGGTTGTGGCCGGTCGTTGCGGTCAACGCGGTCGGGGGTGGTCGTTAGATTCGTTCGTATGTTCGATGAGTTGGTGGGGGTGGCCGGCCGGTCCCGGGGTGCGGGCGCGATCGGGGCGTGGGCGCGGGTGGAAAACGCCGCGTGCGCGCGCCGGTTGGCCGCTTCTGCCGATGTGCTCGAGCGATTGATCCGGGAGGCCGGGGCGGTTGATCGCGAGCAGTGGTGCATCGACAACTGGGCGATCGCGGCCGCCGAGGTCGCCGCCGCCCAGGGCGTCTCCCTGGGCGTGGCCTCCCACCAACTCTCAATAGCTGATGATCTGCGCCAGCGCCTGCCCGCGGTGGCCGCGGTGTTCGCCACCGGCGCGCTCTCGTCTCGCATGGTGGCCACGGTCACCCCATCGCACCCGGCTGGTGCGCGATGCGGCCGCACTGACCAAGATTGACGCCGAACTCGCGACCGAGCTGCCCCGCTGGGGCATCCTGTCGGCGACCAAACTCGACACCGCCATCGACACCTGTGTGGACCGCTACGACGCGGGCGCGGTGCGGCGCACTGAGAACGCCGCGCTGGGCCGCGACGTGGTGATCCACGATCCGCCCGACGGGTCGGGCACTGCCGCGATCGAGGGTTGGTTGTTCGCCGCCGACACCGCCGCCCTCGACGCGCGCCTGGATGCGATGGCCGCCGCAGTGTGCGACCACGACCCGCGTACCACCGAGCAACGCCGCGCCGATGCCCTCGGCGCCCTCGGCCACGGCGCCGACCGACTCACCTGCGCATGCGGGCGCCCCGAATGTGAAGCCGCAACCGCCACCCCCAGCGCTGTGGTCATCCATGTCATCGCCCGCCACGAATCACTGTCCGACGACACCCCCGCCGCACTGCACGGCGCAGCACCGCACACGCCACACGAGGAGAACCAGGGCGAGTCCGCGGGCCCGGCGGGCACGGACCCGGGGTATCTGATGGGCAAGGGTGTGCTGCCGGGCGCCGCTGCTGGCGAGCACCCTGGCCGCCACCGCCAAACGTCAACCGGTGATCCACCCCGGCGATGCCGGGCCCGAACCGCGCTACAGCGCCTCAACAAGCTTGGCGTGGTTCGTGCGCTGCCGCGACCGCCAGTATCGCGACGGCAGGATCGAGTGGACCTCCCGCCACGGGCAGACCTATACCACCCACCCCGGCAGCCGCCTGCTATTCCCCGACCTGTGCCAGCCCACCGCACCCGCCGCCATCAACACCACCATCGACACCAACACCGATGAGGCGCGCACCCTGAAAATGCCGCGCCGCACACGAACTCGTGAGCAGAATCGTATTGCGGCAATCGAAGCCGAACGGCGCTGCAACCAGCCCTACGTCGCCGAACGCAACAAACCCCCACCCTTCTAAGGAACCCGTTCGAGATAAAAGTAAGCGTGGCGGCCGTTGTCGAGTACGTTCTTACCGTTCAGGATGCCCATCACGGCATGGTCGTCGATCTTCTTGAAATGGTCGTGGACGGGCTGTCCGTCGAACACCATCGTGGCGGTTACCTCGCCCCGGAACTCCTCCATCCACAGGCTGCCTTCGCCGTTCTCGGCGTTCGAGTACTTATGGCCGTCTTCGTCCAGGCAGACCAGCGGTTTCACGTCGGTCGCAGAGATGAAGGTCTTGCCGAACCAGTTGATGAGGGCCAACGTTCCGTTTTCCCGGTGACCGGTATCGAATTCACCGCCTTCCCATTCGCCGATCATGAAATCGATGGTCGCAGGCTCCAGCGTTGCCCAGAAAGCATCGAGGTCAGCGTCCGGGATGAACACACGTTTCGGCCCCGTCACAAGCCGCTGTCCTGCGCGCTCTTTGAGCTCGGTGAACCTCTTCCGGGCCAGTTCATCGCCCACGGCGCTCTCCCATCACGCGGCGGTGAGGATGGTTGGTCCAGTATGGCCCCCACAGATACAGGCCGGCGGCGATTTGACAGGGAGGTTTACCGGTCAAAGCGCCTAAGGGTGGTACGGCACCCCTACGGCGCGGAACACGTACTCCGGCGGTACGTCGAAGGACAGCGATCGCCGAGGGATCCGCATGAGCACATCCTCGGGGATGGCGACTTTGTAATTCATTGAAAGTTCGCCGCTGAAGCGGGAATCGACGGCAGCGATGTCGACATCGATCTTCATACCCGTCGGGGAGAGTTCGGCGGTGACGGTCCCGGACTGCGTAGCGTCCCAGCGTTGATCGGTGGTGCGGCCGGCCAGTTTCGGAACGGTCGACAGCGTGGCGAGTACACGCTGGTTTGTCAGTGCCAGCGAGCCTACGTAACTCGTTACGTTGGCGTTCGCCCGTCGCCCCGGGATCTTGCCGCTGAAGCGTCGGGTCACCGCGATGTACTCGGAGAGGAAGAGCACACCCTCGGCCTCCACCTCGGCCCGCATCTCGTCCGGCATACCGCCGATACGGAGCAACTTGCGCAGGAACACCGCCATGGGCAGTCACACTAACGGCCCAACGATCCGCGTGGTAGAGGTGGACGATGGCATCACACACACCTCGGCTGGTGGTATCGGCGCTGGCCGCGGTCGCGGTGTATGCCCTGCTATGGGTCGGTGTCGCGCAGCAGTGGACGTGGTTGGCCGACATCGATTTCGCTGCGCTCGACGCCTTCTACCCGATCGGCGCAGACCATCCTGGATGGGTGCTCGGATGGGATATTTTCTGCCTCGCTCTGGGTCCGGGCATGTTCCGCGTGGTGACCATTGGGCTCATCGTCGTCGCGTTCGTGCGCCGCCGGATCCGCATCGCGATATTCCTGATCGTCACCGTCGAACTGGCCGGACTCGTCACCGAGATCGCGAAGGGAGCCGCCGACCGTCCCCGCCCGGACACCGCGTTCGTCACCGCGCTGGGAACATCGTTTCCCTCCGGCCACGCCCTCGGGGTGCTGGTCGCGGTCTTCGCCCTGCTGACCGTCGCTCTGCCCGCCGTGCGTCCGGCTGCACGCGCTTGGCTCATCGCGGCGGGCATCGCCATCGTCACCCTGATCGGGGTCGGCCGGGTGGTGCTCAACGTCCACCACCCGACCGACGTCGTGGCCGGATGGGCTTTGGGTTACGCCTATTTCGTGCTGTGCCTCATGCTCGTGCGGCCGTCGCGGCCGATCACGGAAGCGGCCGGAACACCGGAAGCGCCCGGTATCGCACACTGAAGCTGGCGGTTTCGCACTCGGTTCCGATCTCACCGTCGTGCGCCAACAGCGTCGGACCGTCGACTGCGGTGAACTCGAACTCGGGGACCCGCATCTCGTGATAGAACGGGCTGCGTACGAGCCGGCCGAGCGCGACGTCAACCAGAATGCGCAGCTTGCTGAACCGGTGACCGGTCTCGAGGATCCGGACGTCCATCAGCCCGTCGTCCATCCGGTCCCGCCGCGACGGCGCGAATCCCGAAGGCAGATAAGCTGAATTGCCGAGGAAGAACAGGAACGTCTGCAACGTCTTGTTGTCGTAACGGATGCGGACCGGATCCTCGTGCCGCAACGTGTGATACATCGCGTAGAGCCCGGCCAGCGGCTTGCCGATCTTGCGTTCGTACTTCTCTCGGGTGCGCACGAACGCCGGGTACGCACCGATGCTCGCGGTGTTGACCACCATCTGATTTTCGTTCAGACACACCATGTCGACGCACGCGACGCTGCCCTGCCGAATCGCGTCGACGGTCTTTTCCACCGTCTCGCAACCGATGTCCTTCGCGAAGTGGTTGAACGTGCCGCCCGGGAACACCGCCAGCGGCACACCCGCCTCGATGGCCGCCGCCGCCGCGCACGACACCGTTCCGTCTCCGCCCCCGATCGCCAGAACCTCGGCGCGCTGAGCCACCGAGCGCAAGGCGGTGGCGAAGTCGTCGTCTCCGGAGAGCTCGACTATCTCCGCGCGTGGCAACGCCTCTCGGACTTCTTTGAGAATGTCTGCTCCGGTCCCGCTGCCAGACGCGGGATTGACGACCAGCACCACACCTTCCCCCTCCGGTCGCGGCGGCGTTTCCACTCGCAGCGGATCCGCGGTCGGAAGCCTCGTCGGCACCATTGGAGGCACCACCCGTCCGCCCAGCACCGCAACCGCCGCACCCAGACCGAATCCGGCGATCACGTCTCCGGGGTAATGCGCGCCGACGGCGACGCGGGACAACCCGACGAGCCCCGCCAGAAGCGCCAGGGGAAGACCGAGCGACGCGCTCTCCAGTCCGACACCCACCGCGAAGGCGGCAGCGCTGGCGGAGTGCCCGGACGGAAGCGAGTTCGACGTGGGTCGGCGTCGCGTGCGACGCACCAGTGGCACGGAGTCGAACAGTGGGCGGGGCCGTCGCCGGATGCGCTTGGCGCCCTGGTTGGTGATCAAGCTCGTCGCCGCCAGCGTGAGCACCCCACGCACCGCGCCGCGCCGCGCGCTCGGCTTACCCGTGGCAGCCAGGGCAGCCGCGATCGCGAACCAGAGTTTGGAGTGGTCGGCAGCGCGGGTCAGCGGTGGCATCACGGTGTCAAGCAGCGGGGTCGGCGACTCGGCGATCGCGTCGAAGACCTCCTGGTCCAGCGCGCCGAGACCGTGAGTGATTCGCCGTAAGCCTGTGGGCCGGCCGACGACCTGCGCAATATCCATCTCCCCAACGTATCCACGAGTCTTGACAAATAATCTTGTCAAGCGCATCGTGGCGTCATGCTCGACGTGGAAGTGATCGACGATCCCGCGGCCGCGGTCAGTGCACTGGACCCGATCCGCGGTCGACTGCTCGCCGAACTCACCGAACCGGCCTCCGCGGCGGCGCTTGCCCCGCGGGTCGGAATATCGAGGCAGAAGGTCAACTACCACCTGCGCGCACTCGAGGAGCACCGGCTCGTCGCCGAAGCCGGCGAACGCCGGTGGGGTGGCCTGCGCGAGCGCTTGCTGGTCGCCACGGCCGCGTCCTACGTCGTGTCGCCCGGCGCGATGGGACCCGTCGCCGCCGACCCCGGCCGCACCAACGACCGCCTGTCCGCCAGCTACCTGATCGCCCTGGCCGCCCGCGCCGTTCGCGAAGTGGGTGAGCTCTGGGCGATCGCCCGTGAAAAAGACAAACGGCTGGCGACCTTGTCGATCGACACCGCGGTCCGCTTCCGCTCACCATCCGACCGGGCGGAGTTCACCCGCGAGCTCTCCGACGCGATCACCTCGCTGGTCGCGCGCTATCACGACGAATCCGATCCGCAGGCGCGCGGCTACCGGTTGCTGGTCGCCGCCTACCCCGCCCCGAAGGAGGACTGAAATGCCCTTGCACAGAGACGATTCCGGTATGCGCCGGGTAGCGGTGGAAGTGCTCGTGCCCGGAACACCGGAGCAGGTCTGGCATGCCATCGCCACCGGCGTCGGCATGGGCGCGTGGTTCACGCCGACGACGGTCGAGGAACACGTCGGCGGCGCCATCAGATTCGACTTCGGCGGCGAGAGCTGCGGGACGGACGCCTCGGGCGGCAAGGTGACCGCCTGGGAGCCTCCGCATCGCTTCGCCTACGAGGAGCACGACTGGAGCGGCGACGCGCCGCCACTTGCCACCGAAGTGACGGTCACCAGCCGCTCCGGGGACCGCTGCGTCATCCGGATGGTGCACAGCCTGTTCACCGATCGAGACGACTGGGACGACGAGATGGAGAGCTTCGAATCCGGTTGGCCCGGCGCCTTCGAAGTGCTCAAAATCTACCTCTCGGATTTCGCGGGCTTGCCCGCGTCGAGCGTCCGGGTCATGTCGGTTCATCCGGGCGACGAGTCGCAGGCGTGGACGAAACTCACCGAGGCGCTGAACCTCGCGGGCGTGGACGTCGGCGAACATCGTGAATCCCCGCGCGGCGCGCCACGTCTCGCCGGCGTTGTCCAACGCGTACACCAGGACAACACCGTGCGCGACCTGATATTGCGCATCGACGAACCCGGGCAAGGCGTCGCGGTTCTCGGCACCTGCACGGTCGCCGGTCAGACGAGCGCCATGGCCAGCGTCTTTCTCTACGGCGACGACGCCGCCGCGATCGCAAAGGAAGAACACGACAACTGGTCGTCGTGGCTGCGTGGCTTACTCGAAGGGCAGCACACCGCGACTTAGCATGTGTCGGTGCGCCGACTGCTGACCCTCCTGTGCGTGAGCCTGCTGGCCCTTGCGACGGCGCCCCTTGGCCAGGCGCAGACGGTGCCGTGGTTCGCGAAATCGGTAGGTTCGGCCACCCAGGTGATTTCAGTTGTCGGCGTGGGTGGTTCGAAAGCCAAGATGGATGTCTACCAGCGGACCGGTGCGGGTTGGCAGGTGGTCGCCGCGGGCATACCGGCCTGGATCGGCGCCAACGGCATGACTCCGCAGAGCCATGACGGCGAAATGAAAACGCCGATGGGCGTTTTCACGCTGGACTTCGCCTTCGGCACCGCACCCAACCCCGGCGGAGGTCTGCCGTACGTGCAGGTCGGGCCAGACCACTGGTGGGACGGTGACATGAAGAGCCCGACCTACAACACCATGCAGGTCTGCAAGAAGGCGCAGTGCCCGTTCGACACCGACCCCGCCAGCGGCACCGAGAACCTCCAGATCCCTCAGTACGTGCACGCGGTCGTCATGGGGGTCAACAAGGCGCGGGTACCTGGCAATGGAGGCGCCTTCTTCCTGCACGCCACCGACGGCGGGCCGACGGCCGGATGCGTGGCGATCGACGACGGCAAGCTGGTCGAGATCATGCGGTGGCTTCGGCCGGGGGCGCTGATCGCGATTGCTCAGTGAGTCAGATGTTCAGTGCACGACCGGGTTTCACCTTGAAGTTCAGCGCCTCGAGTGACATTGACGCGTCATAAGTGCGGTCGTACCCCGTTTCGCTGATCCGCCACCCGTCGCTCGTGCGCCGGTACCGGTCGTGGTAGAAGCCCGCGCCTATCAACATGAAGTTGAAGTCCGGCGCGATCACCCGGTCCTGCAGGTACCACGTGCCCGTCGCTTCGTCGCCGTCGACGGTGATCTCGGGATGGGTGACGCGGTGTTCGGTGATGATCTCGGGACCCAGCGAGTCGCGCATGAACTTGACCAACTCGTCGCGGTTGGTGAAGTGATGCTCCTCGCCGATCGATTCGCCGTACTTGCCGACCACATCCTCGGTGAGGGTGTCGGCGAACTCGTCCCAATGCTTGGTGTCGAGTGCGCGCAGGTACCGGTACTTCACTTGTTGGATCTCGTCGATGTCACCCATGCCCGTCATTGCAACACAGCACAGCCACGGCGCGTACAGTCCGGACATGAAATTCATCGACGCCTACGTCAAGTCTCCGTTCGCGGGACTGGCGCCATGGATCCTGATGGCGGTCGTCGCAGGACCCGGCCGGTTCGAGGAAGCCGCCTCTGCGGCGCTGGGTCTGGCTCTGCTCACGTTGTGGGTGGGCACCCGTCGCGGCGCCGCGGTGCATTCACTCGAGGTGGTGACCGTCGCCTACTTCGCAGTGTTGGTCGTAGTGGGTTTGGTTGCGCCGGATTCGGTCATCGACTGGCTGCAACTGTGGGCCGGCGAACTCAGCAACATCGTGCTGGCCGTGTTCGCCGTCGGCACGCTGATCATCCGCCGGCCGTTCACGATGGCGTACGCGAAGGACACCACACCTCCCGAGCACTGGGACAGTGCGCCGTTTCGGCGAATCAACTATGCGATCACCGGTGCCTGGGCCGGCGCATTCGTGGTGTCCGCCATCGCCGGTGCGATCGGGGATGCTGTCCTAGGTGACAACGACAACTTCTGGACCGCCTGGATCATTCCCATCGGCGCCGTCGTCTTCGCCGCGTCCTTCACCGAGTTCTACCCCGACTACGCGACCGGAGAGTCGAACTCGTGGTCGGGTGTCATCGACTGGCTTCCACCGTTTCTCACCGTTACCGGAATCGTCGGCTGGGTGTCGGACTCGACGTCCGTCACGATGGCGATCGCGCTGATCGCGGTCGGTGTTATCGGCTCGATCGCTGTTCGGCGGCTATTGCCGGAGAAGCCGATATCTACTGCGCCGCAGTGAGGTTGCGGGTCGCGGGACCCTCGAGCAGGGTTCCGTCGGGTGCGAAGCGTGAGCCGTGCAGCGGGCACTCCCAGGATTCGTCGGCGTCGTTCCAGTTGACGATGCCGCCGAGGTGCGGGCACACCGGCGACACGCGGTACTCGCGACCGTCGACCACGCTTCGCGCCTCCAGGTCCCATGGCGGGCCGCTGACCACGCCGCCCTCTTCTGGGGTGCGGTTGAGGATCCTGGTGACCGGAGTGATCCACCCGCGCGTCAGATAGAGCGCCACCTGCGCGTTGGTCTGCATCGCCTTGGGGATGCCCGACAACTCGTGCGGACTCCAGCTGTCGAAGGCCTGCGCCCAGTCCATCCGGCCCCCGAGGATGCGGCTCGACAGCGCCAGTGCGGCAGCGGTTCCGTTGGTCATGCCCCACTTGTCGAAACCCGTTGCCACGAAGATCTTGTCGTTGCCGGGCAGGATCGGGCCTACGTAGGGCAATTCGTCGATGGGTGAGTAGTCCTGTGCGGACCAGTAATGGGTCTGCATCGCGCCGGGGAAGTGCAGCTTCGTCCACTGGTCGAGCTCCTGCACCGACGAGGCCGGGCTCTTCTCGTGGCCGACGGGATGCCCCGCCCCACCGGCGATCAACCGATCGCCGTCCGGCGTCGGCGCATAACGCAGCGACCTGGTCGGCGAATCAGCCGAGATGTACATGCCCCGTGTGATGTTGCCGGGCACCTTGTAGGCCATGCAGTAGGAACGTTGCGGTTTGAGGCGAGCGAAGAAGCCGCCACGGTCCAGGATGGGGATGCCCGTCGCGAGGACACATTGCTTGGCGTGCACGTCGAATTCGTCACCTGCGGTGGTGCGCACATTCAGGGCCAGTTTGTCGCCCTCATTCGAAACCTTCTGCACCCGAACGCCTTGCGCCAGCCGTCCGCCCCGTTCGTCGAGCTCAATGACCAGGCTGTCGAGCAACGGCATCGGATCGAACTGTGCCTGGTCGGCCAACCGGACAGCACCGTGGAACGGGAACGGCACGTCGGCGTCGTCGACCCAGTCGACATCCAATCCCGCGGCCTCGCACGCCTCGAGCTCCTGGCGCACAGAGGACACACCCTTCTCGGATTGTGCATAGGTGTAGGCGTCCTCGCGTTGCACCGACAGCCCGTGCGCCTCACAGTGCTGGACCAGCCACTCCAGGCCCTCACGGTTGCCCTCGACGTACTGCTTGGCGGTCCCGGCGCCGTGTTTGGAGACGATCTTCGACAGTTTGGTGCTCTGCAGCAGGCTGATTTTGGCGGTGGTATTGCCGGTCGCGCCCGCGCCGACGCGTTGTGCTTCGAGCACCAACACGTCCTTGCCGGCCCGCGCCAAGAGCACCGCGGTGATGAGGCCGGTAATTCCGGCGCCGACCACGACGACGTCGGCCGACCGGTCCGATTCGACCAACGGGTCCGGCGGTGCCGGCCGCTCGACGCGGTTTGCTAGCCACAGAGATGTCATGGCATTGCAGGTACCCGTTTGGCCCACCCCAAAACCGTGGCGGCCGAACGGGGTTCGCACGGAGTGTCTGACCGGTTCCCGGTGGTCGGAGGACTATCGTGTGGTCCGTTATGAGCGACCCATTGGGGTTGTCGATCGGGACGACGAACTTGGTCGCGGTACGCATCGACAATCGAGCCGATCAGCCCGTGCTCCGTCGTTCGGTATTCACCGTGCCGGACGGCACCGTGATGTCCGGGTTCGTCGAGCGGGCCGGCGACGATGTGCCACTGGTCGCCGCGGATGGATCGTCACACTCGGCCGACCGGCTGTTGGTCGCCGCGCTCGCCGATCTCGTCGAAGCCAGCGGTGCGCCGGCGTCCGACGTCACGCTCGCCGTCCCCGCGCACTGGGGACCGGCCACCCTTCGGACCCTGCGCAGCGCGCTGCGGGGCCATCCCGTCTTCGGCGCCGACGGTACGACCACCCGACTCGTTTCGGATGCCAAAGCGTCGCTGACCGCGCTGCAAACCGATCTCGGAATCCCGACACAGGGTGTGCTGGCACTGGTGGACTTCGGCGGCGGCGCGACCGGCATCACGCTGGCCGATGCGGGCGACGCGTTCGAACCGATCGACGAGACGACTCGTCACACGGAGTTCTCCGGTGACCTTGTCGATCAGGCGCTGCTCAGCCACGTTCTGGCAGGGCTGCCTTCGGGCGGAGACGACCCCACGAGCACGGCCGCCGTGGGGTCACTGTCGCGGCTGCGAGAAGAGTGCCGCGACGCCAAGGAACGGTTGTCGACACACGAGGCGACCGACGTCGATGTGCGGTTGCCGAACCATCACTCGGTGGTTCGGGTGACCCGAGATGAACTCGAGGCTTTGGTCGCGACACCGCTCGAAGGTGTCTTGGCCGCGATCGATGACACGTTGCAGCGCAACAGAATTGGCTGGAAGGACGTCGCCGCGCTGGTCGTGGTCGGCGGTGGCGCAGGCCTGCCGTTGATTCGGCGGCTGTCCGAGCACTCCGGCATGCCGGTGTTCGCCACCGCGCAACCGGGGCTCGACGCCGCCAAGGGCGCCGCGTTGATCGGCGCGTACACCTCGGCCGCCGAGGCGCGCACCGGCTTGGCGCCCGTGGTTGCCGCGGACGCCCCGACGGGTCTGGCGCCGGCGCCCCCGACGGAGACCGAGTCGCCGGGGACATCGACGGTTGGCGCGCTGGCCTGGTCGCAGGACGACGCGGCGGACGACCCCGTGCCCTACACCGGCTCGGGTCCCTACGAGACCCCGTATGACTCCGGGCCGATGCGCCCGCCGCCCGTGCAGTACGTGGCCGCGATGACGGGGCCGATCGACGAACCCCGGATCTGGCAGCGGCTGCCGGGGCTGGTGATGGGCGTTGCGGCGGCCATCGCGGTGGTCGCCGTCGGCGGAGTGGCAATCGCCTTGACCAGTGCGACCGGCAGTACCGGCGTGACCGAGGCTCCGCGGACCGCGCCGGTTCCGCCGCCGTCGGCGCCGCCGCCCGAACCGGTCGCACCTGAGGCGCCGCCGCCTCCCGTCGAAACCGTCACACTGCCCAACGACCCGCCCCCTCCGCCGGTGACCACCGAAGCACCGCCACCTCCGCCGCCACCGCCGCCACCGCCGACGACGACCGTCGTCACCACGACACAACCGACGACTACCACCACGACGACAACGACCACTACTACGACGACGACCACAACGACGACGACGACAACAACCCCGCCCACGACCACGACCACCGCGCCCACCACGACGATCTCTTCCGCCACGGCGACCACCACGCCGATGACGACGACCTATCTGACTGTGCCGTTCGTGCCGGTGCCGATTCCGATCCAGGTGCCGCAGAACCCTTACCAGCCGGTGCCATAGCCCCAGCTGTCGGATAATGCGGCGATGAACCGGTTACATTCCGTCGCGGCGGCCCTGGCGATCACGGCGACGATGGCAGCGCCGTCGGCGGCCGCCACACCCGCAGAGGGTGACATCGAGCGCACCGACCTGGCGAAGGGCACGACGGATGCGCCCATCGCGATCGTCGCCGTGGGCCAGCCGACCACCCTCTACGTGCAGAACCTCGTGCTCGCACCGGAGTCGAGCAGCGGCTGGCACACCCACCCGGGCCCGGAGTACTCGGTGATCAACGGCGGGGAGGTGAGTCTGCAGACGGCCGGCGGCTGCGTGCCTGCGGTCTTCGGCGCCGGGCAGGCCATCTTCGTCCCTGCCGGTGTCCCACATGTGGTGTCCAACAGGGGCTTTGAGCACGCAGAGGCGACGGTCACCTACACGTTGCCCGCCGACCGTGCGGTGCGGGACGACGCACCGGCCGCCTGCCCGTAGGTCTAACGCCCGTACGTGTACTCCGGTTCGTGGAACCGGTTGATGATCGGGATCCGCTCGATGATGCGGTCGCGCAGACGTGGCTGCGGCGGCGGGACGTACGCCGGTGCCGGCGGGGGCGCATACACCGGAGGTGGGGCGTAAGCCGGGGGAGCGCCGGCGGGGGCCGGTGGTGTGTAGGCCGGTTCGGGCGCGGTGTACGCCGGCGCGGGTGGTACGTAGGCCGGTGGTTCGTAGACCGGTTCGGCCGGGGGAGCGGCGGGCGGCGGCGGAGGGGCGGCCATCGCGATGGTCTGTGCGACGACCGGCTTCGCTTCGGCGGGCGTCGTGACCTTCTTGCTGTGGATCTCGTTCTCGACGGGCCGCCGCGCCTCGTCCGCGACGGCCACGGGTTCCTCGTCGGTGGCCGGCGGGTCCTGGGGCGTGGACGAGCTGTCGCCCGTCAGAGTCAGGCCGACTGCTGTCGAGGTCGACACCACGAACGTCACCACGGCGGCGACGAGAACCGATGCCAGCGCCCCGACCCGCGACGGTGCTTTGGTCGCCGGGGCGTCCAGCCTGTTCACCGCCCGCGCCGACGCCAGCGCCGCTCCGCGTGCCAACGCCAGGTCGGCTTCGGCGGCGGAGAACACCGGGGAATCCGTCACGTTGCCGAGCGTCGAGGTGATCAGCTCGACATCACGGGCCGACCCGACCACGAAAATGGCCTGCGGCCGCCATTCGTTGAGCTCGAGCATGGCGATCACGCTGCTGGGCAGCTCGACGACGTCTGCGCCGTCAAGGGGTCGCGCGATGCGGTCGACGGTCACGCCGTCGCGGTCGACCATCGCGACCACCGCGGCGTCGGGTTCCACGATGCACACCGCGACGTCGTCGTAGTCGGCGATCTCTGCGATGCCCGCCGCCAGCACCTCGCCCGCTTCCAGTTCGGAGACCGCGATCGCGTTGCCGTAACCGCGGACGGCAAGTGCGTCGAGCACATCGGACGCCACGGTTTCGGCCTCGTTGGTCCAGGTGACGCCGATGGCGTGGATCGGGCTGGCGACATCGGCGAGCGCGACGTTGAGCAGATCGTCGGGATCGACCTCCGCGTCGAAGTCGAACGATCCGCGGTCGACGGTGGCTCCTTCGCCGGTGGTGCCTTCGACGAGCACCCACCGAACCGTGCTGGACGTCATCAACAGGCCGAGCACGAGGTCCATATCGTGTCCCCGTTCTTGCGGTGAATCAGGTCCTGAGATTACTCCCCCTCGCAGGAGGCGATACCCAGTAAGCCCAGCAACCCACAGCCGCCGCATGACCGCCCTATCCGCAGATTGCCCGATGGCGAGGATCGGAGTTTGCGACGATAGCGCGCGGGGGAACATCTGAGTGACCTCATAGGACGTAGGGGAACACCGTGGATGCGCTGGCCGTACGCTTCGGCGTGAGTACGCCGGGCGGATTCACGGCGGGCCGAGAATTGCAGGCCGTCGCCGATGCGGTCGGGCATCGCCCCGAGATGGTGATGGCATTCGAGGATTTCTTTGCTCCGCCGCCGATACCGGCAATGGCGGTGGTGACCTACGGTGGCGCCGAACCCATCGTCTCCTGGGAGCCGTGGTGCTGGACGGGCGATCGGTCGCCCGCTCTCATGGAATCCCTGCGCGCTGGCGCCCTCGATGACCACATTTACCGCTGGGCCGACGAGATCGGCGAATGGGGCCGACACGCCTTCATTCGGTTCGCGCATGAGTTCAACGGCAATTGGTACCCCTGGACACCGCCAGGCGGCACGACGCCCTCGGCATACGTCAGCGCGTGGCGGCATGTACACGACATCTTCACCGAGAAGGACGTCTCCAACGTCGACTGGATATGGGCGCCCACGGTCGGCGGCGCCGGAATACTGGCCGACTGGTACCCCGGCCACGAGTACGTCGACGTGTTGGGTGTCGACGGATACAACTGGGGAACCTGCCTGCCCTCGTCGAACTGGGTTTCGCCCGAGCAACTTTTCGGAGCCGTCCTCGACGAGCTGCGATCGATCGCGACGGACAAGCCGATCCTGATCGCGGAGGTCGGGTGCGCCGAATCCGGCGGCAGCAAAGCCGAATGGATAGCGTCTTTCGTCGAGTTCCTCCAGCAGCAGCGCGATGTAGTCGGATTCGTCTGGTTCGACCACGTCAAGGAGACCGACTGGCGGATCGAGAGCACGCTGGAGGCGGCGGCCGCGATGGCCGAGGCGATGCGCGATACGCGGTTGGTGTCATGATCTCAGGCGTGGCCAATGACCGCTTCGCCCTCCCGGCCGAAGTCGAAGAGCGGCGGCTTCACTCGCTTGAGCAACTGAACATCCTCGACAGCCCGGCCGAAGAGCGGTTCGATCGCATCATCCGCATGGCGCAGCTGATCTTCGAGGTGCCACGGGCGTACATCAACTTCATCGACCGTGACCGCCAATGGTGCAAGCAGGCGGTGGGCGAGGGCCTGGAGATCACTGGGCCCCGGGAGACATCGGTGTGTCGCGCAACGATCGCCCGGACCTATGACAAACCCGCCGAGCCGGCCCTGATCGTCGACGATCTGAAGGTCGAGCCGGAATTCGCCGCGCTTCCGGCGATAGCGGCCGAAGGCGGCATCCGTTTCTACGCCGGTTATCCGCTCTTCGGTCCCGGCGGCCACGCGGTCGGGACCTTCTGTATCTACGACCTGAAGCCGCGATCGCTCGACGACCGGCAGCGCGAGATCTTCCGTCAGCTCGCGGTATGGGCACAGCGTGAACTCGAACGGTCCGACGACCTGGAGCGAGCGGCCGCCATACAGCGTCTGCTGCTGCCGCCGGCGATTGACGACCTTCCCGGTTACTCCGTCTGCGCGATGTGTTCGCCCGCGTTCACGGTCGGCGGCGACTTCTACGATTTCTACCCCGTGCAGGGTGGCGCGGTGTTCACCGTTGCCGATGTGATGGGTAAGGGGCTCGGGGCGGCCTTGCTGACCGCCAGCGTGCGCTCGGCATTGCGTGGAGCGTCGCGCGCGGTCGACCAGGTGGCCTACGACGCCGACTTGTCGGCGGCAGTCAACTCGGTGGCCAGTCAGTTGACCGAAGACTTCGGCCGCACAGAAACTTTCGTGACTATTTTCCATGCCCGGTTGGACACGATGTCCGGCCGAGTGCAGTACGTGGACGTCGGCCACGGAATTGCCGCTGTGTTGAGACGAACGGGTGTCGTCGAACGCCTGCCTACAGGTGGGCTTCCGATGGGCGTTGTCCCCGACGACATCTGGGAAGCGCAGGAGACACTGTTGGAGCCGGGCGACATGCTCGTGATCGCCTCGGACGGGTCGCTGGACCTGCTCGGTCGCAGTGCCGTAGAGCAGGACATCCTAAATTTCGTTGCCGAGCACGCCAAACCCGGTGAGCTCTGTGCCGCAGTCAGCGCTTTGACAACCAGGAAGCCGCCACTCGACGACGTGACATTGATAGCTGTGCACCGAGACATTCCGTGACGCACAAGCTTCCGTCCGAGAGGACCGCGCCGTCGCCGTGGCTGCGGCTGTTGATCGTGGTCACTGCCGCGCTAGGCGTCAACTACGTCGTCTGGCGGTGGTTGGCTTCGACGAACTGGTCGGCGTGGTGGATCGCGGTTCCTTTGGTGCTGGCCGAGACCTACAGCCTCATCGACTCCCTGCTGTTCGGTATGACGATGTGGCGACTGCGTCGTCGCCCCCCGCCGCCACCGCCTCCCGAGGGCGCGACGGTCGACGTGTTCATCACCACGTACAACGAACCTATCGACATGGTGATCGCGACAGCGGAAGCCGCACAGCGCATTCGGTATCCACATCGGACCTACATTCTCGACGACGGTGAACGCAACGAGCTAGCGGAGGCCGCCGCCGAGCGCGGGATCGGATATCTGGTCCGGTCGTCGCATTGGTTGGACAAACCGCGTCACGCCAAGGCGGGGAACCTCAACAACGCGTTGCTGGAAACCGACGGCGAGTTCATCTTGATCCTCGACGCGGATCAGGTGCCGAAACCAGAGATCCTCGACCTCACGTTGGGGTACTTCCGTGACGAGAAGATGGCGTTGGTCCAGACGCCGCAATACTTCATCAACGTCCCGTTCTCCGACCCGCTGGGCAGCCAGGCGCCGTTGTTTTACGGTCCCATTCAGCAAGGTAAGGACGGTTGGAACGCCGCGTATTTCTGCGGTTCCAACGCCGTGCTGCGGCGCGACGCGCTGATGCAACTCGGCGTGACCGGCTACGTGCGCGCGGTGGAGGACGGCATCAAGCGCGCGCTGTATACCTCGCGCAAGATCCTGAAGCAGGCGAAGCGCAGGACCAGCAGAGATCAACAGAGCGTGCTTGCCGCCTTGAAGAGTGTCGAGGACGCCGTCCACGAGGCCCGTGCCTCACTCAAGACCAAGCAGCCGCTGGCCGACATCACCTACGTGTTTCAGCAACGTGTCGACGCAGCGGCGAAGAGCCTGGTAGTCGCCGATGTCAGCGCCATGCGTGCTGACCTCGATGCCATCGCCGCGTTGAGCGGCCACGGCGAAAACCTCGACACCGCAGTTATCTTCGATGACGAGGCTCTGGAGTCGCTCGCCGGCAGGGAGTGGTCGCCGCTGGGGGCGCTTGAGTCGATTCGCACCATGATCCGCACCGTGGACGTCGGCAGGGACGATGAAGCCCAGCCGATGCTGCCGATGGCCACGATCTCGGTGACGGAAGACATGGCCACCTGCATGCGCATGCACGCACTCGGGTGGAAGTCTGCCTATCACCACGAGATTCTGGCGGAGGGTTTGGCGCCCGATGATGTGCGCACCATGCTCACTCAGCGGCTGCGTTGGGCACAGGGCACAATCCAGGTGATGCTCAAGGAGAACCCACTATTCGTGAAGGGCCTGAGCGTCGGGCAGCGGCTCATGTACTTCGCGACGATGTGGAGTTACCTTGCCGGCTTCGCGGCTCTGGCCTACATTGCTGCTCCCGCAATCTTTTTGATCTTCAATATCATGCCGGTGCAGGCTTACAGTTGGGACTTCTTCGGACGGTTGATTCCGTTCCTGATCCTCAACCAGCTTCTTTTCATCGTCGTCAGCAGGGGCACACCGACATGGCGAGGCCAGCAGTACAGCCTTGCGCTGTTCCCGGTCTGGATCAAGGCGTGTATCACGGCATTTCGCAACGTCTACTTCGACCGGCCCCTCGGCTTCGCGGTCACACCCAAAACCCGACAGGGTGCCGGCTCGATCCCTTGGGGATTGGTGAAGTGGCAGCTCGCCGCCATGGCGCTGCTGGTGGTCGCGTCCGTGATCGGGATCGTCCAGCTGTATTTCGGCGCAATCTCGGTGCTGGGCGTCGGAGTGAATCTATTCTGGGTGCTCTTCGACCTAATCATCCTGAGCGTGGTGTTCCAGGCAGTGCGGTATCGCGGCCATGAAGCGGAAGGCGAGAAGTGACCGGATCCAGTAGGCGTACGACAGCTTCCGGGGCAGTGGTGGTGAAGCCCGAGGGGCGACTGAACATGGTGGCGGCGCCGGCGCTGCGCAAGGAACTACACGGCCTTGTCGAGGCCGGCAGCACCCGGTTGGTCGTCGACCTGTCGGCAACGGAGTTCATTGACTCGTCGGGGCTCGGGGTTCTGATATCCGGGCTCAAGCTCGCGAGGCAGGCGGGAGGGGATCTGCGTATCGCGGCTCCCACCACGCAGGTGGAGACCGTGTTGTCGCTGACGAACCTGGACAGGGTGCTGCGCGCACATTCCACAGCCGACGCCGCGTTCGACTAGAAGCGACCGATGATGCAGAATCCCGCCGCCGTCGTCG
This sequence comes from Mycobacterium sp. 852002-51152_SCH6134967, assembly GCF_001667105.1. Lineage (NCBI taxonomy): Bacteria > Bacillati > Actinomycetota > Actinomycetes > Mycobacteriales > Mycobacteriaceae > Mycobacterium > Mycobacterium sp. 852002-51152_SCH6134967. The sequence continues at coordinate 16,916 of NZ_LZIK01000063.1, read as the reverse complement.
AAATGGCTACTGGTCCGGAAACCCTTGCAGCCCTGCAGGAAACGTTGGACGAAGTGTGGCAGACGCATGACGTACCCGACGGGACCCGGATGTCGATGGATCTGGCGGTCGGAGAGATCGGCGCCAATATTATCGAGCACGCACGGGGCGGCCAGTCGGTGCGGTTGCGGATGGAGGTCGCGGTCTCACCCACCGAAGTGATCGCGACCTTCATCGACGACGGCGGACCGTCGCCGGTGGACCTCAGCCAGGTGGAGTTACCCGACGAACTCGCCGAAAGCGGCCGGGGTCTTGCCATCACCCTGAGGGTGCTCGACGAGCTTTCCTATCGGCGCGAGGAGACCGGTAACCGTTGGACGTTGGTGTCGCGTCTGCACTGACCGGGGTCAGGGCCGCAACGTCACACCGCCGTCCACGCTGATCGTCTGCGCGGTGATGAAGCTGCCGTCGTCGGAGAGCAGTAGCGCGGCCAATGCGGCGACGTCGTTCGGCGTCCCGAACCGGGACTTGATCATCTGCCGTGCGCGGGCCTGTTCGACGACGCCGTCAGGCATCGGTTGCTGGTCGAATTTGTAGTGCCAGATCAACCCGGGCGCGATCGCATTGCATCGGATGCCCTTGGGTCCGTATCGACGCGCGATATGTCGCATCAGCGCCAATTCGGCCGCCTTGCTCATGGCGTACGACACTCGGGTGCCCGCGCCGTTGTAGGCGTCGATGGAAGCGGTGAAGACGATCGAACCGCCGCCGCTGTCGACCATCGCGGGGATGGCGTGCTTGGCGCAGATGACGAACCCGCGGGTGTTGACGCGCATCACCTCGTCGAACGCTTCGAGCGGAAGCTCGACGACCCCGCCGGGCAGATAGGCATCCGCGGCGTTGGTGAAGTTCACATGCAGGCCATCGAGGCGACCGAAGGTGTCGACAGCCAATGCGACCGCCGCGCTGACGGACTGCTCATCGGAGCCGTCGAGATGCGTGCCGCGGATCCGCTCTCCCGCCGGGTTGATCTCGTCGGTGACGCGTTTTACCAGCTCAGCGTCGATATCGCCGAGCACCAGACGGGCTCCCTCGTCGGTGAACCTGCGCGCCAGCCCGTTTCCGATGCCGCCGAGGCCCGCGACGATGATGACCTTGTCTTCGAGCAGTCCCGTCACGCTTGGAGATGATCCACCCTGGTCGAGCGCGGGCCCAGCGGATCGTCCCGGATTGCGGCAAATGTAACGGTTTGATATACAACCCTGCGTGGGTCGGCACTCCGTAGCCAAGAAGAGGCGCACGTCACCGATGGGCGTGGCCGCAGTGCTCGGCCCGGCCGCCGTCTTCTTCGCGGTCGGGGGAGACGTCCACCTTCAAGCTCGTCCGGCACCGGAAAGCAAGCCCGTCGTCGAAGAGGTTGCCGACAGTCAACCGTGCTGTTTGGAGATCGTTGCGGCCCCGCCGATAGCACCCGCGGCGGCCATCGGTCATGTCAGCCCCGGCATTGCGGCCGACGCCATGGTTGCGGCGGCGCGCTACCGCACCGTCGATCGATCTCTGCCGGTCGGCATCGCGCCTGAGGGCGGCCTGCAGGTGAAGACGATCCTGGCGTCGCGGGCCATCAGCGAGGCTTTCCCCGAGATCAGCAATATCGGTGGCGTGCGACCCGATTCGCTGAGGTGGCATCCCAACGGCTTGGCGCTCGACGTGATGATTCCCAATCCCGGCAGCGCCGAGGGGATCGCCCTGGGCGACGAGATCGTCTCCTACGTCCTGCGCAACGCGAAGCGTTTCGGCTTGCAGGATGCGATCTGGCGCGGTGTGTACTACACGCCAGATGGCGCACAGCGGGGCGGCTACGGCCATTACGACCATGTGCACATCACGACCCGCGGGGGCGGTTACCCGACCGGGGACGAAACCTACCTGCGCTGAGGTTGTCGCGGCGCGTGATGCGACGCAGCGGATTACCGGTGCTGTGACCAATCTGACAGTTTGCTGAGAATCGCCAGCTGGGCGGCTGCGGATTTTCGTCAGCAAACATATTGAGACGCCGTTCCCTGACCTTGCTCCGGCTTAAAGCGGACGCCGCTCGGTTAATATTTCCAGCGGCAAGTAAGCACACTTATATTCAGGGGTGGGATACGCATGCGCACTTGGAACGTAAAACCGGAGGGGGCTCGGGCTCGGAGGCGCCGGCTCAACCGTGGGAACGGCAAAAAGCTAGCCTTGATGGGCGCCATCGCGACGACGTCGGTGGCGATGATCTTGACACCCTCGTTGGCTAACGCAGCATCGTCGCAGACCTACTTCGTCGGTGTTCCGGATTGGTTGCCGATTGGCGAGGGGTCCAAGCTGCCCAATGATCCGGTCGCGATCAACAACGCCATTGTCGCGGCCAAAGACCGCAATCCGCTGGTGGCCTGGGGCCTAGGGCCCGTGCAGCTGAGGCCGGTGTGGGTGAACTGGTACACGCCGGTCAACCCGTTGGATCCGACCGATCCGGGCCAGGAGCAGTACTACACGCCGGGCGAATGGGGCCAGACCGGCTCACACACGGTATCGGTCAACGAGCCCAACCCGCTGTATGACGAGGCGTACACCCTCGCCTACGACGGTGGCTACGAGGTCGCTCGCGCCGCGTACATCGCCAAGGCTTCGGAGGATGCTTCCACCGCGGCGTACAACACCACGTACGCGCAGGTCTACACGCGCAAGTACAACGAGTACGTCCAGAAGTACTGCAAGGTCATCTGCAATCCGAAGAACCCTTCCGGACCGATCAAGTCGGCTGCGGACGCATTCGCCAAGGGTGAGGCAGCGCTCGAGGCCGGCAAGGCCGCCGTCGCGGCTGCCCAGGCCGCGGCCAAGAACCCCACCGTCGCGGCCGCCGCCGCCGCTGCGGGGCACAGCGCCGGCTTGGCCGCCGCGCTGGCCGCCGTGACCAACATCCCCCAGACCATCGAATTCACCACGGAGGTACCGGAATTCGGTTGGAAGGACGACGGCTACTGGACCACGACCACCTCGGGTCAATGGGTTGCCTCGCCTGAGGACGTCGCGGCCCTACCAACGGTCGGACAGCTTGCCTATCTGGCGCACGCGATCGAGAACGGCGACCTCAGTGCCCTTGCGCCGGTGCTGAACTGGACCGCCTACCTGACCAACGTCAACCTCATCGCCTACGGCGACGGGGCGATCGCGGCGGGGCAGGCGTATCAAGCATTCATCGACAGCGCCAACGGCAACACCCACGAGGGTTACAACCCGTTCGCCGTCGGCGATCCGGAAACCGGACCGCGCAAAATCCGGCTCACCTTCGGTGACGGCAAGGTCACAGTGACACGGACCGACACCACGAACAATCCGCTCGAGATTCCGCTGCCTGGTGACCTCGAATTCCCGGATGCGCCACCGGTGGGCTGGGAGACGGTGCAGGAGGGCGGCGTCGTCGACGTGACCCTGCTGTCGCTGCTGCTCGTGCGGAACCCCGGTCGGGTGAACGGCGGTCTCTACTCGCGCTTCGCGCCGATATACGAAGAGCTCACCGGGGTCAACCCGGTGACCCCCGACCGCCAGGACGTGCTGCCGGACGGCTTTGACCCCGACCTGATCACCAAGCTGCTCACGGGAAATGCCGGCGACATCACCTTCGACGAGCTCGGCAACCTGCAGACCGTGATCGACTCGGTCGACGGCGAACCGATCATCGTGACGGTCAAGGCCGACGTTGGTTGGCAATACGACCTGCTCTCAGACGCCCCCGCGACCGCCAACCCCATCGCATGGGCCAACTCGGTTGCATCGGCCGTGCTGTTGACCAACCTGTTGACCGGAGTCGACTTCGGAAACCTCGGCGCGGGTGGATATGTCGGCCCTGACGGCACGATCTACTACACGCTGCCGGTCGACGAGCTGCCACTGCTGGCGCTGCCTCGACTGGCCTCGGCCGCCATCGGCCTGGCCACCGGGGAAGACGTCAACACACCGCTGGCGGATGCGCTCGAACCGGTTCTCAAGATGCTGGTCAACATCGGATACACCGACGTCGTGCGAAATGCAGACGGCACGTACGCCCGTTCGCTCGACAAGTTCGGTGAGCCGATGTTGTTCGGTACGCCGGCACTCACATCCGCCCAGATGGCGATGTTGCCAGGTGATTTCGTTCGCCTGCTGGGCGCAGGTGTGGGCGACGAGCTGACCGATGTGTTGACGCGCGCGGTGACGCGGTTCGTCGAGCAGACGAAGATCGGACTGACAACCGAGCAGCGTGCTCAGCTTAATACGATGCTGGCAGCGCCAGGGTCGATCCTGAAGACCGTCAGTTCTCGAGCCGGAGAGCAGATTTCGAGCGTGGCCTCAGAGGTTGAGCGTCAGACACCCGACTTGCCGACACCGAGCCAGTCCGAACTCGGCCAACTGCAGCGACAGGTCGGCCGACAGGTGGCCGACGTTCGCGACGGGGTCGGCGATGCGGTCGAGGCAGTGCAGTCGGCCGCGGGAAACCTCAACCGCGTCGGCGCCGGCTCCGATGAGAGCGACAGCACCGGTCAAAGCGCCAGTAGCAAGACCGACTCCATCGGCGGCGCCAAAAAGGTGACGCCGGAAAGCCGCTACCGCGGCACCAAGAAGGACAACGGGGACGGCGGCGCCAACAAGGTGACGCCCGGAACCGTCGCCAGGGTGCCGGGATCGAGTGCTGCGAACGCCGACAAGAACGCCGACTCGGGCGTCGCCAAGGCGGGCGACGAGAACGGCAGCAACACCAACGAGAGCGGCGATAACAAGAGTGACGGCGGCGGCGACGAATAGGACGAATAGATCGTCTGCCCTCAGACAGCCCCGGCGCCGTATGGCCCGGGGCTGTTTGTCGTCGCGTCAGTGATGCCCGCCGTCGGGCTGTTGGCTGTCGACCGGCGCCGGAGGGGCATCGGGTGCGGCAGGGGCGGTGGGCGCCGGCACGCACGTCGGAGTGCCATCGACAATGGATTCACTTCCGATGCATGCCGGTTCGGCGCCCGACTGCGCAGGCGCACCGCCTAGCGCGGTGACAACGGGAACCGCGGCGAGCGCGCATCCGAGAACCACCGTACCGGCGCATCGGCTAACAATTTTCGAGAGTTCGGACATCGGACACCTCCTTCGACAGTCTCGGCAGGAAAGCTCGGCTAATTCCAGCCGCTCACTGCCAGGCTGAGGCGAGACTATCGCCAATGTGCCGATGAATTGCTGAAATTGACGCGCAGCATTCATGCCGTCATCGAAGCCAGCCACGTTGCGGTTCTTGATTCAGGACGTGGGTAGACGAACTACGGATTGGCCCCGAGTTCCACCGGCCTCCGCGCGATGACGATGAAGAATCCGCCCTCGCGGTGGCCTGTAAACATCATTCCCAGATTCACCAGCATGCGCTCGAACCTGTTGCCGAGCCGCTCCGGCTTGAAAAGCTGCTCGTCTTCGGCCAACTCGGCGAACGGCTCTGTCTTCGGAATCGCGTGCACGAAGTCGAAGCCGACGTTCTTGAGCCATCCGACTACCTCGCCGATGGTGTGTTTCGATTCGTGTGGGTTCTTGTACTGATCCATGAACCATGACCGGCGCTTCTGCGTGCTGACGCGCGCATCGACGGCGTGGCGATCGAGAAACATCATGCGATCGTTTGTGGCTTTGAAGGCGAAGCGACGGATGTCTGTGGCCAGCCGCCCAAACTTGTGATAGAGCCCGATCATGATGTAGCCGCCTGGCCGCACCAGCCGCGAGATCGACTCGAAGCCGAGCTGTGGATCGCTCGTATGGTGCAACACCCCGTTTGAGATCACCAAGTCGAACGTGCCCGGTTTGAACGCCGGCCTGAACAGATTCATTTGCAGAAAGTGGGCGCGCTTGAGATTGTTCTGTTGCTTGAAGGCTGTGGCCATCTTAAGCGAGTTCAGGCAGAGGTCCGTCCCGATCACTGTCCGGTTACGGATGGCGAGAAAGTTAGCGAGCTGTCCGGTGCCGCAGCCGCATTCGATCACGCGCGCGCCAGTCGGGACCTGCTCGTCGAGCAGCTTGGCGAACACCGCCTTTCGCGCCTTGTCGATCAAGCTGCCGACGCTGTCGAAGTCGTCGTAGTTCGGGAAGGGGTTCGCCTCGTAGAACGCCTTGATCTTCTGGGTGACGTCCTGCTTCGAGTCGCTCCACTCGTTCGGGATGAAAAGCGATGCGATGTCGTCTTGTGCGGGATGCCACTGCTGACACTGCGCACATCTGAAGCCATCACCATGGAGCGTTAGGGTGGCGCCACAGTGCGGGCAGCACAACAACTCGGAATGTTCACTAAAGAGATCGTTGAGCCCGGAATAGGTCACGCCGAAGTCTAACTGCGGCGGAAAGATTGGGGAGCAGTGTTGTATAAGGTCGGATGAGCCGTTTCGTGAAATGGGTTCTAAGGCAATTTGTAGAGCATTTGCTGACTGTAAGCTTCGCTCTGCCAATGTGATTAGCCTTAGCCGCGCAGTCGTGTGTTTATATCTGACCAACTTCCGCGGACGGCGCCCATACATCTTGATGTCCGATCGGGACATCCGAGTCCGCTTGACTGACCATCACATCCGCCGGTCGATCGACAAGTCCAGCCCATCGTGTTCACCGCTGTGTCGATAGGCGCTCGGCTGCGCATTGAACCTCCTGGGCTCAAGACTGCGTGAGCCCCACAAGTGAGCCGCCATCGATGTCCGAGGAGCATGTCGGCACGCGGCGTGGACGAGATAATCCTACGGAGTTCGGCGCCCTGTCGGTGTTTGCCCTTGTAATGACAGCAAGCGGTCGAAATGCGTTGATCCAGAAAACGATTGATCGAGCAGTCGGGCTTCACCCAGACGCCCAAGCATTTCCGTTTAAGTAGCTCAGGACCTGACCTTGTGCTCTTCCGCCAGCTTGTGTTTGTACTAACTGATGCGCTTCTATTTGCTGCGGAATCTGTTCCGAGAAATACGTCTCTGGGTAGCTAACGGCGGCCAAGACCGGATCGAAACTCCGGCACAGCTTGCGTTTCCCCGACTGCCCCGTTGAGGGAAGAGCTGCCAGCACCTGCGGCGCGGTCCGTGGTAGATGGCGAGCGCCGGGAAGCCGCTGGATCTGCGCTACCGAACGGAGCTCAGAAAAGCGCGTACAGGGTGAAGGGAACGGTCACTTGGACGACGCCGAGCAACCCCGCGACGCCCAGCAGCAGTATGATCATTGGGATCACCCAATAGGCTCTGTTGACGACCGCGTACCTGCTGAACTCTGTCAGCATTTTCCAGGCATAGAAGGCGCGCCGCATCAGTCGAGTACTGTCGCGATGTGGAACAGTTCCCTGTCCTCACGGCCCGGCTGGAGTCGTTTGTCTAATACATGATCCTCGAGGATCAGATAGTCCATCTCGGTATTCATGAAACATCGGTAAGCGTCTTGTGGAGTACAGACAATCGGCTCTCCTCGGACGTTGAACGAAGTGTTGACGACTACGGGGCAACCCGTCAGATCCTCGAATGACGCTAGAACGTTGTGGTAGAACGGGTTCGTTTCTCGCGAGACCGTCTGAATGCGTGCGGAGTAGTCGACATGGGTGACCGCCGGGATAGACGACCGCACCTTGTTGACCTCACTCCAGATCTCGCCTGACCCAGCCTTGCTGGGAGCGGTGCGTATCTCCTCCCGGACCGGACTCACCAAGAGCATGTATGGCGAAGGTGCGTCGAGGTCGAAGTAATCCTTCGCTCTCTCCTCGAGAACCGATGGCGCGAACGGGCGGAACGACTCTCGATACTTGATTTTCAAGTTCATGACCGACTGCATTTGGGGTGACCGAGCGTCACCAAGGATGGAACGATTCCCGAGGGCTCGAGGTCCGAACTCCATGCGGCCGGTGAACAGACCCACGACGTTGCCTTCTGCGACGAGCTCCGCGATTCGTCGGGCACGCTCGTCGGTGTCGGTGACCGTTTGGAAAGGGTAGCCGTGTGACGAGAGATATGCAGAAATGTCGTCCGCGGAGAATTGCGGTCCGAGGTACGCCCCCTGCATGCGGTCGCCTGCGACATGTCTTGGGTTACCGGCGATCTGGTACCACGTGTGCAAAGCCGCGCCTACGGAACCTCCTGCGTCCCCAGCCGCCGGCTGGATCCAGATGTCGGTGAAGGGCCCTTCGCGGAGCAGCCTCCCGTTCGCGACGCTGTTGAGAGCAACACCACCCGCCAAGCACAAGTTTTTCTCCTGAGTGATGGCTGCCGTCGTCGCGGCCATCCTCATCACGATCTCTTCTGTCACATCCTGGATTGAGCGGGCAATATCCATCTCCCTCCGAGTGATCTCGCTTTCTGGAGGACGCGGGGGCCCGCCGAACAGCTCGGCAAAACGGTCATTCGTCATAGTGAGGCCGCCCAGGAAGTCGAAGTACCTGAGATTGAGCTGGATCGAACCGTCTGCGTTGATGTCGACAAGGTTGTCCGTAATGACATCTACATACGCCGGCTCACCGTACGGCGCGAGGCCCATAAGTTTGTATTCGCCTGAGTTGACTCGGAAGCCGCAAAAATAGGTGAACGCGGAGTAGAGCAGTCCTACCGAGTGTGGGAACCGCATTTCGCGATGGATCTCCAGCTGATTGTTGACCCCACGGCCGATGCTCGCCGTCGCCCACTCGCCGACGCCGTCCATCGTGAGGACGGCGGCCGATTCGAATGGTGAGGGGTAGAAAGCGCTTGCCGCATGACTCTCGTGATGCTCGGTGAAGTACAAGTCCGAGGGCATCCGGTACCCGAGCGCTTTCAGGTTGCGTTCGATTTCATAGGTAATCCAGAGTTTCGTTCCCAACCACTGCGGAAGCGCGGTGGAGAAGGACCGAAAACCCCGTGGGGCAATGGCGGCGTACGTCTTGAGTAGACGAATGAACCGGGATATCGGCTTCTCGTAGAAGGCGATTGCATCGATTCCAGTGCGGTCGACGCCTCCTGCGGCGAGGCAATACTCGATCGAGTATTTCGGGAAACCCGGGTCGTGCTTGAGACGTGTGAACCGTTCCTCCTGCGCGGCAGCGATGATCTGCCCATCTCGCACCAAAGCAGCAGCCGAGTCGTGGTAGAAGGCACTTATACCCAGGATGTTCATGATCGCACCGTGCCGGGGAGCAGGTTGACGATTTCACCGACAAGTTCGCGATTGCTCATGACTTCAGCCCCAGGTGTGGATAGATGATTCGTGCAACGAGTTCCGCGCCAAACTCATTGGTATGTGCGTTGTCCACGAACACGGGTTCTTCAACGCCGTCCAGTGCGTCGGCGAGATTGATGGCTGGAGGGGCCACGAGTTTGGACGCGTCGAGAAACGCCGCTCCAACTCCCCACTCGTCGGGGCTCGCGTAGCGTTCGGCATCGCCGCCCTCAGTGCTATAAGCAAGTGGCTGCCAGGCGAACACGGCCTTGAAACCGTAGCTCCTAGCCAGCTGTTCGATGACCTCGATCGCCCTTTCGTAAAGGTTCACAGCGTTGCGTGCCCGTTCGTGGGTCAGCTCTGGAGTGAATTCCGGAGAAGCCCTCTTAGAGTTAGACGTCAGGGCGATGCGCGTCAGGATGCTGTGTTGCGAGTAAAAAGCCATGAGAGAGTCTTTGAGGCCCGCCAGCCCTCCACGCAGGCGAGCCCTTTCCACAGCCTGGCTTACGAAGTGCCCACCCGGGTACGTAGGTTCGGTCGTGAGTCCTTCTACCTGCTCGGCAACGTCGTTCGCGCCGTCATAAAAAACTGCCACGTCGGGGACCCGACCTTCGCTGAGCAGCTGTTGAAGGAGGGCGAGTTCTTGCCAGATTCCCCATGCGACCTGCCCGTAGTTGGTGATACGGACTGGAATACCGTCCTTTTCGGCGAATCGAGCCACTTGGGAAGGGATCGTGTACAAGTCGCGTTGACCGTAGCCCCACATTGTCGACCCGCCGAACATGTATACCGATGCGGCGTCCTCTCCGACCCCGTCAGCGGTATATGTCTTGCGAGCGCGGTCGACGATGTTGATGTACTTGCCCGTGTGGTCCTGATTCACCATGCCTAAGAGCGGCGTATACACGTTGTGCGTGTATACGTACTTGAACTCGTTGAACCAGTCGGCAGCCCACTCTTGATCATCTGCCATTGCCGCAGAGGAGATCTGTGCGGCAAAGATGTCGTCCCACGTGCCTTGCTTGCCTCCTACGCGGACGCCGCCATGGGCGGCCCAGTGCGGGAATGCAAGCCCGATGGCAAGATCGACGACAATTAACACCAGGGCGGCGCGAAATGTCATCACCGCAATGTGTCTCGCGGTGGCGGCCCGTCCCTTTGGCTTCCATCCGATCACCTCCGGTTCAACGCTGAACTGGCGGCGAGCCATCGCCGGATCGGATACACGCGGCTTGGTGATCCAGGTGCTTCCGGGACTGGCACCGGGTGAATTGAGAGGGTTGCGACCGACGAGGCGAAGAACGAGAGACACCGGGGTTATGACGACGAAGTAGACGATCGCCAACACAACCTTCGCGATAACTCGTGCCACGAACGCCGCCACCCTGGCGATGCCGCGGTCGATCGTCGCCCCTGCGGCCGGCCGAAAGACGGCAATCGCCGCGAGCGCGATCAACACCAGCACGAGCAGAGTGGCTCCGAGCCGTAGCCCGAGCAGCCACAGGACCGCGGCGAACAGCAAACCGACGGAGGTTCTCAGTGCGGAGGCCTTGAGGGCGGCAACGCTCCATGATCGCCGATCGTGTCCTGGGTCATCTGATTCACCCTCAGGCACCCACCAACCATGCTCACCACGGAGTGTGACGGCCTCGTTACGCTGTTCCTGGAGCATCTGTCCCCCTCTTCGACGATCCAGTCACAGAACGTGCCCTTCACCGGCGTATAAGGGTCACATTCGCGAGCACCCTAGCATCGCGCCGAGGCCGATATCTGCGATTTCACACCGATGGTCGCCCCGGATTGGTGGTGCCGGCGATACAGCGAGGCAAGTTTTCTCCGAAGCGGATACAGCGTTGGGACTGACGGACGCGGACAGCGCCGAGCAGCCCTGACGGTGACTAGTTGTATCGGCGCAGCGTCCTGGTCTCGCCATCGCTTGCTGTCACGACGGCCATGTTGGCTGGGTGCCGTGCCGCCCGCGTTTGCTGATCCGTACGAGGATGAGGATGGCGTGGCGAGCCGGTCGGTGAGGCTCCCGAGCCGGAGGCGCCGACTCCCGACCTAGAGGAACCCGCTTCGAACGTCGCCGACCCGGCCGTCGATGCCGACACGGCCGACCTGGACAACGCGGAGGTTTCCCAGGAGGACTCCGAGGAGGCTCACGGCGCCAAGCCGTGAGGGTCGACTCGCCGACGGTGTCCGAAACCGAGGTTACCGAGCTTTCGGAGTGGCTGGAGTCGTTCACCAGCACCACAACCACCACGTTCTCGACGTGGTGCAGCTCAGTGACGCAATGGAATTGAAATGAATCGATTATGACCGCTGGGATCGGCCCGCCTTCACCAATCCGTACAGCACATCGATCCAGATCATCTATCCCGACAACAACCGAGTCTTCGATGTCCCGCCGAGCCAACGCGCAGTCCTCACGGCTCCCAGTCAGTCGCCGCCAAAACCCGAGCCTCCGGCGACCTTCAAGAACGTGCTCGTAAGGCTCAAGGACAAAGACGGAGAATCGAAGCCGTTCCGGGTCAGGATGTTCACTGATGTCGGCGATGTCCCAGCGGTCGGTGGCTATCGCGTACTGCTCGATGATCCATGGCTTTTCGAACTAGCCGACAAGATCCCGAACCGGCCGTCTAGGAACGCCGTCGGACTCCGAGGCATACTTCCGGGTCTCAATGTGTCGCGGGAGACAAACCGTACCGTCTTCTGACGTCGTCGAACCAGTCGGGCGTCGCGTATGTCAAACCGTATTTCGTTGCGAGTTCAGTAAACTCGGCTGATTCGTGCAACGGGGCGCTGGGCTGTGCCGTTGCCTCGCCGGACATGAGCAGCTCGCCGAGTTCGCGGAAGTAGTTTTCGAAACCACCTCCCGGAGTGATGATTTCGATGATTCGCCCCGGTTCGCTTCCCGCATTCCACATAGCGTGCATCTGGCCGCGGGGTTTGGTGATGTAGCCGCCCGGCCCGAGCACCACTTCGCTGTCGTCGGATCGGAAGCCGATCTCGCCGGCCAGGACATACGAGTGCTCATCCTCGCGCGTGTGGCGATGCGCCGCGGTGATCGTGCCGACCGGGAACGGATGCTCGACGATCGACACCAAGCCGCCAGTGGTCCGGCTGACGAGCTTGAAGACCGCCCCGAAGCCTGGGATGGGCACGACATCGCCTTCGCCGGGCTGCATCACAGTCAGCACGGCATCCTTCGTCATGGACATGGCAGCCTCCTTCGTGAGTCATGTCGGCAGCGGTTAACCCGTCGCGGCCAGACGTGGCGGGATCTCACCCTGCGGCGGCCACAGCGGCTGCGGCACCTCGACGCCGAATGGTGAATTCCAATGGTTGCGGGAAGAAACCTCGTGTACGGGTCGCCGATTGGCGGCCACGCCCCACTTACCGAGGGGATAACCGAGGGCCAGCATGGCCGACATCCGCCAACCCTCTCCGACGGGAACCCCGAGCAGCTCGTTCACCTGTGCTTCGAAATTGCGGAGCACCATCGTCATGACGCCGCCGACGCCCTCGGCGCGGGCCGCGAGCAACGCGCTCCAGATCGCCGGGTAGATGTTGGCGCCCCCGAGGTCGTCGATGGCGAAGACGAAGAGCAACAAGGGGACTTCCTCGAAATGGTCGGCGAGGTAGTTCCCCGAACCTTTCATTCGACGCATCGTTGCGACGTGCGCGGCGTCGTCGGCGCCGGGTGCCGTCGCGACCATCGGTCCCGTACCGGTCATGAACTTCTCGTATTCGAGGTCGCGAGCCTGGCGGAACAACTGCGCAAACTGACGAATTAGTCGCGGATCGTCAACGGCGACGAAATGCCAACGCTGGGTGTTGCCTCCGTTGGGAGCGCGAACGGCGGCATCCAGGATGCGGGCCTGTGTCTCGAGCGGAATCGGATCGGGTCGCAATCGCCGCATCATCCTGGTGGTGTACAGCGCTTCGTGGACATCCATTTCTATACTCCTTCCCCGCTACTCGGGCCAGCTGTTGTTCAAGATGAGGTCGACGAAGTCCTGCCGCTCGAACGTCGGGTCGAAGTGCGCCAGCACATCGGCGTTCATCGTCCCGAAGGTGGTGTCCGGGCGATGTTTCATGCCGTCGTTGAAGGCCGCCAGGATGCGGTTCTTGAAGTCGGGACGGGGATGGGCCGCGGTCACCGCGTCGATGGCCTCCGGTGTGAGCTCTTCGCGGCCGATCCCGACGACGTCCGCCTCGACACCGGCGATCACCAGCGCGATCTCGGGGTCGAGGAATTGCGGTACGCCCGGGGTGGTGTGCAAGGCGATGCCCAGCCAGACCTTCCGGGCATCGGCGGCGTCGACGCCGCGCTCGAGCAGGAAGTCGCGGGCGGCGTTCGCGCCGTCGACTTCGAAGCGCAGTTCGGAGGTGCGGTAGCGCTCGGTGAGACCCAGGTCGTGGAACATGGCGGCGACATAGAGCAACTCGAGGTCGGGCTTCAGCCCCAGTCGGTTGCCCCGCAGCGCGCCGAACAGGAACACTCTGCGCGAATGGTCGAACAGCAGGTCGTCTTCGGCGTCGCGAATGTAGTCGGTCACCTCGCGCACCAGCGCGCTGTCGGGTATCGCTATGCCGGCGATCGTTTGGATCGATTCGATGCTCATCGTCAGCCTCCTCACATATGGACTCTTGCGATTGAGTCAACGCACGCGGCGGCTCGTGCGCACACGGCTAATGAGCCGTTCGGCCCACAAAATGCGACACAATGGCGCTGTGGTGGCGGGTGCCTTCTCGCGGGTGGTGGTGATTGTCGTCTTCGACGAGGTCACGATGCTGGACGTCGCCGGAGCCGGCGAGGTCTTCGCCGAGGCCAACCGGTTCGGCGGCGACTACCAGATCAAGATCGCATCGGTTGACGGACGCGATGTGACGACCTCGATTGGGATCCGCTTGGGTGTCACCGACAGCATCGCGTCCATCGAATCCGCCGACACCGTCCTGGTGGCAGGCAGTGACAACATTCCGGCGCGCCCGATCGACCGCGCACTGGTCGAGGCTGTGAAGTCGCTCGCGGATCGGACTCGGCGGCTCGGTTCGATCTGTACCGGGTCGTTCATCCTTGCGCAGGCCGGTTTGCTCAGGGGGCGGCGTGCCACCACGCATTGGCGTGAAACCCGAAGACTGGCAAGGGCTTTCCCTGACATCACCGTGGAGCCGGATGCACTGTTCGTCCGTGACGGCGACATCTTCACCTCGGCCGGGGTGTCATCGGGCATCGACCTCGCGCTTGCGCTGGTCGAACAGGATCACGACGCCGACCTCGTGCGTGATGTGGCTCGTTGGTTGGTCGTTTACCTCAAACGCGCTGGCGGACAGTCGCAGTTCTCTGCGCTCGTCGAGGCGAACCCACCGCCACAGTCAGCGCTTCGAGTGGTCACCGAGTCGATCGCGGCCAACCCTGCAGGGAACCACAGCGTGAAATCGCTTGCGCTGCGCGCTTCGTTGAGCACTCGCCAGTTGACACGACTATTCCGTTCCGAGCTCGGGATGACTCCTGCCGAGTACGTCGAGATGATCCGAATCGATGCCGCCCGTGCAGCACTCGACGCCGGCCGCACCGTCACCGATACGGCACACCTCGCAGGCTTCGGCAGCACGGAGACCCTTCGACGAGCGTTCGTCGAACACCTCGGTGTATCACCGAAGGCTTACCGGGACAGGTTCCGCACCGCCATCCGGGGCTGACTCAGCCGACCTTTCGCAGCTGGAACGGGCTTTGGGTCACGACGCCGCCCGCGCAGCCGTAATTGGAGTCCGAGGAGAGCACGCCACTGAGCGTTGTGGGATCGACCGACATCGACACCACGGCCGGTTCGTAGCTGCCGTCTTCACAGGTGAGACCGCCGGGCTTGGAGACGGTGAAGGTCCAGCGGCCGCCAGAGAACGTGGCGGGCGTCTGCCATCCCTGGTTACTGGCGACCGTGCCGGTACAACCGGCAGGACCGCAGCTGGTCGCGAAGGTCAACACCAGAATGGAGTCGCCGTCCACTTCGGTGTAGGACCCGTTGAGTAGCGGAGGATCGGCGGACGCCGTCCCTGCGAGTGCAACGCATGCGGTTGCCGGCAAGGCGACCGCGATTGCCAATGTGTGCAAGACCTTTGTCATAGTGACTCAGGAATTTACGGTTCTGTCAGGCCAATTCACGGTGACGGGACACGGCAATACCCGGTTGTGTCCGTGATGTCGCTGAATCGAGACCTTCGACGCGTTCGGCCGTTACGGCGCAGTCTTGCGCCGACGGCCTGACAGGAGGAAATACACCACCGCGCCGATCGCCAGCGCGCCGGCGAGGGCCGCGCCGATGGCCACCGGCTTCACCCAGGTGTCTTGGGTCGGCGCCGCAGTTTCGTTGCTGGTCAACTGAACCTGGTACCCGGGGAGGGGACCTTGTGACGGCGCGACCAGTCCCGGTAGTTGCTGCGTGCTGGTGATCTCGAACAAGCGCTCACCGCCTCCGGTCTTGGTCCAGCGCCCCCACGCGGGGGTCTCCTCGTCGAGAAGCACGCGATGACCACCGACCGACGGGTCATCGCCGAGATCGGCCAGCGTCTTGACCCGGAACGGTTTCGACTCTCCGTCCTTGTACTTGAGCTGTACGAGCACGTTCTTGAAGGTCGTCGGCGGCTTCGGTTTTGGCGGCGGCGGCTGACCGGGAGCCGGCTGATAGCCGCCACCGGAAAAGCTTCCAGTGGACACCGTGACCGGCTTGCCGGAGGGGTCGCGGTTCACCGCCGTGAAGCTGTACACGCCGGGATTGGGCACCGTGAGTACGGCGCGACCGCTCGGTGGGACGTCGACGACGCGGGTGGTGTTGTTGTACGGGTAGACGATCTGCAGCGGCGATTTGTACGGATTGGTGAAGACGGGCCGATACCAGCGGTCATAGCCGGTCCATCTCGAATTCCATTGCGTCACCGGGCTGCTCCACGTTGAGGACGTGGTCGTGGTCGTGGTCGTGGTGCTGGTGAACGACTCCAGCGATTCCGTGAGTTCGATGACCTCCGTCTCCGACGCGGACTCCGACTCGACGTCCACCGCATCGGCGCCGTGAGCCTCGTCGAAGTCTCCCTGCGACACCTCGGCGATGTCGGGGTCGGCGGTGTCGGCATCGATTGCCGGGTCGGCGACGTTCGTGTCCGGGTCGCCCGGATCACCCGGTGCCTCGCCCGGTCCCGGTTCGTCGGGTGCTCCTCCCGGTCCCGGTTCGTCGGGTGCTTCGGCCGGCCCCGCCTCGTCGAGTGCCGGTGCGTCCGGCTCGGGAGCCTCGCCGGCCGGCTCGCCCGGGTCCTCCGGGGCCGGTTCTTCGACGGGTTCGGCGTAGGAGCCGGAGTTATCGACGACCTCGGTCGAGTCGCCGTCCTCGTACGGATCGGCCAAAGCCGGCGATATGGCACCCAACCACATGGCCGTCGTGACCGCGACCGATGACATGGCGAGGGCGCCGCGCCGGTAGAGGACGCTTCGAGCTTCGTTCACGTGATCTCCCGTCGTGTGCCGCCTGGCGCGCGTATTGGCACAGACTTGCGACCTTGGCAGATTCTTCGCGGCCATGGCGGCAAACACGCCGCGGAATTCCAGCCATGCGCTCTGCTGGCGTTCCCGCTATGCGGTTCTTCGCTTCCTCGGCAGTGCTCCGCGGCCGCCTCGGAGCCGACGAGGGTCGTGAGGCCCACGATCCGGGACGAATAAACCCGCCGGCCCTGGTGGGGCCGGCGGGTTGGGGGTGGGGTGGTCAGTG